>CAZUHK010000056.1:0-15498 GCA_964620345.1 uncultured Planctomycetaceae bacterium
ACCTCGGGCAGCTCGAAGGCATCGTCGGTGTCGGCGATCCATTGGGCGAGGCGGGTGTGGAGTTCGCGGCGTTTGTCGCGGGCGTCGGGGTGGACGGCGAGGTTGTTCAGCTCGTAGGGGTCTTCGTTGAGGTCGACCATGAGGTAGGGCGAGCCGGGCGTGCAGACGTATTTCCAGCCGTCGCGGGTGACGATGCCGCGCCATTGGCGGTCGATGCCGGTGGCGTGGAACTTTCGCACGACGTGCTGGAGGTAGGCCGAGTCGGGTTCGCCGGGCAGGGGCGTGGGGGTGTCGCGGTTCCAGTAGGCCGAGTAGTCGAAGCCGCCCATCCATTGGGGCGGTGTGATGCCGCACAGGCCGAGCGTGGTGGGGGCGATGTCGATGGTGTTCAGCGGGGCGTGGCGTTCGTAGCCGGCGCGTTTGCCGTAGTACGGTCGGCCGCCGCCGATGGTGAAGGGGATGCGGATCGATTCTTCCCAGGGCGAGCTTTTCTCCCACGCGCCGTGCGAGCCGTGGCAATCGCCGTGGTCGGAGAAGAAGACGATGATCGTGTCGTGCAGTTGGCCGGTGGCGTCGAGGGTGTCGACGAGTCGGCCGAGGTTCCAGTCGAGGTTTTCGATCATCGCGTGGTAGCCGGCGAGCTGTCGGCGGGCGCGGTCTTCGACGCGCGGGACCGGCGGCACGTTGGGCCGAAGCTCCACGTGGGCCGGCGTGTGGGCCTGCTGGAAATCCGGCGGGGCGACGTACGGCCCGTGCGGCGGCTGGACGCTGCAGACGGCGAAGAACGGCTCGACATCGTCCGCCCGGCGATCCACGAAATCCAGCAACAGGTCCGTCAGCGCATCGGTCTCGTAGCCCGGCAGGCGGTACAGGTCGATCGGGTTGCCCTCGGCGGTGTGGCCGTGCACGTAGCAGTCGTACTGGCTGTTGTTGTTCTCGTAGCCCAGCCACTGCTTGAACCGCCCACGCCGCTCGGGGGACACGATGCGCTTGGTCGGCCCGTCGTTGGTGCCGTCCACGTGCCACTTGCCGAAGTACGCGGTGTGATAGCCCGCGTCATTGAACGCATCGGCGACGGTCGGCCACCGCGGGTCCATCGCGCTGGGCGTCTTGGGGCAGCAGCGGTGCGGGTAGCGCGTGGTCAACAGCGACCCGCGGAACGGCGTGCACCAGGGGTTGCCGGCGACCGCGTTGGTGAACGTCAGCCCCCCCTCGGTCGCGAGGCGGTCGATGTGCGGCGTGCTCAGGTTCGGCTCGCCCATGTGGCTGACCGACTGGGCGCGCATCTGATCGCCGAAATACCAGATCACGTTCGGCCGGCGGGGCGCCTGGTCGCTCATCGCAGTTCCTTGTCACGCTCGGTGAGAAGCTCAACATGGTATCGCGCGCAGTGGGTGCGGAGCATCGCGATCGCCGCCTTGGCGCGCAGGCCCGGCTTGTGCCGGCAGCGCAGCTCGAACGCGATCGACCGCTGCTGGGCCTGCGGGCGGACGCGGTACAAAAACCCATCCCGCACGAACGCGAGGTAGCTGTTCACCTTTTCTTCGAGCTGCGCGAGCATCAACGGGTCGCTGCCCCACTTGCGCCGCTCGAACATCACCAGCACGTACCGCCCGCCTTCGCCCTCGTCGCGCTCGTCGTCGATCGAGTCGGGGTGTTCGATGCCGGTGGGATGGGTGGGCGTGGACATGGTGGTTGGTTCCGGGGCGGAAGGAACAATGGACAATGCCGAATGTCGAATGTCGAATGCGGAATGACCTATGCCGGGCAAACGCCCTGCCCCGCGCTCCAGTGGTCATTAGACATTCGTCATTTCCGCTTACTGCCTCACTTCTTCTTCGCGGACGATGCGTTGGCCGGAGGGTTTGGATTCGACTTCGATGATCTTCGGCGTCGCGCCTTCGATCTGCTCGATGTGGCGCAGCAGGCGGTCGCGCATGACCTTGCGCACTTCATCGTGCGATTGGCGGTCGATCAGGTTGCACAGCTCGTAGGGGTCGTAGTGCAGGTCGTAGAGGTAGGCCTCGGTGTACTCATCGGCCGCGGCCCGGCCGGGCTGCTGCGGGGCGGTGACGGCGTACTTCCAGCGGTGCGTCCGCACGGCCCGGCCGGTCTCGGCCTCGCTGATCTGCACGAACACTTGCTCCGGCCAGTCCTCGCGCCCGCCGCGCAGCAGGGGCAGGATGCTGCGGCCCTGCATGGCGTCGGGCACGTCGATGCCGCAGGCGTCCAGCAGCGTCGGCGGCAGATCGACCAGCGACACCAGCTCGCCGACCTGTCCGCCGGCCTCGAACGGCCCGCCCCACAGGGCGGTGGGCACACGGATCGAGCTCTCGTGGCAGCTCCGCTTGTACTCGCTGTTGCGCGTCTTGAAGTGGCAGCCGTGGTCCGAGGTGAACAGCACGATCGTGTTGTCTTCGAGATCCAGCGACTTGAGCGCGTCGGTCACTCTGCCCAGGCCCTCGTCGAGGCGTTTGATCATGCCCCAGTACCCGCCCAGGTGCTGCTGGGTCGTGCCCCCGGCCGGCGGGTCGGTTTGGTTGTGGCTCGGCAGGGCCGCGAGGTCCGGCGGCGTCCAGCGACCGGCGTACCGCTCGCGGTAGCCGTCGGGCGGCGGGTAGTCGTCTTTGTCGTTCTGGTGGTGGGGCTCGATGAAGCTCATCATCAGCACGAACGGCTGGTCCTGATGTTCGTGGATGAAGCGGATGCCAGCGTCGGCCACGGCGTCGGAGCGGTAGCCGGGCAGCTCGACCGGCTGGTTGTCGTTGTCGTAGAGGATCGTGCGGTACTCGTGGACGCTGAACTCCAGCGCCTGCACGCCCAGCCAGTGCCGCCAGCCGCCCCGGCCGGGCTCGAACACCGCCCCGCCGTCGTTCGGCCCGCGGTTGGAGTGTTCGCCCGCCAGGTGCCACTTGCCGACGTAGCCGGTGGCGTAGCCGGCGTCGTTGAACAGCTCGGCGATCTTGGGCGCATCGTCGGGCAGGTGCGCGGTGCCGTTGCTCCACGAGCCGGTGGTGGTCGCGTACTGCCCGGTCTGCAGGCACGCCCGCGCCGGGCCGCACACCGGCTGGCAGGTGAAGCTGTGGGCGATGTGCGTGCCCCGCGCGGCGAGCCGATCGAAGTTGGGCATCAGCTCCAGCGGGTTGCCGTGCAGCGAGGAGCTGTCCCACCGCTGCTGGTCGGTGAGGAAGATGACGACGTTGGGTTGGTTGGCCATGCTTTAGAAGATAGGCATGATGGCACGCCGACACAAAGGCAGGAGCGGGAGAGCGACGGAGCGACGAAGCGACGGAGAGGGTAAGCGGTAGGCGGTTGAGTGAGTGACGCGCGGTACTGCTGCGAGTTCGCTTACCAGTCCAGCGGCTTGCGCCAGGCGTCGCGGAGGGTGTCGAGCGTTTCGGTCATCAGCTCGCCGGCGTCGGGGCTGCGGACGGTGAGGGTGTGGGTGTCGTTGAATCGGCCGACCTCGCCGAAGGGCACGCCGGCGTCGCGCAGGGCGCGGGCGACGGCGTCGTAGTGTTCGGGCGCGACTTCGATGAGCACGCGGCTGGGCGTCTCGGCGAAGCAGGCCGCGGCGTCATCGACGGTTCGGTCGCGCGGGACGCCGGCCAGGTCGACGGCGAGGCCGACGCGACCGGCGAAGGCCATCTCCGCGGCGGCGACCAGCAGGCCGCCGTCCGAGCAGTCGTGGGCCGAGGCGACGTGGCCGGCGGCGATGAGCGCGGCGACGGTGGCGAGGGAGCGCGGGGCGAGGGTGAGGTCGACGCGGGGGGGCGTGGGCGGCGAGGCCGGCGTGGCCGCTGAAGCGGCAACGCCGGGGGGGGCGGCGCCGGGGAGCGCGGCGTAGTGGGAACCGGCGAGGGCGGCGGTGGTGACGCCGACCTGCAAGAGGGTGTTGCCCGGGCGCTTGGCGTCCATGGTGATGCAGCGGCGGGCGTCTTCGACGATGCCGATGGCGCTGATCAGCAGCGTCGGCGGGATGGCGATCGTTCGGCCGTCGTCGGTGGTGAACTGGTTGTTGAGCGAGTCTTTGCCGCTGATGAACGGCGTGCGGTAGGCGATGGCGCCGTCGTAGCACGCCTCGGCGGCGCGGACCAGCGAGCCCAGGTTCCGCGGGTCGTCGCTCGAGGGCCAGCAGAAGTTGTCGAGGATGGCGATGCGCGACGGGTCGGCGCCGACGCACACGGCGTTGCGCACCGCCTCGTCGATCGCCGCGAGCGTCATCCAGTAGGGATCGATGTCCGCCAGGCCCGTGGCCAGGCCGACCGACAGGGCGATGGCCTTGTGCGAATCGAGCTTGGGCCGCACCACCGCGGCGTCGCTGGGGCCGTCGTTCTCGGCGCCCACCAGCGGCTTGACCACGCTGCCGCCCTGCACCTCGTGGTCGTACTGCCGGATGATCCAGTGCTTGGACGCGATGTTGGGATGGGACAGCAAGGCGAGCAGCGACGAAGCGACGCAGCCACCGAGCGACGAAGAATGCTCCGCCCCCGCGTCGCGCCGTCGCGCCGTCGCGGCGTCGCTTGCTCCCGCCCACTGGGCCTGCCGCAGCGGCTGGGGAAGCCCATCGTGCAGGAAGTCCATGCCCAGCCGGCCGACCTCGGTGTCCCGGTAGCGGAGGATCAGCTCGCGATTTTCCGTGCCGAACCGGCCCAGGTCGCACCACTGGACATCCTCGGCGTCGCACAGCGCGGCCAGGGCATCGACCTTGTCCGGCGCCACGGCGAGCACCATGCGCTCCTGCGCCTCGCTGATCCAGATCTCGTCGTAGCTCAGCCCGGCGTACTTCAGCGGCGCGCGGTCGAGCTGCACATCAGCCCCGAGCTTTTCGCCCATCTCGCCGATCGCGCTGGAAAACCCGCCGGCCCCGCAGTCGGTGATCGCGCTGAACAGGCAACCTTCCGCACGGTCGCGCGCCTGGAGAATCACGTCGAGCATCTTCTTCTCGGCGATCGGGTTGCCGATCTGCACGGCGTGGGCGAACTCGTCGGCGTGGGTGTCGGTCAGCTCGGCCGAGCTGAACGTCGCGCCGTGGATGCCATCGCGCCCCGTGCGCCCGCCCAGCGCGATGATCCGGTCGCCCGGCTTCGCTTCACCGAAGCACTTGTCGTTGGGGATCAGCCCCACGCTGCCGCAGTACACCAGCGGGTTGCCCAGGTAGCGATCGTCGAACCAGACCGCGCCGTTGACCGTGGGGATGCCCATCCGGTTGCCATAGTCCCGCACCCCGGCCACGATCTGCGTGAGGACGCGCCGCGGATGAAGCACCCCTTTGGGCAGAGGCGACGAAGGGGATGAGGATGCTTCATCGCGCCGTCGCGCCGTCGCTTCGTCGCTTGCCCAACCCTCGGCGAACGCCACGCAGAACACATCGGTGCTGGCGATCGGTTTGGCGGCCAGGCCCGTGCCCATCGTGTCGCGGATGCACCCGCCGATGCCCGTCGCCGCCCCGCCGTACGGCTCGATCGCCGAGGGGTGGTTGTGCGTTTCGACCTTGAACGTCACCGCGTCGGTCTCGTCGAACTTGATCACCCCCGCGTTGTCCTCGAACACGCTGATGCACCAGTCCACGCCATCGTGCATCAGCCGGCGCGTCGCCGCGGCGATCGTGCTCTTGAGCAGGTTGTCGATCACCAGAGCGCCGTCGTCATCGCGCGTGTGGCCGGGGCGGTCGAGCCATTGCTCGGCGGTCGGTTTCACTTGCGCGATCCGCGATCCGCCATCCGCGATCTGCTGATACCGAATCCGGCTCTTGAGCGTCTTGTGGACGCAGTGCTCGGACCAGGTCTGCGCGAGCGTTTCGAGTTCGATGTCGGTCGGCTCGCGCTCGGCGTCGCGGTAGTACTGCTGGATCGACCGCATCTCTTCGAGCGAGAGGAACAGGTGGCCGGCGCGGCTGAGCTGCTTGAGGCCCGCGTCGTCAAGCTCGCGGATCGGCACGTGCGTGAGCTTCAGCTCGTACGGCGTGCCACGCTCGAACGCCTCAGGCCGGTACGGCTCGGCGACGATCCGCTGCACCACCGTGTTCGCCAGCGCTCGCTCCGCGATGGCCCGCGCCTGCTCGGCCGCGGCGCCGACCATGTCGTACCGGAACCCCGTGCGGACGGACACCGGCCCGACGTCGCCGAGCATCTCGAAGATCGTCTCGCGCGTTGACTCGGCCACCGGGTCCATCACCCCCGGCAGGTAATGCACCTCGACCAGCGCCGCGCCTTGGGCCGCCGCCGTCGCGCCCACCGCCGCACGCTGGCTGATCGGGTCGGCCAGCAGCTCGTGGGCGATGCGCTGGATCTGTTCGTCGCTCAGCTCGGCTTCGATGAGGTACACCCGCGCGCTGCGCACGGCGGTGATCCCCTCGGCCAGGCCCAGCTCGCGCGCTTCGTGCAGCGCGCCGGCGCCGATCGGATCGTCGGCGGCGTCGGCGGGGTGAACTTCAATGCGAAAAACAGCGGCGGCGGTGGTCGTCATGGTGCGAATATAGAAGGCGCGGGGCGGCGTGACAAAACCGCCCGGCGATGCGCCCCGGCGGGGAAGCGGACCGGGTCGGCGGGGTCCGCCTTACAGGTCGCCGCTGGGGTCGCCGGGGGTGGCGCCGCCGGGCAGGCGTTGTTCGATCGGCTCGCCGATCTGCTCGGGCGGCACGTCGCGCTGGGCCGGCCGCGGCGGCGCGTCGGGCTGCTCGGGGCCGGTCGTCGCGGGCGGCGGCTGGGGTGACAGCCCTTGGGGCGCCAGGGGCACGTGCTCGGGCTCGGGCTGGATCGGCTCGCCGGGGCCGGGCACGGCGACCGTCGCCGCGGCGTCGGTGATCTGCCCGCTGCCCTCGAACGCGGTGGTCGGCAGGGGGATGCTCAGGTCGGTCAGCACCTCGCGGAACTGGCCCGGGGGCTTGTAGCGGACGTGGCCGGTGACGGTGTAGCGATCGCCGGCCGCCGCGCTGAGCACGGCCGGGAGCGTGAACCGCACCGCTCGGCCGACCGCGGCCACGGCGTTGGGGTGGGTCGCGGTCGTGTAGCGGTTGCCGTCGACGGTGAGCGTGTACTTGGCCTCGATCAGCGGCACGGGGTTGTCGTTGGCATGCTCGACGGACAGGTCGATCTGCAGCGCCGCGCCGGCATCGGACACCGCGACGCGGCGGACGGCGTGGACGGTGATGTTGGGCGCGGCGGTCCACGAGGGCTTGAGCGAGTTGTCCGCCCCGCATCCGCCGGCGGTGGTCGCCAGCAGGGCTGTGAGTATGATCTTCCGCAGGTGCATGGGCATCTCCGTGCGTTTGGCCCACACTGTAATTCGCCGCACGACCCCCCGCCAGCGCCCGCCCCGTCGGGCCGCGCGTGGCGAGCGCATCTTTCGGCAACCCGTAGTGGGTCCCACACCTTGTCCCCAAGGGCAAGGTGTGATGCCGTCCGCACGCCCGCACACCTTGCCGCTGAAGCGGACAAGGCGTGGCACCCGCCAGACGCGACGCAACGCTGCAACCTGCTCTATTGCCCGCCGATCGCCCGGTGGTCGCGCTGGAAATGCTTGCGCAAGGCCCAGCGGGTGAGCCGGGGGAACATGCAGGCCAGCGCCGCGCCGTATCGGGACCAACGTGCCGGCCAGACTTCCGGGCACGGCCGGCGCAGGGCCTTGACGATGCGCCGCGCCACGTGGGCGGGGCTTTGCATGAACGCCTCGGGGGTGTTTTCCGAAATCGCATCGCGCCCGCCGATCTTCGCGCTGACCTCGAAGAACTCGGTCTTCGTGCCGATCGGGTACACCGCGGTGAGGTCGATGTTCAGCGGTTCGAGCTCGACGCGCAGCGCGGTGGCCAGCGCATCCTGCGCCGCCTTGGTGGCGCTGTAGGCCGCGTACAGCGGCAGGCCCACGCGACCGACGATGCTCGAGGTGATCACGATGTGCCCCCGGCCGGCTTGCTGCATGATCGGCAGGGCCTCGCGGATACAGCGCACCGTGCCGAAGTAGTTGGCCTCGAAGATCTGCCGGTGCTCATCGTCGCTCAGGTCGGCCACGGGCCTGAGGAACCCGTAGCCGGCGTTGGCGAACATCACGTCCAGCCGGCCGAACCGTTCGACGGTCTGCTCGACCAGGCGGCGCACGTCGTCGTCCTTGCCCACGTCGGCGGCGACGACCAGGGCCTCGCGGCCGGCGTCGCGCACGCGGCGGGCGACCTGCTCGAGCTTGTCTTCCCGCCGCGCCGCCAGCACGCAGTGCATCCGGGCCTCGGCCGCGGCCTCGGCCATCGCCGCGCCGATGCCCGCCGAGGCGCCGGTGATCACGATCACTCGATCCGTCAGGTCCCGAACCATGGCCGAACAATGTCGCCGCTGAACACCACCAGAGCAAGTGCCGCCCCCCGCCCGCCGCCATTCGTCATTTGTCATTCCCACCCCCTTCGGCGACCTTGCCCTATAATCCCGGCTACGTTCCCTTTGGAAACCTTATGCCTTCACAGTACAAATCCCGTATTCTTCGTCACGTCAGCCACCGCGATTACGAGCCGCGCCAGGTGCGCGAGCTGGCTAAGGCCCTGGGCGTGCCGACCGAGGAGCACGCCGACTTCCGCGAGGCGCTGGACGAGCTGGTGGGCAACAACCAGGTCGTGCTGGGCGCCGCCGACGCGGTCGCCCTGCCGCCGATCGGCCGCGAGGTGACCGGACGGTTCAAGCGCCACGAGCGCGGCTTCGGGTTCATCATCCCCGATCAGCGGTCCAGCCACGGCGATGTGTTCGTCAGCCCGCGGGACACCGGCGGGGCGATGACCGGCGACCGCGTCCGGGCCGACATCGCCCACCGCGACCGCGGCAAGCACGGCACGATCGCCGGCGTGGTCACCGAGATCATCCAGCGCAACAACACCCAGGTCGTCGGCACGCTCGACCAGCGCGGCAAGCAGTGGATCGTCCACCCCGATGGCAAGGCCGTCGCCGGCCCTGTGCTCGTGCGCGACGCCAAGGCCAAGAACGCCAAGGTCGGCAACAAGGTCGTGCTCGAGCTGACCGTCTTCCCCGAGCGTCGCGGCCAAACCGCCGAGGGCGTGATCGTCGAGACCCTCGGCGAAGCCGGCGCCCCGGACGTGGAAACCATGGGCGTGATCCGCGCCTACGGCCTGCACACCGAGTTCCCCGAGGCGGTCGTCAACGAGGCCCGCGCTGCGACGCGCGATTACAACGATCACCAGTCGGCGTATTTCGAAGATCGGCTGGACCTGCGCGACACGTTTACCCTCACCATCGACCCGCCGGACGCCAAGGACTTCGACGATGCGATCTCGCTGAGTCGGACCGACGCCGGCTGGGAGCTGGGCGTGCACATCGCCGACGTGGCGACGTTCGTCCGCCCCGGCGGCGAGCTCGACGCCGAGGCGTACGAGCGCGGCAACTCCAGCTACCTGCCGCGGCTGGTGTTGCCGATGCTCCCGGAAGTGCTGAGCAACGGCATCTGCTCGCTGCAGCCCGCGGTGCCGCGCCTGGCCAAGAGCTGCTTCATCACCTACGACCGCGAAGGCCGGCCCATCGGCACGCGCATCGCCAACGCCGTGATCGAATCCAACCACCGCCTGACCTACCTCGAAGCCCAGGCCCTGATCGACGGCGACGAGCGGGCCGCGAAGAAGCACCAGGTGTACGAGCTGCCCTATTCCGATCCGCTCGCGCCGACGCTCAAGGCGCTGGATCAACTGGCGCGCACGATCCTCAAGCGGCGCGAGGCCGACGGCATGATCTCGCTGGACCTGCCCGAGGTCGAGCTGGTGTTCGATGAGGACGGCCGCGTGATCGACGCCCGGCCGGAGGACGATGCGTTCACCCATCGCATCGTCGAGATGTTCATGGTCGAGGCCAACGAGGCGATCGCGCGGCTGTTCAACGACCTGGATGTGCCGCTGATCCGCCGCGTCCACCCCGACCCCGAGGCGCACGACACCGACGAGCTGCGTCGCTTCGCGCGCGTCGCGGGCTACAACATCCCGCGCAACCCCAGCCGCAAGGAATTGCAGGGCCTGCTGCACGCGACCCGGGGCAAGCCCGCGGCCAAGGCGGTCCACCTGGCGGTGCTCAAGACGCTGACCAAGGCCGAGTATTCACCCGCGCTCGTCGGCCACTTCGCCCTGGCCAGTCAGCATTACACGCACTTCACCAGCCCCATCCGCCGCTACCCCGACCTGCTGGTCCACCGCGCGATCGAGGCGCTGCTCGAAGCGATGGGCCAGGAGAGCAAGCTGCCGGCCAAGAAGGGCCCGCGCAAGCAACTGGCCAACAAGCTCAGCAGCGACGAACGCTGCGCCGATGAAGACAAGCTCGCGGAGATGGGCCGCCACTGCTCGGCCACCGAACGCAACAGCGAGCAGGCCGAGCGAGAGCTGCGCGACTTCCTCGTGCTCCAACTGCTCCAAGACCACGTGGGCGACATCTTTCCGGGCACGGTGACCGGCGTGACGGGCTTTGGCATCTTCGTGCAGATCGACAAGTACCTGGTCGAAGGGCTGATCAAGACCACCGACCTGCCCGGCGCCCCGGCCGATCAGTGGAAGCTCAACGAGCAGACCGGCTCGATGACCTCGCAGCGCTCGGGCCGAGCCATCACCATCGGCGATACGTTCGAGGTGCAGATCGTGAGCATCGACCTGGCGCGGCGGGAGATGGACCTGAAGATCGTCGAGAAGCGCAGCGACAAGAAGAGCCAGAAGCACAAGCCCCGCCGCGACGACAAGCCCAAGCCACGCAAGAGCCGCGGCAGCGGCCAACGCAAGGCCGAAGGCCCGCGCGGCCGCCGCGAGTAACCCCCCTCGCACGGGCCGATCGGTCCCGCCGGGCCCACGCCCAAACCCAGCCATCTCACTCCCATCCGGCCGTGCCGACACAGACCCGCACGCAATTCCACGCGGGGCGCATTCCACATCGACGGCCAATTGTTACGATACGGTTAAGATTCTTGGCCCGCCCGCTGCCGTAGCGACCGGGCGGCGCGGCGCGTGCAGGATCGACCGTTTCGTTAGACTTCGCCCCATACCGAGTGACGCTTATGATCAGCGGCCCCCAATTCCAGCCCGGCGACCCCGTGGTGTTTCGCAAGACCAAATGGTCGGCCAGCCCCGGCCCGCGGGCCGAGCAGGTCGACCCCGAGCCCAGGGGCGAGGAATATCACTACGTGGTCGACAAGTACTGGGTCGTGGCCGACGTGCAGGACGACGGGCAACTGGTGCTGCGCACGCGACGGGGCAAGACGCACGTGATCCGCGCCGACCACCCGGCGCTGCGCCGGCCGAGCTGGCTGCAGCGCCTGCTGCACGCGCGGCGGTTTCCCAGGCTCCAGGACCTCCCGCCGATCGGCCAGGTGCTGCCGCGGGACAAGCCCTAAGGCACGCCGCGATCGTCCGCTGAATCCGGGCGCGGTTACCATGGGTCGGTCATGGCGCTGCTGATCTTCTATCTGATCCTGGCGATCTGCGTCTCGTTCCTGTGCTCGATGCTCGAGGCGGGGCTGCTGAGCGTGCCGCGGGCGTTCGTCGCGGGCATGGTCGAGCGCCGCAGCAAGGCCGGGCGGCGGCTGGAGGCGATGAAACGCGACGTCGATCGGCCGCTGTCGGCGATCCTCACGCTCAACACCATCGCCCACACCGTCGGTGCCGCGGGCGTCGGGGCGCAGGCGGCGCGGGTGTTCGGCGATGCGTGGGTCGGGCTGACCAGCGCCGTGCTCACGCTGCTGATCCTCGTGGTCAGCGAGATCGTGCCCAAGACCCTGGGCACGGTTTACGCCAAGCCGCTGGCGGCGTTCACCGCCACGACGACGCACGGGCTGATCGTGCTGCTGTGGCCGATCGTCCGCGCCCTGGAGTGGGTGAACCGCCTGGTGGGCGGCCGGCGCGAGCAGGCGAAGATGAGCCGCGCCGAGCTCTATTCGATCTCGCACATGGGCGAGGCCGAGGGAATCTTGAGCCCCAGCGAATCGCGCGTGATGCGAAACCTCCTGGCCTTGCGCGACCTGGAGGTCCGGCAGATCATGACGCCGCGCAAGGTCGTCTTCGCCCTGCCCGAGCAGCAGACGGTCGCGCAGACCATCGAGGCCGACCGGCCGCTCATGTTCGCACGCATGCCGATCTTCCGCGACGATCTGGACAACATCACCGCCCTGGTCACACGCTTCGACCTGCACCGGGCCCACCGCGAGCACCGGGCCGACACGCCGCTCAAGGACGTGGCGCGACCGATCCACATCATCCCCGAGCACGCCTCGGTCGCCGATGCGATCGAGCAGTTCCTCGGCCACGATTCGCAACTGTTCCAGGTCGTCGATGAGTACGGCGGCACCGCGGGGGTGGTCACGCTCGAAGACGCGATGGAGACGCTGCTGGGCGTGGAGATCGTCGACGAGACCGACACGCAGGTGGACATGCAGGCCCTGGCCAGGCAACTGCTCGAACGCCACCGCCACCTCGCCGAACGCCGAAAGGACGGGAAGCGGCGGTACTGGATGGAAGAGGGCGATGGAGAGTCGTTGACTCGTTGACTCGTTAAGCCGTTAACCCGTTAACCCATTAACTCGTTGATTCGTTGATTCGACCCGATGGACTTTGCCGTCGGTTCAAGTTAGAGCGTGTATGAGAACCCTTCAGCCGGGTTTGAGCTTGTGTGGCATAAGGTTGATCCTGGCGATGTGGATGATCGTCTCGCTGGAGTCGGTGCGTGTTTCGTAATCCTTGCTGAGTCTGCGGTACTTGCTGAACCAGCCGAAGGTGCGTTCGACGATCCATCGCTTGGGCAGCACCACGAACCCTTTGGCCGTGTCCGATCGCTTGACGATTTCGATCACACGTTTGAACGTCGTTTTGGCGGGGCGAACGAACTCGCCGGCGTACCCGCCGTCGGCCCAGATCACCTTCAACCGACCGAAGCAGCCGACCATCTTCAACAATACTTCCTCGCCGCCGTCGCGGTCCTGTACATCGGCTCAGTGAACGACCACCGCCAGGATCAGTCCGAGCGTGTCGACGCAGATATGCCGCTTTCTGCCGGTGATCTTCTTGCCCGCGTCGTAGCCATGCGCGTTTTTTAAGGTGCGCATGACTTGACCGATGGGCTGTCGATGATCGCCGCCGACGGCGTGGGCTTGCGTCCGTCGGCCCGACGCACCTACTCGCGCAGCTTGTCGTGGATGCGTTGCCAGGCGCCATCGTGCTTCCAGTTGCGATAGTAGTCGTGCACCGTCGACCACGGGCCGAACGTCGTCGGCAGCATCCGCCACCGGCAGCCGCTGCGTACGAAGTAGAGGATGCCGTTGACGATGTTGCGCAGGTCCACCTCGCGGGGCCGCCCGCCGATCAGTCTGTTCGACTTCGCCGCCAGCAGCATCGGCTCGATCAACGCGTATTGTTCATCCTTCAGGGCGCTGGGATAGTTCATAACCCTTCAATCAGCCAGACGACGGGTTTTCATACACGTTCTTAGGTTCCTGACACCTTTTCCGGTCAGTGATGTCCCTTTTTGCGTTTCGCCCCCCCCCTGCGCGTTTTACCGACATGGATCGCCTTGGCAACCTCTTCTGTCGGGGCTTATTGTCGTCCGCTGTTGTCAGGAGTTTGAGGCATGAACTTGGCCCTGCGCATCACTGGCGCATTGGTTCTCTTTTTTGGGGCGACCATGGCTAGCACCGTTGACGCCGAGCGGAAAACGCGCGAAGTCCCTATTCAATGGCGTCCGCCCGAGTCGTTTGATCCCGACGCTAAGGGCCTGGGCCTTCCACGACTGGACGGTGTTGAGCACACACTGCTTTACGATCCCAAGCCCAGCGCGTGCAATCTCGATGAAGGTGGGTCGGGGCGTTATGAGTCGTTGCGCCACGGCACGTACAGCCATCACCCGGAAATCGTGCTGTTTGAGGACAAGTTCATCGTTCACTGGACTCAGCACAGCGCCGACGAGAACGGCCCCGGCCAGCGCGTGCTCGCCAAGGTCGGCACCTTCAACGCAGACCGCAACGACATCGAGTGGGGCGGCGATGAGACGCTTGTCGAACTGGCGCCCGCGCCCGTGCCGGTCCGCCGGAAGAAGAAAGAGCACGACCCGGACCTGATCTACGAAACATTCGCCGGCTACCCCGAGCTCCAGATCATTGACGACAAGCTGTATCTGACCGGGCGGCTGTCATCGTGCCACGGCTGGGTCAATGATGTGAAGTATCACGGCGGCATGACCGAACCAATCCCGGCCGAACACTGGTCGGATCGACCCGGCAACGGGTTCCGTTACGATGTGTGGTGGGATATGGGCTGCCAGTACGTCCAGCAGTGGGGGCTTGAGGACGGAGAACTCGTGGCGACGTCGCAGCTTTTCAAGCGGAGCGAGCCGGTCGAGCAAGTGGAGGTCACACGGGGGCGGTTCAAGAAGGCGGTGGACCTTTTGGAGCCGTACGCCAATGCGAAGCCGTTCGCCGAGGCGCCTCGGACGATGCGTGAAGACGTGTTGCGTGGCGAGCCCCAGCCCTCGAATCACCGTGTGCCCAATTATGCGCCCGGGACCTGGAAGCTGACCAGGGACGGGACCGATGGCTTGGCGCATCACGCCGAGTTCCGCCGGCCGGATGGGACATGGGTCGTTATCCGCGACAACCTTGAAAACCCGGGCCACTACTACGCTGCGGAGAAGGGCGGGAAGGATGAAGTCTACCCGCCGGCTGTGCGAACCAACCTGTTCGGTCACGCCATGCCGGTGGCCGGTGAGTTGCCCGATGGTCGACCGTGGATCGTCTGCAATGACCGGTCGCGACGCCATATGTATCTCGTCCTCTCGGACGATGGCTACACGTTCGATCGCTCGTGGCTGCTGATGCACAACCCGCGCAAGCCCAGCGACGACGGGCTGCACAAAGGCGGCGGACCGCAGTACTTCCAGGCCGTCACCGTCGGCGAGAACATCTGGGTCGTCTACAGCATCACCAAAGAACAGATTGGCGTAACCCGTATCCCCTTCACAACCCTGCCAAAACCATCAGCGGAGACATCGACACGCTGATCATGAGGACCGGAAAAGAAACCATGAAAGCCGGGTCTGCCGGTGGGCGTTCGGATTGGGGGTCAATAGTCCCGATCGTGTATTTCGGAAGGTTCCGAGACACGCTTTCCGAGCAGAGCCGACATGTCAGTGATTCTCGCAATCGACCTGGGTCAGTACAAGTCCGTGGCCTGCACCTATCGCGGGGCGAAGGTGGAGCCGACGTATCAGACGGTGCGGACGGTTGCGGCGGTGGTGCGTGATCTGATCGTCGCAAGGGGGCAACGGGGCGGGGAGTCGATATTGAGGGTTTCGGCTTTTGGGTGGGGCGTCCGATGGGGTTCAGGGTTGATTGGGGGGCCGAAACGGTGTCGGATACCGGGTGGGTTGTGACACACGCCAGCCGCCGATCGCGGCGTGCGGTGATGGGCGATGCTAAGCCGATGCCGCGCGGCCGCGTCCCCCCCGGCCGATCGCCACGCCGATGAGAACATCACGCCTCCGCCTTCGCCGA
>CAZUHK010000057.1:0-15429 GCA_964620345.1 uncultured Planctomycetaceae bacterium
ACAACACCCTGCGCAAGGTGGTCGCCCAGCGGCTGGCCGAGGCGCGCAAGGGTCGGCCGATGCAGGCCGGCCGCAACGTCGGCGGTCAGGCGCTGCGTCCCCGTCGGCCCGGCGGGGGGTCGAGCAGCGGCGCCCCGGCCCAGCCCAAGGAGGGCAACGCAGTCTACGCCATCGCCCCCGACGGTTTCGTCCGTGAAGTCTTCCGCGAGTCGGTCATGATCCTCCGCCTCGCCCGGGCCGACGGCAAGCTCATCATCGCTACCGGCAACGAGGGCCAGGTCTACCGCGTTGACCCCGGTGCTGAGGAGGTCACCGTGCTGGCCGACCTCGATGTGCAGCAGGTGCCTGCGATGATCATGGACGGCGGGCGGGTGATGATCGGCACGGCCAACCCCGGCCGGCTGGTCAAGCTCGGCGCCGGCTATGCCGAATCCGGCACGTTCACCAGCGACCCGCTGGACGCGGCCCAGCCGAGCATGTGGGGCGCGATGCAAATCCAGGCCACCCTGCCCGACGGCGCGACCGTCAGCGTGCAGACCCGCAGCGGCAATCTCGCCGACCCCGAGCAGGGCCACTGGTCGGACTGGACCGAGCCAGCCGCGATCACCCCGCCCGCCCAGGGCCTGCCGACCTACGTCAAGGTGCAAAGCCCCGCGGCGCGGTACCTGCAATACCGCCTGGCGCTCGGCAGTGCAGGCGAGCATACCCCCGCGGTCTCCCGCGTTGCGATGAAGTACCTCATGCCCAACATGCGGCCCAAGATCGCCTCGCTCAAGGCCGCCTACCCCGAGAACAACAACCCCAACGGCAACGGCCCGGTCGCCAAGGTCGTGATGAACATCGAGTGGGAAGCGACCGACCCCAACGGCGACCGCCTCGGGTACACCCTCGAAACCCGCAAGCTCGGCACCGACCAGCCGTTCATCGAACTCGAAACCGACATCGATGCCACGCAGTACGAATGGGACACCCGCGCGATGCCCGACGGGCGGTACGAGCTGCGCCTCACGGCCAGCGATGCGCTGGACAACGTGCCCGACCAGGCCGAGGTCGCCCGCCGCGTCAGCGCCGCGGTGCTGATCGACAACTCGGCGCCGGCCATCACCGACCTCGCCGGCGAACCGGGCGACGCGGCCGGCACGTTCGACCTCACGGCCAAGGCCACGGACGAGCTTTCGGTCATCGCCGAGTTCCGCTACTCGCTCAACGGCAAGACCGACTGGCAGGCGGTGCTGCCCGAAGACATGATTTTCGACTCGACAAGCGAGGCGATGTCGTTTACGATTCGCGATCTTTCGCCGGGCACGCACGTGGTCACGCTCCGGGCGGCCGACGCCCTGGGCAATGTGCGGCACGCCTCGATCACCGCGAAAGTGGCGGAATAACAAAGACTTACGAGCCGGAGCCCCGACATGGCCATTCACTACCCCCGACGCATCAGCAAGATCAAACGGGCCCGCCAGCACGGCTTCCGCGCCCGGATGCGGACCAAGCTCGGCCGCAAAATGGTCAACCGCAAGCGCCGCGTGGGCCGAAGCGTCAACGTCAAGTAATCGCCGCGCCATCTCTTTCCGACCGCCACGCGACGCCTGCCCTCGGCGTCGCTTTTGCTTGCCCGTTTTGATTCACGCCCGGTATCCGGTTTGCCCGATAACACCACGCAGTGGCGTAACGGAGACCGTGATGCCCCAGCCCCGCATCCCCCAACGCACCGACGCCTGCCCGTTCCTCGAAGCCAACGACGAGCGGTGCGATTCACACTTCTCGTTGGGTCGCCTGTCGCTGGCGTTCGGCGATTGCTTCGGTCGATACCACCAGTGCCCGAATTACCACCGCCTCAAGGCCCGCTCGCCTCACCACGCCCTGGTGCTCGCCACCGTCCATGGCCGACAGCTTCAGCCAACCGGTACGTGACTTCCTGGCCTACCTCCGCGTGGAGTGCGGGCTGGCGGCCAACACCCTGCGCGCCTATGAGGCCGACCTCGAACGCTTCACCGCCGACATGGTTCTGGCCGGCGCCACCGGCCCGACCAAGCTGGACATGGCCCTGATCGTCGGCCACCTCAAGCAGCTCCGCGCCGATGGCCTCGAGGCCCGGTCGATCACCCGCCATCTTTCGGCCATCCGCATGTTCTGCCGCTTTACCAAGGTCAACGGCCTGGCCGAGCGCGATCCATCCGAACTCATCGAGTCGCCCAGGGCGTGGCGCACCATGCCCTCGGTCATGCACCTCAAGCACGTCGAGGCCCTGCTTGGCGCGGTGGACCCCGCGGCCCCGATGGCACTGCGCGACACGGCGCTGATCGAGCTGATGTACGCCACCGGCGCCCGCGCCAGCGAGGTCGGCGCGATCGGCCTGCGCGATCTGCACGAAGACATCGCCGTGGTGAAGATGCACGGCAAAGGCGACAAGCAACGCATCGTGCCCATCGGCCGGCCGGCGCTTGTCGCGGTCCAACGCTACCGCGATGAGCTGCGCCCCACGCTCGTGCGCGACGAGCGGCCGACGAACACGCTGTTCCTCTCGCGCCTCGGCCGGCCGCTGGACCGCTTCAGGGTCTGGGCGCTGATCAAAAAGTACGCCAAGCTCGCGGGCGTGCGGAATGTCCATCCGCACACCCTGCGCCACAGCTTCGCCACCCACCTGCTGGCCGGCGGCGCGGACCTGCGCACCGTGCAGGAACTGCTGGGCCACGCCAAGGTCACCACCACGCAGATCTATACCCACGTCGACCGCGAACGCCTGCACCGTATCGT
The DNA here is from genome assembly GCA_964620345.1 of uncultured Planctomycetaceae bacterium. Classification (GTDB taxonomy): domain Bacteria; phylum Planctomycetota; class Phycisphaerae; order Phycisphaerales; family Zrk34; genus CAZUHK01. The sequence continues at coordinate 2,758 of CAZUHK010000057.1, forward strand.
CAAACAGCACCACCCCCGCGCCTGACGCGAACCCGGATTAGCTCAAAAGATTCACCACGAAGCGACACAGTCGCTCTGTGGTGAATAATCCGGGCTATCCGGGCCGAAGTCGTCGCGCAGCACCGAGCCGAACAGCGACAGCTTGCGGATGTGGTTCGGCTTGCAGAACTCGGCGATCTGTTCATGATCGATGTCGATCCGCGCGGGCATGGTTGGGCGCCGCGGGCATTGTACCGTCGTGCTACGGCTGGGCCGCGCTCTGTTTGGCGTCGTCGTGGTTGAGTGCCGCGCGGCGTTCGAGCGTGCGGATGCGGTTGAGCGCGGCCAGGTAGGCCCGGGCCGAGGCCTCGATCACGTCGGTGCTCACGCCGCGGCCGCGGACGCGCTTGCCGTGGTGATCGACCTCGACCTGGACCTCGCCCTGCGCGTCGCGACCCTCGCTCACGCCGCGCAGCTCGTACGACACCAGCGAGGTGTCCACCCCGGTGATCATCTGCATCGCCGAGTAGATCGCATCGACCGGCCCGTCGCCGGTGCTCGCCAGCGTGGTCTTCGTGCCGGTCGAATCGCTGAGCGTCACACTGGCCGTGGGTACCGCGTGGGTGCCGGCCATGAACTGCAAGCTGTCGAGCTGCCACAGCTCCGCCGCTGTGGCCGACTCCAGCTCCGTCTCGATCAGCGCTTCGATGTCCTCGTCGTACACGTTCTTCTTCTTGTCGGCCAGTGTCTTGAACGCCTCGTACACCTTGACCAGCGTCTGGTCGTCGACGGTGTAGCCCAACTCGCTCAGGCGATCGCGCAGGGCGTGTCGGCCCGAGTGCTTGCCGAGCACCAGCTTGTTGGCCGGGATGCCCACGTCGCGCGGGTCGACGATCTCGTACGTCTCGCGATGCTTGAGCACGCCGTCCTGGTGAATGCCCGCCTCGTGAGCAAATGCGTTCTCACCGACGATGGCCTTGTTGCGCTGCACGTACAGGCCGGTGAGCTGGCTGACCATGCGGCTGGTGGGCCAGATCTTCTTTGTGTCGATGTTCGTGTCGATGCCGTACGCCTCGCCGCGGGTGCGCAGGAACATGACGATCTCTTCGAGCGCGGCGTTGCCCGCCCGTTCGCCGATGCCGTTGATGGTGCATTCGATCTGCCGCGCACCGTGGCGTGCGGCCGCGATCGAGTTGGCCACGGCCATGCCCAGGTCGTCGTGGCAATGCGCGGAGAGGTAGATGCCCTTTTCGTCGATCACCGGCAGCTTCTCGCGGACGTAGCTGAAGATTCGGCCGTACTCCTCGGGCGTGGCGTAGCCGACGGTGTCGGGGATGTTGACGGTGGTCGCGCCGGCTTCGATGACGGCCTGGGTGATCTCGACCAGGCGATCCAGGTCGGTGCGGCTGCCATCCTCGGGGCTGAACTCGACATCGTCCACGTACCGCCTTGCGTGCTGAACCTGCTCGACGCTGATCTTGATGATTTGGTCCCACGCCTTTCGCAGCTTCTTTTCCAGGTGGATTTTGCTGGTGGCACAGAAGACGTGGATGCGCGGGTGCGCCGCGTCCTTCACCGCTTCGCCGGCGCGGGCCACGTCCTTCTCCATCGCCCGCGCCAGGCCCGCGACGATGGGGCGTTGCAGTTCGCCGGCGATCGCCCGGACGGCCTCGAAGTCGCCGGTAGAGGTAATCGGAAAGCCCGCTTCGATCACGTCGACGCCCAGCGCCTCGAGCTGGCGAGCGATCTCCAGCTTCTCGGCGAAGTTGAGCGTGGCCCCGGGCGATTGCTCGCCGTCGCGGAGCGTGGTGTCGAAGATGCGGATGATGTTCATCGGCCTGTTTCCTTGCCCTCGGCGGGGCACATGGTTGCCTTGATCGATCGAGGTTCATGGAAAGAAAAAAGCCCTGTCGCGCGGGGCGGACAGGGCGTGATGCCTTGATTCGGGGCGGGGTGCCCCGAGGGTCCGAACCTCAGCCGCGCTGGTCTCGCGTGCGTGTCGCAAGGGCTGGTAGGAGGATTCGGATGGCTCGGATGCATGGCATGCTGGTCAAGCATATATCGGACAAATCACAGCGGTCAAGTGAGCATTGCCCGCAGCGGCTGGGGTAACGTCGTAAACCGCCGTTGGCGAATGGCTTGGCGGGTTGGACTGCAACCCATGCACGGCCTAGTGTGCTCGCGGGTCTGGATCGGGGAGCCGTCGGTTTCGGACGCGGCGGCAGCATGCATGATCGACATCGCAAAGGGACTGGCCTGCATGAAACCCGAACCGATCGACAGTCAGCATTTCATCTCAATCGTTCGACCGGCGCTCGAGCAACGCGACGCCGACCGCCTGGCCCAGATCGTCAAGACCCACTGGACCAAAGATCAGGTTTGCGACCTGCTGGTCAACGGCACCGTTGACGCCCGCAAGATCGCATGCCTGACCCTTGGCCTGGTCGGCTGCATGAACTGTGGTCAGTGTGTCAGCGCGGCGCTGCACGACGACGACCCGGTGGTCTGTCGTCTGGCCGAGCATGCGATGTGGTCGATCTGGATGCGCAGCGGCCAGCCCGCGGCGATGCCCGCGTTCAAGCGAGGCCTGGAGTTGACCGAATCGCATCACTACGCCGAGGCGGTGCCCTGGCTGACCCGGGCGATCGAGGCCGACCCGGATTTCACCGAGGCCTACAACCAGCGGGCGATCGCCCACTACATGCTCGAAGACTACGAGCGTTCGGCCGCGGATTGCGAGAAAGCGATCGAGCTGTGCCCGATTCATTTCGGCTCGCTGTCGGGCCTGGCTCACTGTTACGCTGAGATGGGCGACCTGCGCCGCAGCGCCCGCTACTACCGCGAGGCGCTGACGGTCAACCCGCACATGCCTGCGATCGCCGGGGCGTTGGAAAAGATCGAGCAGCGCACCAATGTGCCGGCCTGACGGCCGGCACATCTCCCCGAAATACCCACAACACCCGCCCAGGCCGACCGCCGCTGAGTGTTTTGCGTTGCGCTGGGAGGACGGCGGCGAAATTGAACGAAATATTTTCTTCGAACACGGGATCCAAACTCAATGACAGCAGGAGCTTGCAGCATTAGATGGACCCTTGGGTCGCGTTTGGGGTCTGCGGCGCTTGACGCGGACCGGCCGGTCGCTAGACTTCCGCAATTCTCTACGATGGTCATGGATCGACCGCGTGCAGTGCTCACCGCCACGGCAGGCAACTCCCTCCGCCCACCGTCCTTCGCCTGACGTACTGCCCCGAAGGTTCCCCCCATGGCCCGCCCCAGTGTTCGCCATCCGTTCGAGCGCCGTACCCGCATCCGCCGGGCATTGCAGTTGCGCCGTCGCCAGCGTGCCCAGCGGGCCGGCATGGTGCTTGCCAGCGTCGTCGTGCTCGTGGCGAGCATGGGCGCGGTCTGGTCGCTGGTCCGCACCTTTGGCGGTGAGGCGCGGGTCGATCGCCTGCAGGTGACCGATGGGGCCGGGGCGTCGGCCGCGCCCTCGGCGGTGTGGCTGGAGATCCCGCCGGTCCAACCGCCCCCCACACCCGCCGCGCCGCCGACGGCCGCGCCGGTCCCGGCCAGCCAGCCCCTCGCCGCGCCGCAGGCCCGCGCGTTCAACGGTCGGCCCGTCAAGGCGGTGCGGACGATGCGCATGCTTGTCACCGCCTATTGCCCGTGCAGCGAGTGCTGCGGCACGGGCTCGCCGGGCAAGACCGCCTCGGGCTACTCGGTGTGGACCAACGGCGGTCACCTCGTCGCGGCCGACACCCGCGTCCTGCCGTTCGGCTCGATGATCAGCGTGCCCGGGTACGACGGCGGCGACATCGTCCCCGTGCTCGATCGCGGCGGCCGCATTAAGGGCCACCGCCTCGACGTGCTGTTCCCCACCCACCGCCAGGCCAAAAAGTGGGGCAGCCGCTGGCTCGACGTCACCGTCTACGACTACGCCGACTAGAATTATCCGACTGCGTTCGCCGACGCGGAACACGCGGTGAATGCAACACCCAAACCCCGATGATCGTCGGGGTTTTCTCTTGGCCGCTCGCGGCTTCGCGCCTTGATCGGCCCCAACGCCTTGCACCGCGTCCGGCCCACCTCTACCGTTGACTCATGCGAATCATCTTCCTCGGCGCCGGTGAATTCGGCCTGCCCACGCTGCGGGCGCTGCACGAGGCGCACGAGGTGGCGATGGTCGTCACCCAGCCCGATCGTCCCGCGGGCCGCCGCCGCCAGCTCACCGCCACGCCCATCGCGCAGTGGGCCGGGGAGGCGGGCCTGCCGCTGATCAAGCCCGAGAACGTGAACGAGCCGGGCGTGCTCGAGCCGCTGCACGCGCTGGGCGACGATGCGATGGTGCTCGTCGCGTTCGGCCAGTACCTCAAGCAAACGCTGGTGACCGGCCCGCGGCTGGGGGCGATGAACCTGCACGCCTCGCTGCTGCCGCGCTGGCGCGGGGCGGCGCCGATCAACGCCACGCTGCTGCACGGGGATGGGCAGGCGGGCAACACCGTCATCCGCATCGCGAAAAAGATGGACGCCGGCGACATGCTCGGCCGGCAGGCCGTGCCCGTCGATCCCCGCGAGACCGCCGGTGAACTGCACGATCGCCTGGCGTCGTTGGGCTCGCAGTTGGTGCTCAACGTGCTCCGCGGCCTGGACGCCGGCACGCTCGCCCCGGCGCCGCAGGATGATGCCAAGGCGACACTGGCGCCCAAGCTGTCCAAGGCCGACGGTTATGTCGACTGGTCGGCCCACGCGACGGCGATCCGCTGCCGCGTGCACGGCCTGACCCCCTGGCCGGGCGTGATGGTGTACTGGTCACCGGATGCCAAACCCGAGGAACGCCATCGCCTGCTGCTGCGCCGCGTCGCCGACGAGCCGGAGGCCAAGGCCAACGCGGCGCCGGGCACGCTGGTCGATCCGCTGGGCCTGGTCGCCGCCGGCCGCGGCGCGGTCCGTCTGCTCGAAGTCCAACCGCCGGGCAAGCGCGTGATGGCTTGGGATGATTTCGTCCGCGGACACGACGTGAAGGTCGGGGCGGTGTTTCACCATGACCCGCGGGATCGTTGAACAACACGTTGTGGCGGCGTGATCAGGTTGCGAAGCGAGCTTGTTTCGCCGGGGCGGGCGCGTGCCATCGGACCCCAAGTCGGTTCTGGCGCCGCTCCGCTTGAAGGGGGCCCTGCTAAGCGGGTCCAAAACTGTGTACACACTTTTGGCTGGAGCAATTGATCTTCACTGCCCGACGCAGGCGAGTACGCTCGAGCAAGTGTTCGGCGTGGGCGGTGCCGAATGGGCGATACTGGACTCGAACCAGTGACCTCACGGGTGTGATCCGTGCGCTCTAGCCAACTGAGCTAATCGCCCGTACACGACCGGCAGGTGGATTTTATCAACGTGCTCACCCGGTGCCAAGGGCCGGGCCGGTTGTGTCGCCACCGAGATAGAAGTGTCGCCTTGTTGGGTGGGTCGCCGCTGACGCAGTGGCGGCGAGCGCAGCGAGCCGGACGGGATCAGCGGCCACCCACGGCGATCGCCAGAGTTGGTCCTTGGCCAGGAATAAGTTCACAATGAGTGGATGATAAACGACAGCGAAGACCATCTGGCGCCGATCCTTCTCACGCAGCAGCACGATCCGTGGTGTGCCACGCTGCACTACAGCCCCTCGATCTACATCGACGAGGTCCGGAAGGAGGCCGGCGAGCCGATCGACGGCGGGGCGTTGGGGGCGATCGACAATCAGTGGATGAAGCTCGGGTCGCAGCGGTATGCGCACCGGTCGGCGCATCTGAATCCGCACGTGGCACCGATGCCCTGGCGGACGCCGACGCGGGACGAGCCGGCGGATCAGCCGCATTTCCTGAAGCATCAGCATCATGACTGGGATCTGTGGGAGCGGCACCGGGACCTGGTGTTCGAGACCAAGGGGCTGCGGCAGATCGATCCGGCGTGGGACCGGGTGGCGGCGCTGGCCGAGGACATGTATCGCTACCGGTTCACGATTCAGCACCCCGGCGGGAACCCCAAGGGGCCCTGGACGCCGATGAGCCACCCGACGCCGACGATCATTTATGGAAGCTGGTGCGCCGGCTGCGCCCCGTCTCTCGTTTCGTTGTGCGCGACGATGTACATCCCGGCGCGCATGGTGCAGATGCTCGATCACGCCATGACCGAGGTGCTGATCGACGGGCGGTGGTGCCTGGCGGACAACTCGACGAACATGTGGACGGGGCAGAACGAGATGTTCAGCCGGGCCTCGCTGGCCGAGATTTTGCTGGAGCCGACGAGCGAGCGGTTCAACTTCACCGACGCCCAGCGGTACAAGTTCTGGCAGCGTACAGCGATGATGTATTCGCCCAACACCGGTCGGTGGCACGAGGAGCCGCAGGCGGCGGACCTGACGCCGCAGAACGCATTGGGGCTGTATCCGGGCTGGGCCGAGCCGCGGTTCAAGTCGGCCGACCCCCATCGTTACACGCTGCTGGGGGCGCGGAACCAGTTCACCCACCCCTCGCTGATCCTTCGCGGCGGCGAGCGGTTCGAGCGGCGGTTCTGGCTGGGCTCGCTGGCAGAGACGGATCGGCTGGTGGCGACGTTCACCGGGCCAAGCGGCAAGCGGCCGAGCGGGACGGTGAACGTGCCGGCGTCAGGGGGAGATTGGTACGTGCAGTTCAACGGCGAGCGAATCCCGGTGCGCGAGACGGGCGGGTTCGCATTCGCCGACAACGCGCAGGCGGCACCGGTCTACGGCGTGTGGCCGCCAGCCAAACCGGCGTGGTGGGTCCAACTCGACCTGCCCCAGGCGGCGCTGGTCGAGCATGCCTGGAACACGATTGCCATGGGTTGCGACGGCAACGGGTCCGAGTTCCTCCAGTTCGCCGGCCATGCCGACGCGATGAACTCGGACGGCTGGCGCGGTGCGGTCCATCGGCACCGCTGATCGACCGGCCAAGCGTGCGTCAGCCCGATACGACGCGCTACCTGATCCGCCGCACCGTTGGCGAGCCGGCCGATGTACGAATCGAAGACGCCACGTGGCGAGTCGGCATCCGCCAGCCACCGCACAGCGGCGGCAATGCCCTGATCGTGCCGAACGCCAAAGGCGTGCTTGCCTGCCGGCAACCGGTCACGCCATTTTGTCCACCGTCAAGGGCGTGCGGGCGCGCCGCGGTTATGTGCTGCTCTTGGCCTGCTGCTTGTCGCCCTGAGTCTCCCCGGCGGTCGTCGACTGGTTTAGTTGCCTGGGCGGCTGGTCGTCATCAACATCATGCTCGCCGGCGCGCTTCACATCATCGTCCACTTCGTCCAGTTCATCCTTGACGCCTTTGAGGCCCTTCTTGAATTCGACGATACCCCGGCCGATGCTCCGGCCGACCTCGGGCAGGCGGCTGCCGAAGATCAGCAGCGCCACGACGAGAATGACGATCCATTCCCAGCCGCCGGGAATGGTGAACGCGAGATTGCCCAACATGATTCACCTGCCTTCAGGGCGGTTTGAGATCGATGCCACAACGCTCGGGGAATTATAACGCGGCGCGGCGTGCCGGTCATTGCATCGGCCGATTCCGGTTGCAGGCCAAGCACAACGGTCACCCGCGGGGCTGATCCATGGATCGAGCCGACGAACAACAACGTCGAGCTCGCATGGCGGCACGCGATGACCGACCGCCGCATCGCCCAAGGCACACGCCGCGACACCGGCTCACGATGGCCCGAACGGTCCCCCGTATTCAACGCAACGGGCGTTTGGGCTAACATGTCGGCACGCGGCGGGCCGATGCCCGTCCCCGGCGACCCCGAAGCGCGCACGGCCCCGGCCTCGAACACTGAAGCATGACTGATGAAGCTCACGCCATCTCGACCGGCCCGGAGCAGTGGGTCGACGCCTACGCGGACGTGCTCTATCGCTACGCCCTCTCGCGGGTGGGCCGGTCGCACCTGGCTGAAGACCTGGTGCAGGACACACTCCTGGCGGCGATGCAGGCCCGGCGAGCGTTCCGCGGCGACTCACAGGAGCGGACCTGGCTGATCGGCATCCTCCGGCACAAGGTGCTCGATCACTTCCGCTCGGCCAAGACCCGCCGCGAAACCCACCTCGGGCAGGATGAGGACGGCGGAGACATGTTCGACGCCTGGTTCAACGAAAAAGGCGGTTGGAAGCAGCCGCCGGGCCGATGGGAGCCCGACGGCGAGCAACTTCTGGCCAATCAGGAGTTCTGGGCGGTGTTTCACGACTGCATGACGGGCCTGCCCGATCGACCGCGGCAGGTGTTCGCGATGAAGGTGATGGACGATCAGGAATCAGCCGCGGTGTGTAAGGAACTGAAGATCACCGCGACCAACTTATGGGTGATCCTGCACCGCGCGCGTGCGTTGCTGCGGGCGTGCCTGGAGAAGCACTGGTTCACCGGCGATGACAAAGACGCCGGGAACGGATGACCGATCATGCTCACCTGCAAGCAAACCGCCCGGCTGATCTCCGAGGGCCTGGATCGCAAGCTGCCGCTGTGGCAGCGGATGAGTCTGCGCCTGCACCTGATGATGTGCGGGGCGTGCGTGGCCTACCGCCGACAGGTCCAGACGCTGAATCAGATCGTCCGCCGCCGGTTCGCGGCGTCCGCCGTTGATGCGACCGCGACCGACGCCCCGGCCTGCCCCGAGCAGACCAAACGTCGGATCAAGACATCGCTGCGCGAGTACGTGGGTCGCGAGGGGGCGGGATGACGGAACCTCAGTCGCCCGACCGGCGGCCTTGCCACGCGGGTGCGTCGGCGGATCAGATCGGCCCGGCAAGTCTGTCGCTGCATCAACGGCACGGGGGCCTGATCGAACTGGCGTTGAAGACCCCTTTGAACGACGCACATGACCTGGCGTTGGCGTACACCCCGGGGGTAGCGGCGGTGTGCGAGGTGATCGCCGAACAGCCCGACCGTGCCGGCGCCCTGACGGTCGCCGGCCGATCCATCGCGGTGGTGACCGACGGCTCGGCGGTGCTGGGGCTGGGCGACATCGGCCCGCGCGCCGCGATGCCCGTGATGGAAGGCAAATGCGCCTTGTTCAAGGCGCTGGTGGGCCTCGACGCCTGGCCGATCTGCCTCGACGCGCGCGAGCCGGACCGGATCGTCGCGACGATCGAATCGATCGCGCCTGGCTTTGCCGGGATCAATCTCGAAGACATCGCCGCGCCGCGCTGTTTCGAGATCGAACAGCGGCTGCAAGATCTTGGTGTGCCGGTGATGCATGACGATCAGCACGGCACGGCGATCGTGGTGCTGGCGGGCCTGCTCAACGCCGCCCGTGTGGTCGGCCGGCCGCTTTCCTCGATGCGGGTGGTCGTCGCCGGCGCCGGGGCGGCCGGCCGGGCCATCTGCCGATTGCTGCGATGCGTTGAGCAGCAGCCCGGGACGTGTGAAACCGTCGCCGAAGTGATCGCCTGCGATTCACGGGGTGCGCTGCATGAAGGTCGCGACGATCTTTCGCCGACCAAGCGGGAGATGCTCGGCTACACCAATCCGCACGATCGTCGGGGCCCGCTCGGCGAGGTGCTCGATGGCGCGGACATCTTCATCGGTGTCAGCCGGGGCGGGCTGCTGTCGGCGTCGGAGATCCGAACCATGGCCGACGACCCGATCGTTTTCGCGCTGGCCAACCCCACGCCCGAGATCATGCCCGACGAGGCCCGCGCCGGCGGCGCGGCCGTGGTGGCGACCGGCCGAAGCGATTTGCCCAATCAAGTGAACAACGTGCTGGTCTTCCCGGGCATCTTCCGCGGCGCCGTCGACGCCGGCGCCGCCCGCATGACCGATGCGATGAAGATCGCCGCGGCTAAGGCGATCGCCCACACCGTCGAATCGCCCCGATCAGACCTGATCCTGCCCGAACCGCTGTCGCCGCAAGTGCATGCGATGGTGGGTCAAGCGGTGGCATCGGCGGCGGCATCGAGCGAATGAGCGACGAAATCCGCATAAGATAACTGACCGAAACCTGATCCATGGCTACCACGCTTCATGTCAATTTGCACCGTATGGCCGCCACGGTCAACTCGATCATCGCCGTTCTCCCGCCGATCTTCTTCGCCGCCGGCTACTGGATTTCCTTCTACTTCCACTTCCTCACCGTGGCGTCGCTGTTCCTGCTGCTGGTCAATTTCTTTTATCGCCACGTGCAGACCAGTCACACCATTCTTCGCAACTTCGGCCTGCTCGGCCAGGGTCGCTATCTGATCGAAAGTCTCGGCCCGGAACTGCGCCAATACCTCTACTCCGGCGACCGCGAGGAGCGGCCGTTCAACCGCCTCGAACGCCAGAACGTCTACCGAAAAGCCAAGAACGTCGACTCGGCCACTTCCTTCGGCACGGTCCTCGATTACGACGCGACGGAGATCAAGCTCCGACATTCGCTGTTTCCCACGCCCTCGGCCAAACAACTCGACTACCAACTGACCTTCGGCGAGGAGCGCGGCGTCAGCGAGCCCTACACCCTCGACAAGCCCCTGATGATCAGCGCTATGAGCTACGGCGCGCTCGGCGACCATGCCGTCCGTGCCCTGGCGCGCGGCGCCAAAATGGCCGGCATCCCCATGAACACCGGCGAGGGCGGGTACCCCAAATACCACCTGATGGAAGACACCGACCTGATCTTCCAAATGGGTACGGCCAAGTTCGGCGTCCGAACGAAAGACGGCCAACTCGATGAAACCGCCCTGAAAGAACTGGCGCAGCGGCCACAGGTCAAAATGATCGAGATCAAGTTTTCCCAGGGCGCCAAGCCGGGCAAAGGCGGCCTGCTGCCGAAGGAAAAGATCAGCCAACAGATCGCCGGGATCCGCGGCGTGCCCATGGGCGAGGACGCGATCTCACCGCCGTATCATGCCGAATGCACCGATCTGGCGTCCACCGTCAAGTTCATCGGCCACATCCAACAACTGGTCGGACTGCCGGTGGGCATGAAGACGTGCGTCGGCAGTTTCGACGATCTGCGGCGGCTCATCGCGGAGATGAAGCGGCAGCAGATCTTTCCCGACTGGATCACCATCGACGGCGGCGAGGGCGGCACCGGTGCGGCGCCGGGCGCGTTCATCGACTGGGTCGGCATGCCGCTTTGGCCGGCGCTGTACGGGGCGGCCTCGCTGCTGGTCGAGGCCGGCGTCCGCGATCGGCTCAAACTGCTGGCCTCGGGCAAGCTGATCGACAGCGGCCGACAGGCCATCGCCTTCGCCCTGGGCGCCGATGCGATCTATTCCGCCCGCGGCTTCATGCTCGCCCTGGGCTGCATCCAGGCACGGGAGTGCGCCCACAACACCTGCCCCGTCGGCATCACCACTCACGACCCCCACCTCCAAGCCGGCTTGGTGATCGAAGACAAGGCCCCGCGCATCTGCAATTACGTGCGCAACACGCTGCACGAGCTGGATGAGATCACCGTCGCCATGGGCCGATCGCTGCCGACCGAGCTGACCCTCGACGACCTGTACATCCCCTCCGGCAGCACGCTCTGGCAGATGGTGGTCAACGAACCGTTCCTCAAACAGCAACTAGCGCCGGATGATCCGGACCGGTCGGCGCGCAACATATCGCACCCCTGACATGGTTAAACAGACAATTTTAAGCTGGGTTTTTCAGGTGCTCGTCGCGGCGATTCTCGCGCCGATGATCTGGGTGAAATTCGCCGGCCGGCCCGAGGCGGTGGAGTTGTTTTCCGCCCTGGGCATGGAGCCGACCGGGCGATACCTGGTCGGCGCCTTGGAGCTGCTGGTCCTCGTGCTGCTGCTCACGCCGCGCGCCGCCGTCTGGGGCGCGATCCTCGGCTGGGGCGTGATGAGCGGCGCCGTGATCGCCCACGCCACCCGCCTGGGCATGACGGGAACGATGCTGCCGCTGACGCTGATGGCCGCGTTCAACTGGCTCGGCTGCGCCGCCATCGTCGTCCTTCGCCGCCGCCAGATCGAGTTCATCCGCGACATGTTCCCCGGCGAAGAAGAAAAAATGTTTTGAATCCCCACGTCGCGCCACCTACCAATGATTCGATACCCCACACCCCGCAAAGGAAATCACGCGATGCCCATCGATCCCCTGAAAACCGATCAAGCCCCCGACGACGCCCAAACCCTGCTCAAAGAAGCCAAGGACAAATACGGCTTCGTCCCCAACCTCCTGGGCGTGATGGCCCATGCCCCGGCCCTGCTCGAAGCGTACATGACCCTGTCGGGCCTGTTCGACAAGACCTCGCTCAGCCCGACCGAGCGGCAGATCGTCCTGCTGGCGATCAGTGCCGAGAACCAATGCACCTACTGTGTCTCGGCCCACACCGCGATCGCGCAGATGCAGAACGTCGATGAAGCCGCCGTCGAGGCGATCCGCAACGGCAAGCCGATCGACGATGCCAAGCTCGAAGCATTGCGACGCTTCGCCGTGGAAATCGCCACCACCCGCGGCTGGCCGGGCGATGAGGTCAAGCAGGCCTTCCACGACGCCGGCTACACCGAAGCTCAATCGCTGGAAGTGATCCTCGGCGTGGGCACGAAGACCCTGTCGAACTACACCAACCACGCCGCCGACACCCCACTCGACGACGCCTTCGCCGACGCCGCGTGGGAGCCGGCCGGGTCGCCGTAAACGCGGTTTTTGCCGCCGCGAACTGAGATTTCACCTCGTGTCCCGCCGTGATTGAATGATTTGGGCCCCGTTGACCGATCAGACGTAG
>CAZUHK010000058.1:0-15321 GCA_964620345.1 uncultured Planctomycetaceae bacterium
GTGTGGCGCGAGGAAGTGATCGGCCGCGTCGGCGGCGGCGGCGAACACCCGCAGGGCGTGTGGTACTTTTTCGTCGTGCTGCTGGTGGGCATGTTCCCGGCCACGTGCATGCTCAACCTGCCGTCGAACAACTACCCCTGGCGCTTGGGCTTTCGCTCGGTGCGCGACGGCGAGGCCAAGACGCTCTGGGCCTGGGCCATCGTGCTGCCGCTGGTGGTGTTCTCGATCCCCTCGGGCAAGCTGGCGACGTACCTGCTGCCGGTCGCACCGCCGCTGGCGCTGCTGACCGCAATGGTGCTGCAGCGCTGGCTCAACGGCTCGTCCGACGCCCCGCCCCCGGGCGTGCGCCCGCCGGACGTGCGGCACACCTGCCTGGCCGTGACCGCGCTGGCGACGGTCGGGCTGTTGGTCACGCTGATCGTAGCGCCCGGCGTGGGCGTGGCGTGGGCGCTGCCGTTTGCCCTGGTGCCGATCAGCGCGGCGATGATGCAGCGCATCTGGCGCCGCAACCCGGCCCTGCGCGCCGGGGCGCTGCGGGGCGCGTGGGTGACGCTCGTCGCCGCGGTCTGCTACGGCGAGCTGACCGTGCCGCGCGTCCTGCCGCTGGCCTCGCCCTGGCCCATGGTGCGCACCGCCTTGGCCGACACGCCCGGCACGCCCGCGGTCGTCACCTACGGCTACCGCGACTACGCCCTGAGCTTTTACCTGGGCTACGACGTGCCGCGCACCGACGAGCCGCACGAACTGGCCGCCGCGCTCGAGGCCCACGGCCGGTCGCTCGTCGTCGCGGTCGAAGTGGAAGATTGGCAGGAGCTGGCCGCCAACGCCCCGATGCTCGCCGCCCGCTTCGCCACGCGCGGCGCGCAGGCGATCGGCGAACGCGAATCGCGCGCGGTGCTCACCGTCCAGCCCGCGCCGGCACCGGCGCCCCGCGACGCGGGCGATCAGTCGCCGCCGGCGTCGCCTTCGCCCTCGGCCGGCTCGAAACCCAGCGACACGCCGTTGATGCAGTAACGCAGGCCCGTGGGCCGTGGGCCATCGGCAAACACGTGCCCCAGGTGGCCGGCGCATCGGCTGCACACCACCTCGGTGCGCACCATGCCGTGCGATGCGTCCTCGTGCTCGGCCACCGCGCCGGGCGCGATCGGCTGATAGAAGCTCGGCCAGCCGGTGCCCGAATCAAATTTCGCCGCGGTCTCGAACAGCGCCGCCCCGCACCCGGCGCAGACGAACGTGCCCGGCTCGTTCAGCTCGCAGGTGAACGGCCGCTCGGTGCCCTTCTCGCGGAGCACGCGGTACTCCTCGGCCGAGAGCGTCTTCCGCCATTGATCGTCGCTCATGGTGATCTTCTCCGATGCCGGCCGGTCGGTCGGGGCCGGCGTGCGGTTGGGTGGCGCGGCCCGGTCGGCCCGGTCGGCCCGGTCGCAGCCAGCCAGCGCCGCCGCGATACAGCACACGATGGTGAAAACAGTTCGCATACCTGCTTAGAGCATAGCGGGGCCGATCGCGTTCGATCGAATCGCCCGCGGTTCGCCCGGCCGCGCCGGCGGCCTATCATGCTCACGGACACCCAGGAACCCGGCATGACCGAGCAGATCACGCTCAACTTCAAGCACCCGATCCCGCTGTTTCCCCTGCCCGGCGCGGTGCTGCTGCCGCACTCGGTGATGCCGCTGCACATCTTCGAGCCGCGCTACCGGCAGATGGTCAGCGATGCGATCGACTCGGCCGGGCTGATCGCGATGGCGCTGTTCGCCGGCGAGGTCGAGCAGGAGCAGTACCTGCACGGCCGGCCGCGGCTTCGGCCGATCGTCTGCGTCGGTCACATCGAGCGGTACGAATCCCTTGAGGGCGGTCGCTACCTCGTCCTGCTGCGCGGCCTGTGCCGCGCGGCGGTGAACGAAGAGCTCGACGACGCGGCCGCCGGCTACCGCCGCGCGATGCTCCAGCCCACCGAGTACCCGCCCGCGGCCGACGCGGTGCTCCAGCCCCAGCGCCAATCGCTGGGCCGCTGGCTCGAAGACCCCGCGCTGAGCAAACTCCAGGGTTTGGCCGAGCTGCGCGAGCTGTTCGACAAGGACGTGCCGACGGTCGGCCTGATCGACCTGATGATCGCGATGCTCGAAGACGACACCGACGGCCGCTACGCCATGCTCGAGGAAACCAACGCCCACCGCCGCGCCGCGTTCCTCCGCGGCCGCCTGGCCGAGCTGCGCCAGTCGGCCCGCAGCGCCGGCAAGTCCAGTGATTCCGATTAGAGCATCTTTCGGCGACCCGTAGTGGGTGCCACACCTTGTCCCGAAGGGCAAGGTGTGATGCCGTCCGTGCTCCCGCACGCCTTGTCGCCCAAGCGATCACGGTGTGGCGCTCACGTCACATGGCGCGCCTCAGCGCTCCAGCAGTTCCAGGCGGCGCTCGGCTTCGCGCTTGCCGATGCCCCGCACCGCGGCGAGCTTCTCGATCTGCGCTTTGCGGGGCTTGCTCTTTTCCTGCTCCCACATGTAGATCGACTGGCCCGAGACGCCCACGAGCTTGCCGTAGTCCGCCGCGGACAGGCCGGTCTTGTCCCGATGCCGCCGCAGCCACTTGGGGCTGAACCGCAACTGCGAATCGCCGTCGACCTTCGGGTCTTCCACGCGCTTGCGCTCCTGGTTTTCCAGGAAGCCGATCCGCTTGGTCAGGTCCGCCACCTGCCGCTTGAGCTCGGCGATGTCCCGCCGGTGCGTGGCGCTGTTCCTTCTGAGCTGTGACTGCTCGGTGCGAATCTCCTTGCGCGCCAGTCGGGCCACTTCTTCACGAAACGCTTTGGTGTAGTCTGGCATCGATCGTTTTTCCTTTTTCTTGCCCCGGGGGTTGATCGGATTAAAGATCAACTTACCAGAAAATCGCCGCGCCGCGAAGTCACGCTTCGGGCCGGCCGCTGGATTTGGGCGGATTTGCCATGCCCGATCCGTGATTTGGTCCCCAATTCCCGCCTACCATGACGCCCAAGGGAAAGGAAAACGCTTATGTCACCCGCCATTCGGCTGACCTGGATCATCGGCATCGCGCTCGTGCTGATGGGCGTAGGTTTCTACATCGGCACCGGCATGACCAGCATCACCGCGCTGATCCCCGCGTTCATCGGCGGCGTCCTCGTGATCTGCGCCGCGGCGTCCCGCTCGGCCAAGGCCACGAAGATCGCGATGCACTTCGCGGCGCTGATCGCGTTGCTCGGCGCCGCGGGATCCACGCGCGTGTTCATGAAGTGGGCCGACCTGCCCGCTACCGCGCGCACCGCGCAACTGGCCACGTTCGTGCTGTGCATCGTCCTGCTCATGGCGTACATCCGCTCGTTCCGCACCGCCCGCCGCGCCGGGTCCGGAGGCGCCGCCGATGGCTGAAGGCCGGATCACCATGCTGTACGACGGCCTGTGCCCGCTGTGCTCGCGCGAGGTGCGCATGCTCTCGCGGAAGGACAAGCACGACCGATTGGCGTTCGTCGATATCGCCGCGCCGGACTTCGATCCATCGCGGTACGGCGTGAGCCGCGATGAAGCGCACGCGAAGATGCACGCGGTCCTGCCCGACGGGCGGATCGTCACGGGCATGGCGGCGTTCCGTCACATCTACCGGGCGCTGGGCATGGGCTGGCTGATGGCGCCGACCGGCTGGCCGATCCTTCGGCCGATCTTCGATCTGCTCTACGCGGGGTTCGCCAAGGTCCGCCCGCGCCTGCCGGGCCGAAGCTGCCCCGACGACCGGTGCGCGGTCGATTCGCAGTAACGCGACGAACCGCCCGGGCTTTCCAGACATCGCGCCTGCGCTTCGGTTAGCATGAATGCTCACGCGATTTGCTGGGAGGTTTCACATGGAAACAATGGGCATGGGCATCGGGATGGTCATGATGCTGGTCGCCGGCAACGGCGGCGGCGAGCTGCTGGATTTGATCGACACCGAAGCGTATTGGGCGCATCGCAACGAAACGCCGCGCGTCGAGCTGTTGATCGGCTACCTCGAAACCGCCGACGACAAGGCCGACGCGGGCCAGATCGACAAGCTGATCGCGCAACTCGGCGCCGCGGACTTCGACACGCGCGAGCAGGCCGCGGCCAAGCTGATCGCCATCGGCGCCGACGCCAAGGCACCGCTGCAGAAAGCCAGGCAGAGCGACGACCCGGAGATCGCCCTGCGTGCCGAACAGATCCTTCGCCGCTTGACCGGAAAGCACAAGCCCAGCAACGTGCGTAAGCTCATGGCGATCCGCACGCTGGGCGAAATGGGCCAAGCCCAGGCCACCGAGCCGCTGAAGCAGTTGGCCGATTCGACCGAGCCGTTCGTCGCCGAATACGCAGCCCGAGCGATCGCGCGGATCGAAGGCAAGGCGTACCAGCCGCGGGGCGTCACGAAGCAGCAGCTCGAAGCGGACCTGATGTTGCTGCCGAGCAACTGCGGCATCGTCGCGCAGATTCACGCCGGGGTCGGCGATCGGCGCATCACGCTCGACCAGATGCTCAAGGGCAACATGCTGCCCGCGGGCACCGACGTGAGCGAAGTGAAGCGGCAGATCACCGAGGAGCTGGTGAAGGCGGCCGGGCGGATCGGCAACGTCCGCCTCGAAGCCGCGACGCTGGGCTTCGGCGAGAAGGCCGACGAGCGCGAGTTCTTCGTCGCCGCGATTCTCCGCGGCCGCTTCGATCGCGAGGCGGTGCTCGCGGCGCTGGCCGGCGAGTCGCGTAACCGGCCGACCGAGCAGCACGGTGACATCACCGTGCAGCACATGCACGATTCGGGCTTCATCGCCGTGAGCGACACGCAGGCGGCGTTCATCGTCGCCGAGGATCCCGAGCCGCACATCAAGAAGATGGTCAAGGCCATCGAGGCCGGCAAGGGCGGGCTGGCGGACAACGCGGCGATGATGAAGCAGATCAAGGCCGCCAGGGCCACGCCCTCGGACCTGTGGGCCGCGGCGATCATGGACGACACGTACAAGCAGGTGTCGATGTTCGCGCCGTTCGACACGATGACGCTCAACGTAGACCTGGGCAAGAACGGCGCGCTGGCCGCGACGCTGCGGGCGCAGGGGCCGGACGAGCAGAAGGTCGCCGCGGCGGTGAAGGCGTTCGGCGAGAAGCGCGACTGGCTGGTGACCCAGCTTCAGCCGATGGCGGCGATGATGCCGGGGGTGCAGAAGTTCGTCGATTCGCTCAAGAAGATCCAACCCGAGCAGGACGGCGGGGCGGTGGAGCTCAACGCCGAGTTCGACGCCAACCCCGGCGGGGCGATGATGATGCCGTTGATGATGATGGGCTTGCGCGCCGCGCCGCCGGCCGGCGTGCCCGCGCAGGCCGAGCCGATCGCCCGATGAGCCGCGTCGAGATCGACGGCGAACCGATCGACCTGCGCCGCGCGGCGGTGGATGAGATCCTGCCGCTGCGCCACGCGGTGCTGATCGCCGGCACCGATCGCACCACGCCCCACTTCGACGGCGATGACGCGACCGACACCTTTCATTTGGGCGCATTCACCATCGATGGCGCCTGCGTTGGCTGCATGAGTTTGATGCGAAGCCGGCTCGGCGATCGCCCGGCCTATCAGCTTCGCGGCATGGCGACCGCCCCGGCTCACCGGGGCCGCGGCCTGGGCGCGGCGATGCTGGCCTTCGCCGAGCAACAGGTCGGCGAACAGACCGCCATCACCGCGCTCTGGTGCAACGCCCGCACCCCCGCCGCCGGCTTCTACCAGCGCCACGGCTGGCGGCGCGTCGCCGAGCCGTTCGACATCCCCGGCGTCGGCGAGCACGTGAGAATGAAGAGGGAAATGACGAACGACCAATGACCAATGCCGCCGGGTGGCCTTCGCCGCGGTCAACCAATGGACCTTCGTCATTCGTCATTCGTCATTCGTCATTTTCTTCAGAAAACCCCCGTGCTTTTCGCCTTTGCTTCGCACCGCCCCGATCATCATCACCGCCCCGGCGATCACCATCATGCTGCTGAGCAGTTGGACACGGGTGATGCCGATCAGCCAGTATTCCTGGTTCATCGATGCCGGGTCGGGCACGCGGGTGGTTTCGTTGACGATGCGCACCGTGCCGTAGACCAGCAGGAACCACGCGCTGATCACCGCGGTCTTGCGGGGCCGCAGCCAGACGATGGCGAGCACGATGAAGACCATGACGCCTTCGAGCAGCGCCGCGTACAGCGGCCAGGGATGGCGCGGCTCGAGCAGGGGGCGCAGCAGGTCGGCGACCTGATCGCCCAGTGGATTGTTCCGCTGGACAATCGCGACGATGCGGTGCAGCGCCGGCTGCAGCCAGCCGATCTGCTGCGGATCGACGCCCGCGGCCAGGGCGTTTCGCAAGCTATCGCCGGTGACCTGCATGCCCAGGTTCGCCGGGCCGATCGCGTCGAGCACGGGCGCGAGCTGATCGAGCTTTTCGGGGTGATCGGCCGGCCAGTCGTACATCGCCTGGGGGAACTTCACCGCCCAGGGCAGGTCGGCCGAGGCGGCGCGGCCGAACAGCTCGCCGTTGATGAAGTTGGCCGTGCGCCCCGCGGCGATGCCGATGCCGCTGACCAGCGCGCACAAGTCCAGCAGGTGCATCGGGTGCAGCTTGTATTTGCGGGCGTACCAGAGCGACGCGGCGATGATGCCCAGGATCCCCCCGTGGCTGGCCATGCCCCCGCGGTGTACCGCGAGCACGCCCCAGAACGGTGGATCGGCGGTG
This sequence comes from uncultured Planctomycetaceae bacterium, assembly GCA_964620345.1. GTDB lineage: Bacteria > Planctomycetota > Phycisphaerae > Phycisphaerales > Zrk34 > CAZUHK01. Next base: position 6,710 of record CAZUHK010000058.1, read on the forward strand.
AACTCGGCCAACAGCGATTGATCGTAGAACAGGCAGTAGCCCAGCCGACCGCCGACCACCGTGCCGATCGCCGCGAGGAAGACGAAGTCGGCCACCTGCTGCGTATTCATCGGCGTCAGCCGGCGTTTGGCCATCCACCACAGCAGCGCGTAGGCCGCGACGAAGCCGGTGATGTACGAAAGCCCGTACCAACGCAGCCCGCCGCCATCCCACAACTCGATGGCGAACGGATCGATGCGGTGAAGATAAGTCGCGGCCGTGACGATCATCGTGGCCCCTTGCGCAAGGGAAGTCGCTAATTTCCGCGAATCGCTGCTGGAACGCAAACCGTCGCCCGTTAAGCTGTTCACTCACCGCAACAGGAAAAACCCATGGCCAATCACACGATCAAGACCACCGTCGTCGGTTCCTACCCTGTGCCCGACTGGCTCGCGGCCCTGCCCAGCGAGCAGGCGCTGATCGACGCGACGACCGTCGTGATGGACACCCAGCGGCGCGCGGGCATCGATGTGGTCGCCGATGGCGAACTGTACCGCTTCGATGTCAACCATCCGGACACCAACGGGATGATCGAGTACTTCATCCGCCCGATGTCGGGCATCCGCAGCGCCGTGACGCGGGCCGACATCGAGCGGTTTTCGCGGATCAAGGGCATGGGCTTTCGCGCCAAGCCGGCCGGCGTGGTCGAAGAGGCGATCGGCGAGGGCACGCTGAACCTGCCCAGCGACTACCGCCGGGCGCGGGCGTGTACCGATGCGCCGCTGAAGTTCACGCTCACCGGCCCGCACATGCTCAGCAAGACGCTGATGGATCAGCACTACAACGACCCGGGAGCATTGGCGATCGCGCTGGGCGAGGCGCTGGCGCCGCAGGTGGCGCCCATCGACGCCGACGTGCTTCAGGTCGATGAGGCGAACATCCCCGGCTCGCCCGATGAAGGCGACTGGGCCGCCGAGGCGATCAACCAGATCCTCGACGCCGCGACCAACGCCAAGCGCAAGGCCGTGCACATCTGCTTTGGCAACTACGGCGGGCAGTCGATCCAGAAAGGCGCGTGGGACAAGCTGCTGGGCTTCATGAACGCCCTGCACGCCGACCACTTCGTGATGGAGTTCGCCCACCGCGGGTACGAGGAGCTGGCGCACTTCCGCGATGGGTTGGACGAGCGCAAGTCGATCGGCCTGGGGGTGATCGACATCAAGACGAACATCGTTGAGACGGCCGAGGACGTGGCGCGGCGGATCGAAGAGGCGGTGAAGATCGTCGGCGAGGGCCGCATCGGCTGGGTGCATCCGGACTGCGGGTTCTGGATGCTCAAGCGATCGGTCGCCGACCGCAAGATCGCCGCGATCGTGGCCGGGCGGGACCTGTTCGAAGGCAGGTGAGTTGGTGTGGTACGCTGTGGCCTCGAGGCGAACACCAAGGAGCAGCAACGCGATGAAATACGCCTTCATGAGTTCCAGTGCGCCCGACTACACGCTGGATGAACTGATCGCCGCGGCGAAGCGGTACGGTTACGCGGGCATCGAGCCGCGCATCGAGTGGAAGCACGGCCACGGCATCGAGCCGACCGCCTCGGCCGATCAGCGGGCGAAGATCAAGCAGACCTTCGCCGACAGCGGTATCGCCCACTGCTGTCTGGCGACCGGGTGTCGGTACAGCGATCCGGAAACCCGCGACGAGCAGATCACCCACACGCGCACCACGATCGACCTCGCCGCCGACACCGGCGCGCCGCGGCTGCGTGTGTTCGGCGGGCAACTGGCCGAGGGCGTGGATCGCGAGCGGGCGATCGACCTGGTCGCCGATGCGCTCAAGCGGGTGGCCGACCACGCGGCCGAGCGCGGCGTCAGCGTCTGCCTGGAAACCCACGATGCCTGGTGCGACCCCGACCACGTCGCCGCCGTGATGCAGCGCGTCGATCACGAAGCGATCGCGATCAACTGGGACGTGCTGCACACCCAGCGCGTGGCCAACCACAGCCCGGCCCGGGCGTGGGCGAAGCTCAAAACGTGGACCCGGCACACCCACGTGCACGACGACCTGGCCAAGCCCGACGGGCTGAACTCCATGCCCATGGGCGAGGGCAACGTCGATCACCGCGCCATCATCAAGCTGCTCAACGCCGACGGCTTCGACGGTTTCTTGAGCGGCGAGTGGATCAACTGGCAACCCCCGGAAGTCCACCTGCCCCGCGAGATCGAACGCATGCAGGCCTACGAAGCGGAACTCGCGTAAGCCGAACACCACGGAGGCACGGAGCAGACAGAGCCGCGGAGAAGATGCTCTCTTGTTCCCGCCCCCGTGCCTCGGTGTCGCTCTGTGGTAGTCTTCAAACATGTCGATCACGGTCAAACAGTTTGACCTGCACGTGGCGAACCTTCGCACCCGGATGCCGTTCCGGTACGGCATCGCGACGCTGACGGCGGTGCCGCACCTGTTCGTGCGCGTCGTGTGCGATGTGAACGGCACGAGCGCGACGGGCCTCGCGGCCGACGTGCTGCCGCCCAAGTGGTTCAAGAAGGATCCCGATCAGCCGTACCGCGAGGAGGTGGCCGAGCAGTTGCACGTGATCGAGAGCGCGTGCGGCTTCGCCGAACAGATCGGCGAATGCCAGAGCGTGTTCGACCTGTGGCAGCAGGTGCACGCCCAGCAGGTGCAGTGGGCGAGCCGGCAGGGCTACCCGCCACTGCTGTTCAACTTCGGCGTGTCGCTGCTGGAGCGCGCGGCGATCGATGCGTGGTGCCGCGGCTTGGGCACGACCTTCGCCGCGGCCGTGGCCGACAACGCGCTGGGCATCCGCCTGGGCGAGATTCACCGGCACTTGGCCGACGTCGCCCCGGCCGACCTGCTGCCGGCCGAGCCGCTGACCCGACTGCACCTGCGCCACACGGTCGGTCTGGGCGATCCGCTGACCGACGATGAGATCGCCGACGACGAGCGCTGCGACGATGGGCTGGCTCAGTCGCTGGCCGCGTCGATCGGGGCCTACGGTCTGACCCACTTCAAGCTGAAACTGGCCGGGGACATCGAGCGCGACGTCCAGCGGTTGTCGCGCATCGCCGCGGTGATCGACGCGGCTTGCGACGGTGATTACCGCTTCACGCTCGACGGCAACGAGAACTACCACGCCGTCGAGCCGTTCGCCGAACTGTGGGCGCGCCTGATCGCCGAGCCGGCGCTGAGCGGTTTTCTGTCGCGCCTGATCGCGGTCGAACAGCCGCTGCACCGCGACACGGCGCTGACCGGTGAGACGGCCGAGGCGTTGGAAGATTGGGCCGATCGGCCGCCGATGATCATCGACGAGTCGGACGCGATGCTCAATTCGCTCGGCGAGGCGCTGGACGCCGGCTACGTCGGCACCAGCCACAAGAACTGCAAGGGCGTGATCAAGGGCATCGTGCATGCCTGCGAGATCGAACACCGCCGACGCGAGCGGCCGGATGAAACGTTCATCCTCACCGGCGAGGATCTGACGAACGTCGGCCCGGTGGCGCTGCTGCAGGACCTGGCCGCGATGGCCGTGCTTGGCATCGACCACGTCGAGCGCAACGGCCAGCACTACTACCGAGGCGTGGCCCACCTGCGGCGCGACACGCAGGACGCGCTGGTGCAGCGGCACGGCGACCTGTACCGGATGCACCCCGCCGGCTTCGCCACGCTCAAGGTCGAAGCCGGGCGGATCGGCACGCGGTCGGTCATCGCCGCGCCGTTCGGCTACGCGCTCGCCTTCGACCCGGCCGCGTTCACGCCGATCGATCTGTGGTCGTTCGATTCGCTGGAGCTGGATTAGCCACGAAGCGACACAGTCGCCTCGTGGCAAAAACTCGTTTCTTACCATCTGCCATGGCGAAACCGATTCGTCATCTCGTGCTGGTGCTGGGCGATCAACTCGACGCGGGGTCCGCGGCGTTTGACGGGTTCGATCGCCGCCGCGACGCGGTGTGGATGGCCGAGGTGTTCGAGGAGGCCGCGCACGTGTGGTCGACCAAGGCGCGGATCGCGATGTTCTTCGCCGCGATGCGCCACTTCCGCCGGACGCTGCGCGACGAAGGGGCCACCGTTCACTATCACCAGCTCGACCGGCGCGACCATGCCAGCACGTTCGCCTCGCGGCTCGAGCAGACCGTGGGCGACACGCGGCCCGACAAGCTCATCGTCGTGCAGCCGGGCGAATGGCGCGTGCACGAGGCGCTGAAGGATCGGGCGAAGCGGCTGGGCGTCGAGCTGGTGATCCGCGAAGACCGCCACTTCATCTGCTCGCCGGAGCAATTCGACGACTGGGCCGCGGGCCGCGAGCAGCTTCGGCTCGAATACTTCTACCGCGAGATGCGCCGCAAGCGCGGCGTGCTCATGGACGGCGACCACCCCGTCGGCGGCGAATGGAACTACGACAAAGCCAATCGCGCGAGCTTCACCGCCGCCGGCCCGGGCCTGGTGCCCGAGCCGATGTCGTTCAACCCCGACAAGATCACCCGCGAGGTGATCGACCTGGTCAACACCGCGTTCGCCTCGCACCCCGGCACGCTCGACGACTTCGACTGGCCCGTCACGCGGGCGCAGGCCCGGCGGGCGTTGAGCGACTTCATCGCCAAGCGCCTGCCGCGCTTCGGCGACGTGCAGGATGCGATGTGGACCGATCGGCCGTACCTGTATCACGCCCGGCTCAGCGCCGCGTTGAACCTGCACCTGCTGGACCCGCGCGAGGCGATCGACGCGGCCGAGCGGGCGTACCGCGACGGCCACGCCCCGCTCAACGCCGCCGAGGGCTTCATCCGCCAACTGCTGGGCTGGCGCGAGTACGTGCGCGGCGTGTACTGGCGCTACATGCCCGGCTACCTCGACCGCAACACGCTCGGCGCCGACCGCGACCTGCCCGATTTCTACTGGACCGCCGACACCGATATGCGATGCCTGCGCGAAACGATCAGCCAGACGCTGCGCTACGGCTACGCCCATCACATTCAGCGATTGATGGTCACCGGCCTGTTCGCCCTGCTGGCCGGGGTCGATCCCCGCAGGGTGCATCGGTGGTACCTCGCGGTTTACGTTGATGCGGTCGAGTGGGCGGAGCTGCCCAACGTGCTGGGCATGAGCCAGTACGCCGACGGCGGGGTGATGGCCTCCAAGCCCTACGCCGCGACGGGCAAGTACATCGATCGCATGAGCAACTATTGCAAACACTGCCGCTTCGACCCGGCCAAAGCCACCGGCGACGATGCGTGCCCGTTCACCACGCTCTACTGGGATTTTCTCCAGCGGCACCGCGACACGCTTGCCGGCAACAACCGCATGACGATGCAACTGAAGAACCTCGGCCGCAAGGACGCCGAGCAACTGCGCGCCATCCGCAACCGGGCCGACCACCTCCGCGCCCGCGACTTCGGCGTTTAGCGCATCTTTCGGTGACCCGTAGTGGGTGCCACACCTTGTCCCGAAGGGCAAGGGGTGAGGGGCGTCCGCACCGGCGCACACCTTGCCGCTGAAGCGGACAAGGTGTGGCGCCCACCAGACGCGACGCAACGCTGCAATCTGCTCTAGCGACGGGTTCCCGGAAACACTTGCGACCATTGCACACAGCGGCGACGGACAGACAGAGGCACAAAAGGCATTTCTGTTTTGCGGCCGTCCGTGCATCCGGGGCCGCCCGGGCGCGGCGGTGGTGCGCCTCGTGCGTTGCCTGCCGATCGTCGCTGGCACGGCGCGGGAAACAGCGTCGGGCGATCCTCCGCCCGAACGACCTGCTGCCGAAGCGGCTTCGGCAGAGGCCCCGCCGCAACGCATCCCGTAGAATCGTTCCATGCACGCGATCGATCCGTTCATGCAGGCCGCGATCGACCAAGCCCGCACGGGCCTGGCCGGGGGGGGCATTCCCATCGGCTCGGTGCTGGTGCGCGACGATGTGATCGTCGGCCGCGGGCACAATCGGCGGGTGCAGGACGGCGACCCGATCACCCACGCCGAGATCGACTGCCTGCGCCACGCGGGCCGCATCAGCTCCTACGCGGGCACGACGTTGTATTCCACGCTCATGCCCTGCTACCTGTGCGGCGGCGCGGTGGTGCAGTTCGGCATCACGACCGTCATCGCCGGCGAGGCGGCGACCTTCCCCGGCGCACCGGATTTCATGCGCGACCACGGCGTCGAGGTGATCGACCTGGACCTGGTCGAGTGCAAAAAGATGATGGCCGACTTCATCGCCGCCCACCCGCGGTTGTGGGCCGAGGACATCGGCGAGACCTGACCACGCCACAAAGAGCACGAAGACACAAAGCTCACAAAGCAATGTGTTGCTTCGTGTCTTCGCGTCTTCGTGTGCTTGGTGGTTCAGCCGAGCAGCGTTTCGAGCTCGCGCAGGTGGGTGATGGTGGCATCGGGGTCGTGATCGCCGGGCTGGCGGTCGAACTTTTCGGGCGTGTCGTACTGGGTGATGTAAGCGACCTTCATGCCGATGCGTTTGGCGCCCTGCACGTCGCCCAGCCAGTTGTCGCCGATGTAGATCGCCCGGGCCGGCTCGACGCCCAGCCGATCCAGCACGGTCGTGAACGGCAGCGGATGTGGCTTGACATGCCCGACGTCCGCCGAGACGACCACCGCATCCAGGTGATCGGCCAGCCCCGTGCTCACCAGCGACTGGTGGATCGAATCGCTGCACGGGTAGTTGCTCAGCAGCCCGGTGGCGTAGCGTTGGCGCAGGCGCCGGACCAGCGCGATCACCTCCGCCTCGGCCCGGATGCATTCGACGAACGCCTCACGCCGCAGCCGCGCCATCGCCGCCAGCTCCTCGGCGGTCGGCTCGCGGTGGTACAGCGCGCGTACCGTGGCGGCGCAGATCGTGTCGAGCTTGTTCTCGCGGAACTGCCCCTGGTAAGGCGCGCGGCGGTCGGCGTGGCGCAGCGCATCGAACGCCCCGCGGTCCAGCGGGCCGTACGTCCGCGAAAGGTATTCGCCAAACCGGCCGTCGCAGTAATCGATCTGCGCCGCGGCGAATTCGATCAGCGTGTTGCCGTAGTCGAACACCACGGCCCGGATGTCGCGGGCGTCAGCGATCACGTCGCACCGGCTCCAGCGGATAGGGAAACGATTGCAACTTCGTGCGGTCCAGCCAGAACGGCGGCTCTTCCTCGGCCGACGCCGCCCACGCGGTCTTGTACAGCGACGCGAGGAACACCGCCCCGGCCCGCGCCCGCTCCACCGCGAAATCATTCACCGCCGGGCTGGTGATGCGCGGCTCGTCCCGCGCGGGCAGCTCGTCCTCCAACTCGTACACCCGATCGACCCGCTTGTGCGACGCCATGAACGCCTCCCACATGCCCGCCCACACATCGTCGTACACCTCGACCTCGGCCTTGGCGCCGGCCAGCCAGCGGTGATCGAACGCGGCCTTGCGCAGCAGGTTGTCGACCTTGACGTGGATGCCCGTGCCCGGCGATCGGGCGCCCGGCTCGCTCACCCGGCCGTCGAAGTGCACGGTCGTGTGCAGCGGCTGAACCAGGTCGGCCGCGTAGTGCGCCAGCAGGCCGGCGTAAACCAGGCACTTGGCCTGCGTGTGCGCCTGGTCGGGCCACTTGCGGTACTCGGCGAACGCGAGGGTGAGCCGCTGCGTCCACTCGACGATCGCCCACGGCAGCGTGCCGACCTTCGTCGGGTCCAACCCCTTGCGATCGCACAGGCGGTAGAACTCGAACCGCAGCCGCGGCAGCTCTTCGCCGGCCAGGAATTCGTAGTCGTAGTAGTGCTCGGGCCGCTCGGCGTGAAGCAGCGCTTTCTGGTCGGGATCCTTGAACACATCCGGGTCGACCGAGCAGTGCGCGGCGATGGTGGGCAGGCCCTCGATGAACCAGCGCGGCAGGTCGCGCTCGATCAGCTCGCCGGCGGCCAGGGTGATCGCGTAGTGCTCCTTCTCGTGCCAGGCGCGGGCGGCGAGGCCCAGGCCCAGCGCCGCGGCCAGCGCGGCGGCGGCGAAGACAATGGTGCGGCGGGGCGGGTGGCTCATGTGCGAATTATAGGGCATGCCCGCCGCGCCGACCGGTCAGATGCGGAAGATCGCCCCGAGCTTGCGACCCAGCAGCATCGACGCGCCGATCAGCGTGAGCGTCAGGAACACCATCCCCCACACACCCATCGCGCTGGCGACGTACGGCCCATCGCCCAGCCGCATGAACAACTCGTAGATCGCCTTGGTGATCGGATAGTGCTGCTCGGTCTGGGCGAGGATGAGCGAGTCGGAGACCTCGAGCATCGCGAAGCTGAACGCCAGCAGCCCGCCGGCGATCAGGTTGGCCATGATCAGCGGCATCACGACGCGGCGGAGGGTTCTGAGCTTGCTCGCGCCGAACACCGCGGCGGCTTCTTCCAGCTCCAGCGGCGTCTGCTCCAGCCCCGCGGCGGCGGCGCGCACGACGTACGGCAGGCGACGCACGGCGTAGGCGATGACCAGGAAGAGCATCGGATTCGGCTCGGCGCCGGTGACGCGGAAGATCGCCGGCGCCGCCAGGCCGCGCGCCGCGAACCAGTCGGTGATCGCCGCGCTCATCGCCACGTACCCGAACGCCAGAACCAGCCCCGGCACCGCCAGCGGCAGCATCGACAGCGCGTCCAGCGCCCGCCCG
>CAZUHK010000059.1:0-15275 GCA_964620345.1 uncultured Planctomycetaceae bacterium
CGGCATGTCCAGCCCCGCCCGTCGCGCCGCCATCGGCAACAGCGAGTGCGTCGTGAACCCCGGCGCCGTGTTGATCTCCAACAGCCATGCTACGCGATCGGCATCGACGATGAAGTCCACACGCGACAGGTGACGGGCCTGTAGCGCCCGGTGCAGCTTCAGCGCGTCATGCTGCATGCGTGATAATACTTGCGGGGGAAGGTCGATGTCGAAGCGGTAGGCCGTGTCATCGCGGTCGTATTTCGCGGCGTAGTCGTAGTACGCCGCGGCCGGGACGATCTCGATCACCGGCATCGCATCGTCGCCGATGATGCCCACGGTCATCTCCCGCCCGCTGACCAGCCGCTCGGCCATCAGCCGGTGCGACTCGCCGGCCAGCGCCCCCATCGCGTCGCGCACCGCGGCCTGATCGTGGCACAGGTGGACGCCCACGCTGCTGCCCTCGTCCACCGGTTTGATGACCAGCGGCGGCGCCATGCTCGGCGGCTTGTGGTCGATCAACGCCTCGCTGTCGGCGGTGGCGATGCCGTGCTCGCGCGCGATCTGCTTGGTGCGCAGCTTGTCCATCGCATCGCGCGCCGCGGCGCTGCGGCAGCCGACGAATCGCAACCCCCGCTGCTCCAGCAGCTCCTGCAGCGGCCCGCCCTCGCCGAAACGCCCGTGCAGGATCGGAAACACCACGTCGCACGCGATGTCCAGCGCCGACAGATCGCCCGGCAGCACGTCGCGCTCGGTCACGCGGTGCCCCGCGGCGCGCAGCGCCGCGGCGACCTCGGCCCCGCTGCGCAGCGACACCCCGCGCTCCCGATCGGGCCCGCCGCGCAGCACGAGGATGTGCAGGGCTTGACTCACGATCAATGCATCGGGCGGATCGAAGATCGGTGATCGAAATTCATCTCACGGCTCGACCGGTGTGTCGCCCCAGATCACCACTTCCTCTTCGAGCGCGATGCCGTGGTGCTCGGCGACGCGCTTCTTGATCGCGCGGATCAGGCGGACCAGGTCCGTCGCACTGCCGCCGGGGTGCAGCAGCAGGAAGTTGGCATGGCGCGGGCTGACCTCGACCCCGCCGACGCGAAAACCCTTGAGGCCGGCTTCATCGATGAGCTGCCCGGCGCCTTTGTCGCTCACCTGCGGCGGCGGGTTCTTGAAGGCGCAGCCGGCGGAATGCTCGGCCAGCGGCTGGGTGGACTTCTTGTAGGCGAACACTTCCTTGACCCGCGCGCGGAGTTTGGCCGGGTCGCCGGGCGTCAGGGCGAACGTGGCGTCGAGGACGATGCGGTCGGCCAGGTTGGTCCGGCGGTAGGCGAATTGGAGTTGATCGGCGGTGAGGGTTTCGACCTTGCCCGGGGGGGTGAGGGTGGTCAGCGCCGCGACGGCCGGGCCGATCTGGCCGTACTTGCCACCGGCGTTCATCCGCACCGCGCCGCCGACCGAGGCCGGGATGCCCGCGAGGGTTTCCAGGCCCCCCAGCCCGAGCTTGGCGGTGGTGAGGATGAGTTTGGCCAGGTCGGCCCCGGCCCCGGCGGTGATCGTGGTGGTGTCGGGGCTGACTTGCGTGAACGCCGGCGCATCGAAGTGAATCACCACGCCGCGCACGCCCGAATCGGCCACGAGCAGGTTCGCCCCGCTACCCAGCGTGTACAGCGGCACGCCCGCCTCGGCGCAGCGCCGGGCCAGCGCGGCCACGTCGTCGATGTGCCGCGGGTGCAGCAGGTAATCGGCCGGCCCGCCCACGCCGTACCACGTGCGCGGCCCCAGCGGGGCGTCACGCTCCATCGGGATGCCCAGATCCTCAAACATGCGGCCGGCCCCCTCGTCGCCAACACCCGAAGGCGCACAATGAAACTTCCTAGACAAGATCAACAGGATTTACCGGATGGGTCCTGAACTCAATCCTGTTCATCCTGTCCAAACGCTTCGCTTTCTTCTTCGTGTCCTTCGCGCCTTCGTGGCAGATTATTCTTCCATCGCCTCGGCGAACGCCGCGAAGCCCTCGTGCGTGGGCCGGGGCAACTCGAAGCGCACGATGCCCGCCCGGCCGGTCACCTTCGTGGCGTTCGCGATCGCACGGACCGCTTGGGTCGGCATCGTCGCGTAGACCGCTTCGTCCGACACATCCCGCCGATTCTTCATGCTGCCGGTCTTGCGAACCGTGCGTTCGTAGTCACTCACCTTGCAGACGAACGCCTTGCCGTCGGCCTCGAAGGTGATCGTGTCGGTCGTGCGATACAGGTCGCCGGAGTAGATCGTCTGCATCGCCAGCACAACGTGGGTCGGCGCATCGCCCATCGCCTCGCCGGCGTGCTCGAGCGAGAGGGTGACCCAGTGCTTGGCCCGCGTGCCGTGGGTGGGCGTGAGGCGCAAGGCGCGGGTCGACAGCTCGGTGCGATCGGCCTGGGCGTCGTAATCGCGATCGACGTAGAGCTCCTGCCGCTGCTGGGCGGCCTGCTGCTTTTCCTGCTCCAGTGTCGCGGCCTGGGTCTGAACCTCGGCGAGTTTCGCTTCGAGCTGCTCGTTGCGCTGCTTCTGCGCTTCGTAGGCCTTGAGCACGTCGCCGTCCTGCCGGCGGTCGGCGCGCAGGGCGTTGATGCTTTCCGCCTGCTGGGCGATGGTCTGTCGCAGCTTGGCGTTCTCGGCTTCGAGCTCGGCGATGCGCTTCCGCAGCGCCTCGGCGTTGTCCTGCGCCGCGGCCGGGCCGGCCAGCAGGGCCCCGAGCAGCACGATGTGGATGGAACGAACGGTCATGACGAACCTCCCTCGAGCAATGGGCGATCGCCCTGATGCTATCGCCGGGGCGGCCGGCGGACCAATCCCGCGGCCCGGCCGCGCGGGCCGCGGATGAAATGGACAGGGTTGTCAAATTTATTCGCCGGGGCTATAGTCCTCGCTCCGCACCGCAGGCGGGCGCTCAACCGGGCCCCCGGTCGAGCCGATGCGGATCATAACCGGCTGGGCCACACACAGGCACAGTGGCTGGCGGCGGGAGCCGCCCTTTGACGATCGGGTTCGAATCCCGACCAGCCGATTGACGCGGCGCGACGACGCGCCGCGTTTTTTCTGGACACCCCATCCCCTGGCGCGCGGTCGACGCCCCGGCCCCGACCGCTATACTCTGGTCCCCGCAACGCCCGAATCAAGACTGAAAGGACGCAAGCCATGGCTCAACCCATTCGTGTCGCCGTCACCGGCGCCGCTGGTCAGATCGGTTATTCGCTGTTGTTCCGCATCGGCTCGGGGGCGATGTTCGGCCCGGACCAGCCGGTCATCCTGCAACTCATTGAAATCCCCGTCGAAGCCGCGATGAAGGCCCTGCAAGGCGTGGCGATGGAGATCGAGGACTGCGCGTTCCCGCTGGTCAAGGGGTTGGAACTTTCAGACGATCCGAACAAGGGCTTCAAGGACGCCGACTGGGCGCTGCTGGTCGGCTCCAAGCCGCGCTCCAAGGGCATGGAGCGGGCGGACCTGCTCAAGGACAACGGCAAGATCTTCGTCGGCCAGGGCCAGGCGATCGATCGTCACGCCTCGCCGAACGTCCGTGTCGTCGTCGTGGGCAACCCGTGCAACACCAACTGCATGATCGGCGCCAGCAACTGCCAGCGGGTCAAGCCCGAGCAGTGGACGGCGATGGTCCGACTGGACCAGAACCGCGCCAAGGCCCAGCTCGCCAACAAGGCCGGGGCGCAGACCAGCGATGTCGAGGACATCTACATCTACGGCAACCACAGCCCGACGATGTTCCCCGCTTTTCATCACGCGAAGATCAAGGCCAAGGCCGCGACCGATGCGATCGGCCATCACGAATGGCTGAAGAAGGATTTTCTGGAGACCGTCGGCAAGCGTGGGGCGGCGATCATCGCGGCCCGCGGCTCGTCGTCGGCCGCCAGCGCCGCCAATGCCCTGGTCGATCACGTGCGTGACCTGAACACCCCCGGCGCGGTGCACTCGGTCGCGGTCAAGAGCGAAGGGCACTACGGCTTCGACCCCAACGTCTGGGCCGGCATGCCGGTGAAGACCACCGCGCCCGGCGATTACGAAATCCTCGGCGATTTCGCGATGGACGATTTCGCCAAGGAAAAGCTCGCGGCGACCAACGCCGAGCTCAAGAGCGAGCGCGAGACGGTCGCGGAAATGCTCAAGAGCTGATCGCGGTCGAGCCGCCGATCACGCGGCGCCGCAATCGGTTCACGAATCAACAAGGGGTCAACAATGGTCGAGATCAGCAAAGGCGACTTCACGTTCGAATGGGACAGCGGCTGGGCCAAGCTGCCGGACGATGTCACGCTGGGTTACACCCACGGCGTGGCGGTCGATCGGCAGGGGCTGGTGCACGTGTTCAACCAGTCGCGGCACGGCGTGGTCCGCTTCGAACCCGATGGCACGTTCGCCGGGACGTGGGATGAGTTCCCCTCCGGCCGCTTCGTCGGGGCCCACGGCCTGACGCTCGTGGACGAGGGCGATGAGCAGTTCTTCTGGCTGACCGATCAGGAGTCGGCCGAGGTGGTCAAGACCACGCTCGACGGCCGGACCGTGCTCAAGCTCGACCGCCCGGCGGAGTACGGCGACGAGGAGAAGTACGTGCCGACCTGGGCCGCGCAGGCGCCCGACGGCCGCGTGTTCGTCGCCGATGGCTACGGCAGCGGATGGGTCAGCGTGTTCGATGCCCGGGGCAAGTACCTGTCGCGCTTCGGTGGCGACGAGCCGACCGGCGGCGGCCGCTTCGCCTGCCCGCACGGCCTGTGGATCGGCACGCGCCAAGAAGCGACCGGCCTGACCGAGCCGGTGCTCTACCTCACCGACCGGGGCAATTCCCGCGTGCAGGTCTACGACCTCGACGCCAACTTCATCAAAAGCTTCTATCAGGACGCGCCCTGCTGCTTCGGCCAGGGCCCCGATGGCCTGATGCTCGTGCCCGACCTGTTCGCGTTTGTCAACATTTACGATGCGAACGACGACCCGGTCGCCGCGAAGCTCGGCGACAACCAGCACGCGATCGTCAGCCACCACGGCTGGCCGAACGTGCCACACGAGATGCGCCAGCCGGGCAAGTTCAACAGCCCCCACGGCGGCTGCTTCGACGCCGCGGGCAACATCTACATCGTCGAATGGATCGAAGACGGCCGCATCACCAAGCTCACGCGGAAGTAACCGACCGGGCGGGGGCTTCGCTGTAACTGCCTGATTTCAGTTATCATAGTTATCGCGATGCTGACCCAGCTTACCATTCGGAACTTCCGACGGTTCGACGAAGTAAAGATTGAGTTGGGCAGTCCGGTGGTGTTCATCGGGCCCAACAACAGCGGGAAGACCACTGCGCTTCAGGCCTTGGCGCTGTGGGATGTTGGCCTACGCCGATGGCTGGAGCGACGCGGTGGAAAGTCGGCGCCGGAGAAGCGGCCGGGGGTGACTATCAACCGGCGGGATCTGATCGCCGTGCCCGTCCCTGACGCCAACCTGCTCTGGAGAGACCTTCACGTGCGCAGCGTGCAAAAGGTTGAGGGCCGCCAACGCACGGACAACGTCTATATTGATTTCATTGTGGATGGAGTCGATAGCGGGCAGGCCTGGTCCTGCGGTCTGGAGTTCTACTACGCCAACCCCGAATCGCTTTATTGTCGCCCCCTTCGGCGGAGTGACGGGAAGTCACCTGACCGAATGCCGGTGCCCGAAGCTGCTGAACATGTGCGCGTCGCATTTCTGCCACCAATGTCGGGCCTTGCCGCGAATGAAACAAGACTGGACCAGGGCGCGATTAACGTCCGCCTTGGAGAGGGCAGAACGGCTGAAGTGCTGAGGAACCTGTGCTTCCACATCTACTCCAGGGACGATGTCGGCGCGGAGCTCTGGGCGAAGATCGTGGATGAGATCGAACGACTGTTCGGCGACAGGTTGAGCGAGCCGGTGTATGTCCCAGAGCGCGGTGAGATCACCATGACTTACCGCGCCAGAACCGGCTGCAAGTTGGACCTTTCATGTGCCGGCCGTGGCCTTCAGCAAACACTGCTTCTGCTTGCACACCTCACGGCCAATCCCCGGAGCATACTCTTGCTCGACGAGCCCGATGCTCACTTGGAGATCCTCAGGCAGAGACAGATATACGACCTTCTAACGGATACTGCCGGCCGACAGGAAAGTCAGATCGTGGCGGCCAGCCACTCGGAGGTGGTGCTGAATGCGGCCGCGGACCAACACGTGGTGGTCGCGTTCGTCGGCGATCCCCACAGGATCGATGATCGTGGCAGTCAACTGGCCAAGTCGCTGAAAGAGATCGGTTTTGAGCACTACTACCAGGCAGAACAACGCGGATGGGTTTTGTATGCGGAGGGGTCAACGGATTTAGCGATTCTCACCGCGTTTGCACGCAAGCTTGGCCACGATGCACTCCATCACCTCGAAAACGCATTTCTGGTTCCGATCGGCAATCGCGCGAGCAAGGGCCAAGCCCATTTCCACGGTCTTCGTGAAGCGAAGTCGGATATGCTCGGCTTCACGGTGCTGGACCAGGATGCCGGCGAAGTCCAGGCCGGTGGTGGATTGCGGGCACACACTTGGAAGCGGCGTGAGATCGAGAACTACCTCTGTCAGCCAGAGACTTTGGAGGAGTATGCGGCGAGCTTTGAGCGTCTGGCCACCGAAGCCCCGCTGTTCCAGGCGTTGAGCCAGCGTCGCCGGGACACGATGCGCAGGTGCATCGCCGACCTCGTTCCGCCGGTTGCGCTGCGTGAGCCGGAGAATTCCTGGTGGCTGAGAACCAAAGCCAGCGATGACTTCCTGGATCAGTTGTTCCCAGCATTCTTTCGTGGGCTGAACGAACCCAATCGCATGTCCAAAGCCGACTACCAGGAGTTGGCAAAGTACGTCCCCGAGAAGCTGATCGACCCTGAGGTGATGCAGGTGTTGGATCAGATCGTGTTGATCGCAGATCAAGCAAGCCCGCGATCGTAAGCGAATACTGACGTGGACCTTTCCCGATTGCTGGCATCGTGTTGCCGCGGCGCCCCGCGCCGTGGCCCGCCCGAGCCGGACGGTGCATCGCGGTGCGTGCCATGTGCGGCTGGCCGCGGGGCGAATCGCCGATCCACTCACCGGGTAGCTTCCGGGATGTTCGCTGGCATTGGTCCCGGTTGATCGCGGCGCCGCGGCAGACTTCGGCCCGCCGCAGTTTGCGTTTCGCTTCAGGGGGCCGGTTGATTCGCGCGCGGCGCGCCGGGTAGCTTGGGCCGATGCATCAGCACGCGGCGCAAAGCATCCGCACGGCGGTCGGCATCATGGGGCTGGTGCTGGTGGTGATGGCGTTGAAGCTGGGGGTGTTCGCGTGGACCGGTTCGGCGGCGGTGCTGAGCGATGCGCTGGAGAGCGTGGTGAACATCATGACCGCGGGGCTGGTGCTGTTCAGCACCTGGTACGCCGCGCGCCCGCCGGACCCCGAGCATCCCTACGGCCACGGTCGGATGGAGTTCATCGCCGCGGGCGTCGAGGGGCTGCTGATCATCGGCGCGGGCCTGTGGATCGCGGTCGAGGCCGCGGGCCGGTGGGTCGCCGGCGCCCAGGTGCGCGAGCCGGGCCCGGGGGCGCTGGCGATGCTGGGCCTGGCCGCGGTGCTGATCCTCGCCGGTCGGGCGATCGCGCGGCGGGGGCTTGCGTTGCACAGCGAATCGCTTCACGCCGACGGCCGGCACCTGATGATCGACGGGCTGAGCACGCTGGGCGTCGGCGCGGCGCTGCTGGCGGTGGCGGCGACCGGCTGGCAATGGCTGGACCCGCTGGCGGCGTTCGGCGTGTGCGTCATGGTCTGGTGGGGCGGCGCGGCGCTGGTCCGCCGGGCGCTGGCCGGCCTGCTGGACCGGGTCGATCAGGATGACCTGGCCGACATCCACGCCATCCTCGACGACGAGCGGCGGCGCGGCCGCATCGAAAGCTACGAGAAGGTCCGCCTCCGCCACGACGGCGCCGAGCACTGGGTCGACATGCACCTGCGTTTCCCGGCCGAGGCGCGCGTAGATCATGCCCACGCCATCGCCAGCGAGATCGAACACCGCATCCAGCATCACCTGGGCCGGGCCAACGCGACGGCGCACATCGAGCCCAGCCCCCCGCCGGAAGTCGCCGCCCCCGGCGGCGCGGCGACACCGGCCGATTCGCAGACCGGCACTCGCCCGGCCTGACCGGCCGGATGGATCACCGGCACGCCAGCGAGAACCCCCGGTGGATAGGGTTGGCTTCGCGGTAAATCAGCTCGCGGCCTACGCCTGGACCTGCGGGCGGCCCGGCTCGGGCCAGTCGGTGTGGAAGAACCGGCCGCGGGGCTGGTCGGTCCGTTCGTAGGTGTGGGCCCCGAAGTAGTCGCGCTGGGCCTGGAGCAGGTTGGCCGGCAGCCGGGCCGAGCGATAGCCATCGTAGTAGGCCAGGGCGCTCATGAACGCCGGGGCGGCGATGCCGTTGGTCGCGGCCAGGCCGACGACCTTCCGCCAGGCGGTCTGACCGGCGTGGACCGCGTCCTTGAAATACGCATCGAGCAGCAGGTTCACCAGCTTCGCATCGCGCTGGTAGGCATCGGTGATCTTCTGCAGAAAGCGGGCGCGGATGATGCACCCGCCGCGCCAGATCTTCGCGATCGTGCCGAAGTCCAGCTCCCAGTTGAATTCCGCCTGCGCCTCGCGCATCAGTTGGAAGCCCTGGGCATAGGCGCAGATCTTCGAGCAGTACAGCGCCTCGCGGATCGCGTCGATCAGCTCCTGCTTGTCGCCGTCGTACTTGGGCGTGGGGCCCTGCAGGTGCTTGGCGGCCTCGACGCGCTCGTTTCGGATCGCGCTGATGAACCGGGCGAACACCGCCTCGGCGATCGCGTTGGCCGGGATGCCCAGGTCCAGCGCGCTGCCGCTGGTCCACTTGCCCGTGCCCTTCTGGCCGGCGGTGTCCAGCACCTTGTCCACGAGGTAGCCCTCGCCGGAGCTCGTGTCTTTCTGTTGCAGGATGTCGGCGGTGATCTGGATGAGGTAGCTGCTCAGGTCGCCGGCGTTCCACTGCT
Organism: uncultured Planctomycetaceae bacterium; assembly: GCA_964620345.1. Classification (GTDB taxonomy): domain Bacteria; phylum Planctomycetota; class Phycisphaerae; order Phycisphaerales; family Zrk34; genus CAZUHK01. The sequence goes on from CAZUHK010000059.1 coordinate 9,029, forward strand.
CGAACACCCCGCCGATCGCCGCGGCGTCCATGCCCAGGAGCTTGCTCATCATGAAGTAGCTTTCGCAGATGAGCTGCATGTCGATGTATTCGATGCCGTTGTGCACCATCTTGACGTAGTGGCCCGCGCCGTCGGGGCCGATGTACGCGGTGCACGGCTCGCCATCGGTGATGGGTTTGCCGGCCTGGTAGTCTTCGATCGCCTCGCCGGTGTCGGGGTCGATCTTGGCGGCGATGGCTTTCCAGATGGGTTCGAGTTGAGCCCAGGCGTCGGGCGAGCCGCCGGGCATCAGCGACGGCCCGAACCGCGCGCCCAGCTCGCCGCCGCTGACCCCCGAGCCGAAGAAGCGGTAGCCCTTGGCCGTCAGCTCCTTCTCGCGGCGGATCGTGGCGTTCCAGTTGCTGTTGCCCCCGTCGATGATGATGTCGTTGGTCTCCAGCAGCGGCAGCAGGCCTTCGATCACCTTGTCCACCGCGTCGCGGTCGCCCGGCAGCACCGCGGTCGATTTGACCAGCAGCACGATCTTGCGCGGCGTCTTGATCGACCGGACGAAATCCTCCAGCTCCGCGTGGCCGTGTACGCGATTGGCGCCGGGTTCTTCCTTCTGAATCGTGTCGATCCAGTCGGTCATGGTCTTTGTCGTGCGGTTGTAGACCGAGACGTCGAAGCCGTGGTCGGCCATGTTCAGCACGAGGTTCTGGCCCATCACGGCCAGGCCGATCAGGCCGATGTCGCTCTGCTTGTCTTGCGAGGCGTTTGTCATGGTGGTTCTCGATGCGTGAGTCGTGCGGGTTTGTCGAACAGTCGAAAAGTCAATCAGTCGTCCGGTCGCTTTGCGGTGTCGCGATCGGCCTGGCTAAAACTTGTTGGCCTGCAAATAGTCCGGGTCGCCGTTGAGGAAGTTGATCAGGTTCCGCGTCGCGCGCATCGCCTGGCGGCCGACCGATTCGTGCGTCCGGCTACCCACGTGGGGCGTGACGAGGATACTATCGATCTCCTGAAACGGGTGCGGTGTGACCATCGGCTCGGGCTCGACCACATCGGTGCCGTAGCCCAGCAGCTTGCCGCTCTCGCACGCCTGGGCGATCGCCTGTTCATCGACCAGCGCGCCGCGGGCGGTGTTCACGACGATCGCGTTGTCCTTCATCGTCGCGATCGACTCGGCGTTGATGAGGTTGATCGTCTGCTCCGTGGCCGGCAGGTGCAGGGAGATCACGTCCGCCGCGGCCAGGGCTTGGGCGCAGCTCTCGCACCGCTGAATGCCGTGCTCGTCGGCGAAGGCGTCGTCCCAGTACAGGTCGTAGCCGATCACGTTCATGCCGAACGCCCGGGCGCGGATCGCGACCTCCTTGCCGATGCGGCCCATGCCCAGCACGGCCAACGTCTTGCCCATCAGCTCGTAGCCGGTCTTCCGCGTCCAGTTGCCACGCTTGACCTCCGACAGGTGCAGCCAGAACCGCTTGCTCACCGCGATCATCAGCCCGATCGCGTGCTCGGCCACGGTCGTGTGATTCACCCCGGGCGTGAACAGCACCGGCAGCTTCTTGCTCGTGGCGTAGTCCACGTCGATCTTGTCCAGCCCGATGCCGTACTTGCTGATGCACTTGAGCCCCGGCAGCAGGGCGTCGATGACTTTGGCGCTGAAGATGTCATCGCCGTTGAGCATCGCGTCGAACGGGCCTTGGCGTTCGATCAGATCGAGCATCTGCTGCTCGGACAGCGGGCCGCGGGCGCGGACAACATCCAGGCCGCTGGCGGCGAGGAGATCGTGATGCTCGCCGGGCGTGTCCTGGTAGCTGGTGGTGGTCAGAAGGATGCGCACGGTGATGATCTCCTGATGGGCGGCGGCGTGGCCGATCGCGCGTCCACACCCCGCAGGCGGCTCGGGTGCTTCGCACGTCCCTCCAGGCATTCTGCGAAGTCCCCGCCGGGGGCGGGGACGAAGCAGAACCGACGACCTCCGTGCGAGATCGACCGCCGAAGGTAGAGCCGGGCGGTTTAACTGTCAATCAGTCGCGACCGGCGCGCAGATTCCACCGAGCATCCCGCAGGGTGCCCGGCTCGCCGCCCGGGTCACGGTGCTGCTGAACGATCAGATGTAGTCCGCGTTCTGGTAGTTCGGGTCGGCGTCGGGGCCGAAGCCCAGGGCGGCGGCTCGGGCTTTGAGTGGCGCGACCCGCTGGGCGTAGTGCGGCTGGTCGATCAGGTTCCGCGATTCGGTCGGGTCGGCTTCGAGGTCGAGCAGCACGTCCGGCTCGTTGACGCACCTTTCATCGTCGAAACGCAGGTATTTGAGGTGATCCCGCTTGACCATGACCGATTTTCCGTGGACCTGGCTGATCGTTTCATTGTGGTACTTCTCACGCCACGCGGCGGCGTCGCCGCTCATCAGGGGCACAAGCGATCGGCTATCGAGTCCCGCGCCGTTCACGGTCTGCTCGGGCTGGGGCAGGGGGATGTCGCAAAGATCGCACAGCGTGGCGAACAGGTCGCAGAGGTTGACGTTTTCCTCGACGGTTCGGGGCTTGAACCGCTGGGGCCAGCGGACGACCAGCGGCACGCGGGCCGAGGCCTCAAAGAACTGGCATTTTTCCCAGACGCCGTGCTCGCCGAGCATCTCGCCGTGGTCGGAGAGGTAGATGATGATCCAGTCGTCCAGGTCTTCGCCGACGTGGCGGAGCTTGTCGAGCACCGTGGCGTAGCCGGTGTCGATCGCTTCGACCATGCCGTAGTACGCGGCGGTGGCGCGGCGGACCTCGCGGGGGTCGGCGTCGATGACCCGGCCGTCCTGGTTCCGCCCGAGCCGGGGATGGTCCCACCGCGGCCGGTCGTGGAAGATCGGCACGCGGTTGAGGTAATACTCGAACAGCTCGGGCGTGGTGAAGTAAGGGTAGTGCGGCTGGAGGAGTGAGACCTTCAGCAGGGTGGGCCGATGCGAGCCGGGCCGATCGTAGCTGGTGTCGACGAAGTGCCGGCCGATGTAAACCCGCGCCGCGTCGAGAGCCATGCGGTCGAATTCCTGGTACCGCCCCGGCGCGCCCACCGCGCGCTGCAGTTCTTTCGTGTTGCTCCACTTGCCCGTGCCGGCCGCGGGCGGGTACTGCTTGGCCAGCTCGGGGTCGAGCCCGTCGATCGCCCGAGGCGATACTTCGCAGTCGGGGGCGATGCGACGGGTCCAGCCCTGCATCTGGTCGGCGCCCATGTGGTGCAGCTTGCCCGAGCAGCAGGTCTGGTAGCCATGCTGGCTGAACCGCTTGGCGAAGGTCATCGAGAACGGCGGCAGGTCATCGCCAAAGTTCTCGCAGCGCGTCGTCCGGGGCAGTTGGCCGGCCATGAGACTCTGCCGGCCGGGCACGCAGATCGGCGAGGGCGTATAGGCGTTGTTGAACACCACGCCGGTCTCGGCCAGCCAGTCGAGCGTGGGCGTGCGGACCACGTCGTTGCCTTCGTAGCCGGTCACGTCCGGCCGGTGCTCGTCGCTCATGAGCAAAAGGATGTTGGGTCGCTTGGCCATGGTAAAAAACTCGGAGGATAAACTGATGGCTGCCAAGAGCCGGACTCACGCCGCCGCGGCGCGTCAGGGGGCCGTTGAGGATTAAGCTCCAAGTTACGTCCGCCTGTTTCACCGGTCAAAGACTTTGCATGTCAGCAACCCCGAGTCGCGATTCGACCCAGGATTCGCCGCGTGCATCCCCGGCGTTCGAGCCGGGCTGGACTCCGTGCAAAGGGCAAACTCGACCTCGCCATCGGCCGATCACATGCTCTGCCCGTTCTTTGTTTGCGGGGTGCCACGGCTTGTCCGTCCTCGGCAAGCCGTGCCGGCCGCGAAAGGCGAGCACGGCTTACCGCCGAAGCGGCTAAGCCGTGGCACCCGGCGGTCTTGGGTCTCTTCACGAATGCCGGGGATGTTTTCGTGCTGCATAGAACGAAGGACGGTACCGCAGCGGGGCAGGGAACGAATTGCAACACCCCAAACGCATCACGCCTCGCGCCGTGCCGCCCCATGGATAAAGGAAAGGATATAGACCCTGCGCGCGTCGTCATCGACACGGTAACGCACGATGTGCTTCTTGTAGGTCAGCTTATGGATGCTATAGCCGTGTTGTTTGCTCGCGGCGTGATCCAAGCCGTAAATGCGCGGCATGTCGTAGAGCGTCTCGATCCGATCAAGCAGGCCCTCAAACCATCGCCCGATCGTCTGCTCGCTGACATGCTGCGCCCGCAGATAATCGACCTTTTCACTGATGTCGGCGATCACGCGCTCGGTAAAGATGACACGATAGTTCATCGTTTGCGCTGAATGCCCTTCGCAGAAGCGATCTTCCGCATCGCTTCGCGGGCGTCCATCACCCGGCCGGCCGCGATGTCTTGCTCACTGGCCTTGATCTGGGCATCGACCTTGGCCCGGTACGCGGGGTCTTCCTCGTAGTCCAGGTGGTCGATGAAAAAGCTCTCGACATACTCGGCGACCTCGGCTTGCCCGAGCCGTTTACGCAAGCGAGCATCCAGTTCATCAGAGACCGTCCAGTTCGCCATCGCTTGGCTCCTACTGTCACGTCGATACTTTATCTTACCTCACTGATCCGCCGCCGGCCTGATCCACGTCCGGCGGATGGTCCAGCCGCGCCAGCCGGCCGGATGACCCGCACGATGGGCCGCCGCGTGCGGGGGGTGTTTCGGTTCGGCGGCAAATCGCATTCTCATGCGTTAGATTGTAAAATGCTATTCGGCGCGCCGCCTTCGGCGGCGTGAAGGGTTAAAGAACCAAAGGGCAAAGGGTCAGCCCCTGCGCCGACGGAGCAACAACGGTACTCCTAGCGCGACGAGCGCGAGAGACGTCGGCTCCGGAACGGGACTTGCGACACGGAAGCCGTAATTACCGATGTCTGGTAAAAACCTACCTTCATCTGTCGGGTTTTCAGTGTCCTGCGCTGACGACCGTTGGTTGAATTCGGGGCCGAACCACGATGCGCCGCGGATGACACGAGCACCGCCGGACGCCAGAGTCTCGTTCCACTCCCACACGTTGCCACCTTGATCGGATGTCCCGTAAAAGCTCTCGCTATCCGGCCCGGCCGAGCCGACCGTTGTCACGTTGCCGTCCTCATCGTTCCAATCCGCGCCGCGGCTGTAGTTCGCCACGTTCGTGCCGGCGTTGGCGATGTCGCCGGTGGCGGTGGCGGTCGCAATCGTCGGCACGCTGTTGCTGGCGGTCGGGTAGAGCCAGTAGTTGTCGCTGTCGCCGCCTTGATCTGCGGGCTGGTGGTAGGCTGCCTTGTACCATTCGTTTTCCGTAGGGATGAACACCTGGTTGGGGTCGTTCAGGTCGCGGGTGATGCCGCTGATCGTCGTCGGGCCGGTCAGGGTGTACACGCCGGACTCGGTGCTGCCAGCACCTTGGCCATTGGTCATCCAGTTGGAAAAACGCGCTGCGTCGTACCAACTCGTGTAGTTCACCGGCTTGTCGGCCATGTTGGCCTTGACCGAGTAGGTGAAGCTGCCCGACGAACCCGAGCGGGTGATCCCCCCGCGGGCGTCGCTGCCCATGCTGGTGTTGTAGAGGGCGTTGGTATCCGTCGCCGCGACGGTGTTGAGGAACTCGGCGTACTGGGCGTTGGTCACCTCGTGCTTGGCGATGCGGTAGTCGTAGGACACCGCGCCGATGCCGGGCACCGAGCCGCTGTTGAGCGGGTCCGCCGCGTTGCCGGCATTACCGACGGTGACCCAGTCCATGTTCACGGCGGCCGACGCGCCGGTGGTCATACTGCCGAGCACCATCGCCGCGAGCACGCATGCGGCGCGTAGGACATTCCTTCGTTCACTCTTCAGAATCCGCATCTTTCGATCTCCTTATTACCCTGAAAACTTCCCCGGCCCTCCGAAGACCCCGCACCGCATGGTGCGATCCAAGTCATCGAATTGCGACCGAATGCTCAGCAGCATACCCCCCCCCCGGAGGTCAAGGTTAATTTTCGGTTTTGGCCATGGGAAAATTATCGCCCGCCATCGCGGCATACATAACCCGCGGGGAATGGTCCGAAGCGGCGTGCTGCTGTGCTATCCAATCGCGATCGGGAATGTTTGCCGACCGACGAGCGGCGGCGGGAGGGTGCGGGCTTGCGAACGCGGAACGAAACTCGACCGGGCCGTCGGCCGATCATATGCTCTGTCCGCCCATTGTTTGCAGAGGCGTTGCGATGCTGAACTGGTCCGATATGAACGTGACGGTGACCGGGGGGGCGGGGTT
>CAZUHK010000060.1:0-15120 GCA_964620345.1 uncultured Planctomycetaceae bacterium
GCAACACCTAACAAGCGCCGAACGCGCTACGCTTGGGCTGAGGACGCTCGAGTGTTGGATTAGCCGCGAGCGGTGCCGATCACGGCTTGCGTTGCAGGAACAACCCCTCGATGCGTCCCTGGGCATCGAGTGAAACCGTCAGCGTGAGTCGCGCCTCATTGTCGGTGTGGATTTGGGTGCGCCACGCGGCCGAGCCGTCGTCGTTGGCGGTCAGCCGATCGTGCGCGGCGATCGATCGAAACGCGCCGACGTGCTCGGCCATCGGGGCCATGGCCTGTTGCATCTGCTCGGGCGGCATGTCTTTGCGGTATCGGGCCGACAGCAGCCGCGCCGCCGCATCGTATTCACCGACCAGCAATCGCTGGGCGAACGTGCGCACGATGGGCTGGGCCTTGGCCCACTCGCCATAGCCGACGGCCGGCGCCGGCTCGGCGTCGGCCGGGCCCGAATCCGGTGGGGCTGGCGCAGGCGCGGCGGGTGCGGACACGGACGCCGGTGTGATGATCGGGCGCGTCTGGAGCGTGGTGAGGATTTTCTCGAGCAGTTCCGCGGTCCGGCCGTCATCGGTCACACGCAGCGGCTGGGGCAGCGGGGCCGGCTCGGGCATCGAGGGCACCTCGGGGATTTCGATCGCCTCGATCGCTTCGGTCAGCGCGACGAATCGCTTGACTTGGGCTGCGTCGCGCTTCAGGTCTTGCGTGGCCAGCCGATCAATCGCCGCGACCATGTCGGTGTGATCCGGCTTGGGCCGGTCGGCCAGGGCCTGCACGGCCTTGGCCAGCTCCGCCAGTTGCTGGTCGGTCCGTTCGGTCGCCCGTGTCTGTTCGGCCAGCGCCTGGCGCCACGCCGAATCGTCGTACCGGGCAGCCGGCCCGGCCGGCACGGCCGGTTGCAGCATCGCCCGGGCGTGCATCGGGTCGGCGACCCACCACGCGGCGGCGACGGCGATCAGCACGATCAGCGTTCCCGCGCCCCCGGCCAGCGCCGGCGCCAGGCGCGACGGGCGGGCGATGGCTTGGGGTGGGGGCGCGTACTCTTGCGCGGTCGCGGCGAACGCATCGCCGGCCTCGCCAAACGCCAGCAGCGTTCGGCCGACCTGAATCTGATCGCCGGGCTTGAGCGGCGCGCGGCCCTTGACCGGCTGGCGATTCACGAACGTGCCGTTGGCCGAGCCGAACTCCTCGAGCAGCAGTTGCCCGTCACGCGATACGACTGCCGCCTGACGCCGGCTCACCTTCGTGTCGCTCAGCGCCACCGCCTGGCCGTCGCGGCCGATCACCGCGTCGCCGGCCGGGTCGACCGCGAACACCTGCCCGGCGTCCGGGCCTTTGAGCACGATCAGCATGTACGTCACAACATCGCTCCTTCGACACGACAGCCGCCTTGCCCAATCCCTCCAATCCGCAACATCGGCACGAACGGAGTGCGGCTGAAGCGGCGCGCGGCGTGATTCGGACCGCTTGCGGCTTGGCGCGAGCGAACGGTCGAAGCGATCGGTCGACTAAACAGTCGCCGTGTCGCGAAGCCGCGAGCGGCGGGCGGCGAGCGGGTCAGTGCCGGAAGTGGCGGCGGCCGATGAACAGGAGGGTGACGCCCGCGTCGTTGCAGGCGGCGATGGTTTCCTCGTCGCGTTTGGAGCCGCCGGGCTGGACGATCGCCTTGACGCCGGCGTTGATGAGCACATCGGGGCCGTCGCGGAAAGGAAAGAAGGCGTCGGAGCCGGCCGTGGCGCCCGCGGCGCGGTCGTCGGCTTTTTCGACCGCGAGCTTGCACGAGGCCACGCGGTCCATCTGCCCGGCGCCGGCGCCGACCAGGGCCGAGCCGTTGACCAGGCAGATCGCGTTGGACTTCAGATGCTTGACGGTGATCATCGCCAGCTCGGCGTCGGCGAGCGTCGCGTCGTCAGGCGCGGGGCCGGCCTTGTGCTCCCACCGCGAGGCGTCGAACGCGGCCAGGTCGCGCTGCTGCACGATCAGCCCGCCGGTGATCCGCTTCATGTCCAGCTCGCGCGGGTCGCGGTCCTTTGGCGCCGGCAGGTCGCCCAGGGCGAGGATGCGCACGTTCTTCCACCGTTCGCGCAGCAGCTCGAGGGCATCGTCGTCGTAGCCGGGCGCGACGATGACTTCGAGAAACTTCTGGCCGGCCACGATTCGCTCGGCCGCGGGCCCGGTGACGGTGCGGTTGAACGCGACGATCCCGCCGAACGCCGCCAGCGGATCACCGGCGTAGGCCTTGTCGAATGCCGTCGCGACGTCGTCATCGACCGCGAAGCCGCAGGGGTTGGCGTGCTTGATGACGCTGACCGCGGCCAGGTCGGCCGGGTCGATTTCCTTGACCAGCTCCAGCGCGCCGTTGGCGTCGTAGTAGTTGTTGAACGACAGCGCCTTGCCGTGCAGCGTGGTCGCCTTGAGCAGCGAGGGCTCGGTCGAATCGGGCGTGGCGTAGACCGCGCCGTCCTGGTGGGGGTTTTCGCCGTAGCGCAGTTGCACCGGATGCTTCTCGAGGCGAAGAATCAGCGCATCGGGCAACGGCTGGGGCGCGTGGTGGGCCAGCCAGCCGGCGATCGCGCTGTCGTAGGCCGCGGTCCGGGCGAACGCCGCGGTCGCCAGCTCGCGCCGCAGGGCCATCGTCGTCGCGCCTTCGTGCGCGTCCAGTTCATTGACGACCTTGTCGTACTGCGACGGGTCGGTCACGACAGTGACGAAGCGGTGGTTCTTCGCGGCCGAGCGGATCATCGACGGCCCGCCGATGTCGATCTGCTCGATCGCCTGGGCCTCGGCGACGTCCGGCCTGGCCACGGTCTGCTCGAAGGGGTAGAGGTTGACGCAGACCAGGTCGATCGGCTCGATGCCGTGCTCGGCCATCGCGGCGGTGTGGGCGTCGTTGTCGCGCAGGCCCAGCAGCCCCCCATGCACGCGCGGGTGCAGGGTCTTGACCCGGCCGTCCATCATCTCCGGGAAGCCGGTGACCTGGTCGATCGGCGTGACGCGGATGCCCGCGGCGCTGAGTTGCCGCGCCGTGCCGCCGGTGGAGATGATCGTCACCCCCAGCGCATCGAGCTTCCTGGCAAACGGCACGAGGTCGGTCTTGTCCGACACGGAAATCAGGGCGCGTTGAATTCGCTGGGGTTCAGGCATGGATCAAATCGCTTTCATCGGGCCGGACGCCGCGGAGGCACGGATCAGGCCGCGGCGCGAAGGGCGTGGTTCGCAAACAAGAATCCGCGCCTGTGCCTCAGGTCTTCCTCGGCGCCTCTGCGGCAAAGTCCTCTCATTGCGGCGCGAGTTTCATGGCGCGGCCGGTGTGGTCCAGCAGGTAGAGGTTGGCGTTGTCGGGTGCGTCGAAGTGGATCATGTCGGCCCGGGGCAGTTCGACGGTCTGCCCGGCCTCGCCGGTCCGGGCGTCGACGAAGCGCAGGGTCTGGCCGTCGACGAAGATCATGCGGCCGTTGCGCACCTGCGCCGGTCGGCCGGGGGTGTCGGTGCGCCACTTCTCTTGCCCGCTGAACGTGTCCAGTGCGACCACGCCGCGGCTGCGGGTGCGTTGCAGCACGGTGTTGCCCAGCACGACCGGGTCGTGTTCGAGGGGGAACTCGGCGAGGTACTGCCAGAGAATATCGCCGGTGGCGCGGTCGAAGGCGTAGAGCTTCTGGTCGAGGCAAGCGACGTAGGCGATGGCGGTGTCGGCCGCGGGCTGAGCTTTGATGTCGCCCCACGGGGGCCTGGTGCGGCGCCAGACGATCTGGCCGGTCTGCGGGTTGATCGTGGCGACATGGCCGGCCTGATCGGCGACGAACAGCGAGCCGGGCTTGCCCAGCGGGTTGGTCTGGATAGCGCTGGACATCTGGTACCGCCAGGTGAGGTACCCGCCGCGCATCGCCTGGGCGAAGACCAGGCCCTCGGGGCTGCCCAGCACGACGTAGCCGTGCAGGATCATCGGATCGGTCGAGGCGTTGTGCTTGAGGTCGAAGGTGTCGGCGAATTGGCCGTTGTCCAGTCGCAAGGCGTGCAGCCGGGTCTCGCTGGTGAGGATGAGGTGGTCGTCGTAAACGGCGGGCTTGGCCAAGCGGTCCAGTTCGGTGCCGACCGACTTTCGCCAGCGGACCTTGCCGGTGGCGTCATCGAGGACGGTGACGATGTTGCCCTGTTCCATGAGGACGATCACGTCGTTCAGGTGGGCGATGCTTTTGATTCTGGAGTCGGCGGGCAGGCCGAGGTTGGTCTGCCATTGGATGCGGTAGTCCAGGGCGCGGCTCTGTTCGTAGTCGGCCAGCAGTTGGGTGGCTTGCTTGTCGGCGGCCTTTTGCTGGGGCACGCAGCCGGCGGCGACGCTGAGCGCGGTCAGCGCGAGGGCGGGCAGGATCGGCAGGCGTTGCATGCTCAAATCTCCTGATCGTCGAGCGGCGCGAGAAAACGCGCCAGGTCGACTTGGTAGTGGGCTTCCAGTTCGCGCATCTGTTCGATGCGTTGCAGGTCGTCTTCGATCCTTTGGCCCAGGGCCAGCACGTAAGGCCGACCGGCCAATCGGTTGCGCAGGTCGGCGATCATGGGCCGCCAGTCGCCGTCGTACAACTCACGCTTGAGCACGAGCAGCATGATCTGCTCGTCGGTCAGGCGGTCGAGAAACCGGCGGAGCGGCTCGGCCAGCCGATCGGTGCTGGGCAACACACGTACGGGCATGACACCTCACCCTCGAAGCGGCCCCAAGTATCCGAGCGGGCGCGGTTTGGGTCAAGCCGCCGCCGCTGACCCGGTGCAACGACCAATGCTCAACCTCCAATCACCAATGCCCCGAGCCGGACGGCGACGCGAACTTGCTCATGCGTCATTCGCCGCCGCGTCGTGCGCCGCGACCAGCGCCCGGCTCAGTTCCCTGGGCACGTCACCCTCGCCACGCACCACCGCCACGCCCGCGGCCTTCGCCGCTTCAACGCTCCGAGCGCAGTGGGGGCCGATGGCAAGGGCGGCATCGACGGCCGGCAGGATCGGCCAGGGTGGCAGGGCCCGTTCGTCCGTGATCACCCGGTCAGCCCGGCCCATGGCCGCGGCGATGGCGATCGCCCGGTCGATGCCCCGGGCCCGGGGGTGGGCCAGCATCCGCAGCGGCCGGCCGGTCTCCGCGGCCAGACCCACCGCGACAATCCCGCCCAAAGCATCGGCCGCCGCCGGCCAGTCGCCCAACAGCGCCAGGATGAACGCTTCTTCGGGCGCCTGCCAGTGAGCGCGAAGGGTGGTGGGGTCGAGTGGGTCGGGCATGGGCAGTGAAGGGGGGAGGACAAAGGACAAATGGCAGATGGCAAGTTAGTCGGGGTGTCAAGCGCGGGTGACCAGCGCCGGCATCGCTTGGACGTTTGCCATTCGGATTTGATCATTCCCGCGGCGCGGGCGCGCTAGCCGGGCAGTTTGTCGCCGGGCTCGGGCAGCTTGTGCTCGTAGAACAGCCATGCGACCTCGCGTGCCACGGCGTCGGCCAGGCGTCGGGCGACGATCATGTGCGTGGTCTGCGACGCGCCGTCCATCGAGCCGTACGACTCCTGCGTGATGACCGGATGGCCCGACGAGCCGTACTGGTCGGCGGCCGGGGGGAAGCGGCGCGTGTCGGCCGCGGCGTCGATCACCTTTACCCGCGCCTCGGCGTAGGGGCGGTAGATCACGCCCTCTTCGCTCAGCCGCCACCGCTGAATCGCGACGTAGACGACCTGCTCGGCGCCCAGCTCGCGGCCGATGCGTGCGATGTTCCACTTCTTGGGGTCGGTGCTGAAGGCCGGCGTGTCGGCCTTGAGGCGGGTGAAGTCGTTGAACGGGATGACCTTGCTGACGACGTTGGCGCTTTCGAGTTGTTGGCCGATGCGCCCGGCGATCAGGCCCGCGAGGTCCGGGGTGGTCAGGTCGGCCTCGCCGGCGTCTTCCACGAGCACGAGCGTCGGGCGGTCTTCCAGGGCGTACACCGCCGGTACCTGGTTCTTGCCGAACACCTGCGCGACGAACCCCGCCGACTGACAGCCGCCCAGCGCCATCGCCATCAGCGACAGTGCAAGCGCCACCAGACACTTCCGCGATCCGCGATCCGCGATCCGCGATTCTCTTTTCATCGCTTCTCCTGGTGATCGAAGAACTTCCAGGCCACGGCGCGGCTGAAGATGTCGACCAGGCCCTTGCGGATGGTCTGGGGGTCGGCCTCGGGCACGCCCTGGGGGCTGCTGGGGGGGAAGGCGGCGGTGACGATGCTGGAGTAGGCCGCGTCGTGCGGGCGCGGGCCGTCGGTCTCGGCCACGTCGACCCGGGCCGACGCCACGCCCCGGTAGAGCATCGTGTTGCCCGGCTCGTGCAGGCGAAACTCCTGCAGCTCGACCATCACCAGCCGCGTCGCACCCAGCTTCTTGGCCAGCTCGCCGTAAGGCGCAGTGGTCCAGTAGATGTTGCGGTTCTGGAAAGCGACCACGTCGCGCGGGTCGATCACCTTCACACCCGGCACGCCGGTGGCGATCAGGTTGCTGATCGCGGTGGTCAGCTCCCACTGGATGTCGCGGTGCTGGTAGAGCACGGTGTAGTCGGCGTTGACCAGCACGGCGACGGTCTGGTCGTTCAGGCCGGCGTACTCGGCGGTGACCTCGATGGGCGAGCCCTCGCCGCCGGCGATCACCTCGGCGACCATGCCCGCGGTCTGGCAGCCGACGAGCGCGGTGAGCATCAGCGCGCACGCCGCGGCCTTCACCCCATCGAGAATCGAGAATCGCAGATCGAAAACGCCGCTCATCCGAGCCATCCTTTCATCACCGCCGCCTTGTACACCCAGCTCGCCGCGACGATGCCCAGCACGATCCACACGGTCATGCTCGAGCGCAGCGGCGCCAGCCAGCGGACGACGTTCGCGCCGGTCGCCGCGACGTACGCGCCGATGATCGCCGCCATCGCCAAGCCCAGCGCCAGCGTCGCGCCCAGCGGTTGGGTGGCCGCCGCGGTGAGCAGCCGACCGTGGGCGGCGTGGGTGAACGCGGTCGTCACGCCGCACGTCGGGCACGGCATGTCGGTAAACACCTGCACGCTGCACGCGGGCAGGCCCAGTTGCGTGTGCGTGCCGTAGCCGGCGTCCGAGGCGTGCAGCGACGCGGCGACCATGAGTACGCCCAAGCACGCCGCGGCGACCACCCCGCCGACCACCCGCCGCCGCACGCGACGCGCGGGCTGGGCCTGAGTCGACCGGGATTGCAGTGTCAAGCCGTCCATCGCCACCGCGCAAGTGTATGACCGAACAGGAGGGGTCACAACCAATAGCGTCCCACCCCCGCCGACGGTTCACCAAAACCCACCCTCACCCATGGAGCGCCGCGGCTTTGCCGCGCGGCTGACTCGGGGTAGCATCCGATTATGTCCCCTACGGTCTTCCGCTACCGCGGCTACCGGTTCTTCTTCTTTTCCAGGGAAGAACCACGTATGCACGTCCACGTACACTGTGCCGAAGGGCAAGCTAAAATATGGCTGGAACCTAACATCGAGTTGGCGGTCAATCACGGCCTCAACGACCGGCAGATCAGCGAACTACTGACTGTCACTCAGGAGCATCGCAATGAAATCGCAGACATCTGGCATCGACACTTCTGCGGTTGAAGTCACCCACATCGACGGCCACGGCATCTGGTTGCTCGTCGGCGATGCGGAGTACTTCCTGTCGCACGAAGCGTTCCCCTGGTTCCGCGATGCGACGATCGCTCAGATCACCTGCGTGCAGTTGCTGCAGGCAGACCACTTGCGCTGGCCCGAGCTCGACGTCGATCTGTCGATCGCCATTCTCGGCGATCCCGCGGCCTATCCGTTGATCTACCGGTGAGTCAGTCGGCCAACCACTCGGCCAGCCGGGGCGCGAAGTAGGTAATCACCCGATCCGCCCCGGCGCGGCGGATGGCGGTGGCGTGTTCGATCGCCGCCTGTTTCAGATCGACCCAGCCCCGCTCGGCCGCGGCGTGGAGCATGCTGTACTCGCCGCTGACGTGATAGGCCACGACCGGCACGCCTGGGGGCGCCGCGTCGCGCATGCCGCGGATCACATCGAGGTACGCCATGGCCGGCTTGACCATCACGTAGTCCGCCCCTTCGTCCAGGTCCAGGCGCAGCTCGGTGCGCCACTCGTCGCGGCGTCGGTAGTCCATCTGGTAGCCGCGGCGGTCGCCGAACCGCGGGGCGCCCTGGCCGGCGTCGCGGAACGGGCCGTACAACGCCGAGGCGTACTTCGCGGTGTAGCTCATGATCTTCGTCTCGGGCCGGCCCGCGGCGTCGAGCGCGGCTCGGGCCGCGCCGACCTGGCCGTCCATCATCCCGCTGGGCGCGACGATGTCCGCGCCGCTGTCGGCCAGCACCACGGCCTGCCGGCCGATCAGCTCGAGCGTCGCGTCGTTGTCCACGGTCACGTCCGGGTCATCGCTGAGCACACCGCAGTGCCCGTGGTCGGTGTACTCGCAGAAGCAAAGGTCGGCGATGAGCTGCGCCTCGGTGCCGGCGTCCCTCACGCGGCGCATCGTGGTGCACACGGGGTTGTCCGGGTCGAGCGCGGCCGAGCCGGTCGCGTCCTTCTTCGCAGCCGGGATCACGCCGAACAGCAGAAAAGGTGTCAGGCGCCGTTTTCGCATTTCCGCGATGTGCCGCGCGGCGACGTCGGGCGACATCTGCCCCACGCCGGGCATGCTGGCGATCGGGCGGTTCACGCCCCGGCCCTCGCAGACGAACAGCGGGCAGATGAGCTGATCGGCGCCGAGCGTCACGTCGGCGTGGGCGTCGCGCACGCGCGGGCCGCGACGCTGGTCGCGCGGGCGGACGGCGGGGCGGTAGGGCGGATCGGGTGGCTTGCTCATCGCGTGTCGCACATTTTAGCGGCGAAGCGCAGCGGAGCATCTCTTGCCCTACGCGCCGCGGCACGCGGCTCGCTACACTTCCAGCCATGGCTCAGCCGGCGAACCACACCAGGCCGCTGCCCCCGCCCAAGCTCCGGGCGAACCTGAGCTTCCATTTCCTGTGGACCAGCACGTTCGCCAGCGGTTTCGCCGATCGCCTGGCGATGCTCGCGGTGGGCGTGATGCTCGGCCAGGGCATCAAGGACCAGGCCCTCGAAGCGGTCCGACTGGGCGATTCGGCGATCGTCGCGGGCATCAACTTCTGGTTCTTTCTGCCCTATGTCCTCTGGGGGCCGTTCGCCGGCTGGCTGGCCGATCGCCTGCCGCGCAAGTGGCTCATGTTCGCCGCCGACGAGGCGCGCGGCCTGATCATCCTCTTCGCCTGGTTCCTGCTGCCGCCCGGTGCCGATGTCGCCGACCCCCAGCTCGTGCGCGGGCTCTACGACACCTGGCTCACGCTGGGCCCGATCGAGCTGACCCAGGCCTGGAAGATCTGGCTGATCATGTTCCTCATCGGCACCTTCGCCGCGACGTTCAGCCCGGCGCGCAACAGCGTCATCCCCAACGTCGTGGGCTACCGCGCCCTGCAACGCGCCAACTCCGTCGTGCTGGGCATGGGCGTGATCGGCAATCTCATCGGCTTCGGCGTCGGCGGCAAGCTCGCCAGCGATGCGTTGTCCGCGTGCATCCTCACTTCCTCGATCTGCTACTTCGTGCCCGGCTGGATGTGGCCGTTCCTCAAAACCCCCGCCCTGCGCCACGTGCGCACGCCCAAGCGCCCCGGCGGGCCGGGCGCGGCGCTGGTTGAAATCGCCCGGGGCGGGCAATACATCCTCAAGCACCGCCCGCTGATCGCCCTGACCGCCGCAAGCATCCTCTTCTGGACCGGCAGCCACGTCATCCTCGCCTCGGGCTCGGCCATCGCGGTCGATCTCTACGGCGGCGACGTCACGGACTTCGCCGCCATCGGCGGGGCGTTCGGCCTGGGCATGCTCGTCGGCGCCCTGACGCTGGGCTTTATCAACTCCCGCGTCGGCGGCGAGCTGATCATCGTCGTCGCCATGGTCGGCGTGGCGGTCTTCCTCGCACTGCTCACCGTCGTGCCGCTGCTGTGGGTCGGCATTATCCTCGCCATCTGCTGCGGGCTGTTCGGCGGGATGATCATGATCACCGTCAACACCATGACGCAGATGCTCACCGCCGACGGCTACCGCGGGAGGGTGATGGCTTTCAAGGACCTGGCCAGCGACCTCGGCGGCGTGGCGGTGTCTTTGGCGATCTGGCGCATGGCCGAGGCCGACAAGTACGTGCTTTACATCGCCGACTTCTTCGCCGCGGCCCTGGTCGGCTCGGCGGTGGTCGGCGCCCGGCGTTACGTGCTCAAGGGTCCGATCGCCGACTGGCGGCTGAACGTCTGCTGGCGGGTCGCGCGGCTGTACTGCCAGGCGTTCCACCGCGCCCGGTACCTGGGCCACCACCGCGTGCCGCGCCACGGGCCGGTGCTGCTGGTCGCCCCGCACACCGCGGGCGTCGACCCGCTGCTGATCCAGTCGGCCCTCCCCCGCCGCGTGCGGTGGCTGATGGCCGGCGACATGATGATCCGCCCGCTGGGCTGGTTCTGGAAGCTGCTGCAGATCATCGAGGTCCAACAAGGCCAGGCCGACCGCACCAGCGCCCGCGACGCCGTGGCCGCGCTCAAACAGGGCCAGATCGTCGGCATCTTCCCCGAGGGTGGGATCAACCGCGAGGATGCGGGACTCAAGCCGTTCGCCGAAGGCGTGGGCATGATCGCCGGCCGGTCGGATGCGTGGATCGTCCCGGTGGCCATCGACGGCACGCCCCGGGCCGCATCGGCATACGCGGCGCTGTTCAAGCTCAGCCAAAGCCGCGTGCTTTTCGGCCAGCCGTTCCGCGCCTCGGAGGTGACCGACCCCGACGCCGGCCGCTCGCGGCGCAACGCCAAGCTGACGCAAACCATCCGCGATCGCGTTGAAGCGACCATGCGGGAACTGGCCGGCCGCCAGTGACAAATCGGCCTGGCCGGTCTAAACTTCAATTAGTTTCGTCAGAACTGAAATCGCCCGCTCGCCCCTGCCGTTTCGTCGAATCGAGGCCCCGCAATGTTGCTGCTGGACGACCGCCATCAGGCGCTCAACGAGATGCTCGCGGCCGAGCTGGCCGAGGTCGAGACCCGCTTCGCCGCGGAGCTGCACAGCGACCTGCGGTGCGTGAACGATCTGGTGCGGCACATCGAGCGGTACCGGGGCAAGATGCTGCGGCCGCTGCTGCTGCTGCTGGCCGGTCGGGCCGCGGCCGGTGGCGGCGAGCTCAACGACCACCATCGCACGCTGGCCTGCGTGATCGAGATGGTGCACATGGCCACGCTGGTCCACGATGACATCCTCGACGAGGCCGAGGTCCGTCGCAGCGGTCAGACCGTCAACGCCCTGCGCGGCAACGAGGCCGCGGTCATGCTCGGCGACTACCTCATCAGCCACTCGTACCACCTGTGCAGTTCGATCGACTCGCAGGCCGCGGCACGCCTGATCGCCCAGACCACCAACACCGTCTGCGAGGGCGAGCTGCTGCAACTGAACAACCGCTACAACTGGTCGATCGACGAGCAGACCTACTTCGACATCATCCGCCGCAAGACCGGCGCGTTGTGCGGCGTGGCGTGCCGGCTGGGCGCCCTGGCCAGCGGCGCCGACAAGCGCGTCTGCGAGGAATTGGATCAGTTCGGCATCGAGCTGGGCGCGGCGTTCCAGATCATCGACGATGTGCTCGACCTGGTGGGAAACGAAACCGTGGTCGGCAAGTCGCTGGGCAAAGACCTGGAGAAGGGCAAGCTCACGCTGCCGCTGATCCATCAACTCGAAACCGCCGCCCCGGCCCAGCGGCAGAAGCTGCTGGACGTCCTGCGCACCGACGACGAGCACCGCGTGCGCGACGTGGCGCGGGCGCTTCGCGACAGCGATGCGCTGGCCTACGCCCGCCAATGCGCCCAGCGCCTGATCGCCGACGCCCGGGCGCGGGTCGAGGCGTTGCCGGCGAGCGATGCCCGCGAGGTGCTGGCCGCCATGGCCGCCGCGGTCCTCACGCGCCAGGCGTGAACGACCACTACCCCAAAAGATTCACCACAAAGCGACTGACGTCACACCTCGCAGGCCGTTTGGACCATCTGAAAATACAGCCCGCCAGAAATCAAACGAGGCAAATTGCGTTGGAACTCGTTGATAAAAAGAATCTGATGTGTTCTCCATGAACGCTGTGATGATTAATCCCGGTTAAGCACTTGAACAACGCCCACCGCCTCGCGATCGTCGCCCTTGTCCCGACGTGCGCGCCGCGGGCCTCAAGTGCCTGACGCTGAACACCTCGTCCGTCAATCCGCCAAGGTAAATGCCTTCACCCTGGCCGATCGGCGCGGCGTTTGTCGGGGGCGGGGCGTGTACAGGCCGTCGTAAACAAGCCCTCGTTCTGAGAACGAGGGCTTTTGGCGGATCGGCGGTTCGTGCGGCGTCGGTTACTTTTTCACTTCGTAGTCGGCGTCGATGACATCGTCGTCGTCGCTGTCACCGGTGGGCTTGGCCGAGGGGCCGCCGGCGGCGTCGGCCGCGTCGGGTCCGGCGCCGGGGTCGGCCTGATCGGCCTGTTCCGCGGCGTCGGCGTACATCGCCTTGCCCAGCTCCATCGAGGCCTGCTCGAGTTCCGCGATGGCGCTGTTGAGCACCTTCGGGTCTTCCGATTCGCTGTTCATCGCCGCCTCGACGGCGCTGATCGCGGTCTCGATGTTGCCGCGGGTCTGCTGGTCGACCTTGTCGCCATGCTCCTGCAGCGCCTGGCGGGTCTGGTGGACGAGGGTGTCGGCCTGGTTGCGGGCCTCGACCCATTCCTTTCGGCGTTTGTCTTCCTCGGCGTGCTGCTCGGCGTCCTTTTTCATCTGCTCGATTTCCTGCTCCGACAAACCGCTGGCGCCTTTGATCTCAATGTCCTGGCGCTTGCCGGTGCCCTTGTCGGTGGCCGAGACCTTGAGGATGCCGTTGGCGTCGATGGAGAACTCGACTTCGATCTGGGGCGTGCCGCGCGGCGCGGGGCCGATGCCCGTGAGGTTGAACGTGCCCAGCGTGCGGTTGTCCTTGGCGAACTCGCGTTCGCCCTGCAGCACGTGGATGGTGACCTCGGTCTGATTGTCCGCGGCGGTGCTGAACGTTTCCTTCTTGCTGGTGGGGATCGTGGTGTTGCGGGGGATGAGCTTGGTCATCACGCCGCCGAGCGTCTCGATGCCCAGCGTCAGCGGGGTGACGTCCAGCAGTAGGATGTCCGAGTCCTTGCCCTTGGTCAGCTCGTTGGCCAGGGCCGCGGCGCCGATGGCCACGACCTCGTCGGGGTTGATCGACTTGTTCGGATCCTTGCCGAACACTTCCTTGCAGACCTTCTGCACCGCGGGGATGCGCGTCGAGCCGCCGACGAGCACGACCTCGTCGATGTCGGCGGGCTTGAGCTTGGAATCCTCGATCGCCGCGAGGCAGGGCTTGCGCAGCCGCTCGAGTTCGGCGGCGATCAGCGATTCGAGCTTGGCTCGGGTGATGGTCATCTGCAGGTGCTTGGGGCCGTTCTGATCGGCGGTGATGAACGGCAGGTTGATCGCCGTCTCCAGCGTGCTGGACAGCTCACACTTGGCCTTCTCCGCGGCCTCCTTAAGCCGCTGCAGCGCCATCGGATCCTCGCGCAGGTCGATGCCTTCGGCCCTCTTGAATTCGTCGGCGATGTGGTTGATCAGCTTCTCGTCGATGTCATCGCCGCCCAGGTGCGTGTCGCCGTTGGTGGCCTTGACCTGAAAGGTGCCGACCTCCGGGTCGATCTCCAGGATGGAGATGTCGAAGGTGCCGCCGCCGAAGTCGAACACCGCGACGGTCTGCTCTTTTTTCTTGTCCAGGCCGTAGGCCAGTGCCGCGGCGGTGGGTTCGTTGATGATGCGCTTGACGTTGAGGCCGGCGATCTCCCCGGCTTCCTTGGTGGCCTGGCGCTGGCTGTCGTTGAAGTAGGCCGGGACGGTGACGACCGCGTCGGTCACGGTCTCGCCGAGGTAGTCCTCGGCAGTCTTCTTGAGGTTGCCCAGCACCTTGGCGCTGATTTCCTGGGGCGTGTACTGCTTGGCGTCGACCTCGACCTTGACCAGCTCGTCTTCTTCGCCGACGACCTTGTAGGGCACGATCTTTTCTTCGGCGTGTACTTCGTTGTGCCGGCGGCCCATAAAGCGTTTGATGGAATAAACGGTGCGGCTGGGATTGGTCACCTGCTGGTGCCGGGCGGTCTGGCCGACCAGTACCTCGCCCTTGTCGGTGTAAGCGACGACCGAGGGGGTGAGCCGATTGCCCGAGGCGTTGACCAGCACCTTGGGCTGGCCACCCTCGACCACGGCGACCACGCTGTTGGTCGTCCCCAGATCGATTCCGATGGGAGTGGACATGTCAGTTGCCTCGCTGGAGCGTTTCGCGTGCGTGTCGCGTTTGGCTTGTGCTTGTTCCGTGCCCGCGCCGCGTGCCACCACCGCGCGGGCAAACCTTGCTACCGAATGCGGCATCAAGGCCGATGCCAGGCGTTGGAATACTAAATCGCGGGTTATAAGCATTTTACATCATCACCACCCGCATCGGGTCTGCCATCGGCCGATCCGAGGGGCCGGAGCCCTGCCATTGTGACACCGCAAGGCCCCGCCGCAGGCGCGGGGACTTGAATCGCCCGGGCCGAGGGACGATAATGAATTCGTTACGAATTCCTATCGGAGCATACCGCTATGATTCGCGCCCAGGACATCGGCTCGCTGACCGACTTCCGCCAGCACGCCGCCGAACGCCTCGACGAGCTGGCCAAGACCGGCGGGGTGCGCGTGCTCACCGTCAACGGTCAGGCCCGGGGCGTGGTGATGTCGCCGCAGGTGTACGACCAACTCGCCGCAGAAGCGTGGCAGGACGAGGTCACGCGCAAGATTCGCGAAGGCATGGCCGAGATCGAGGCGGGCAAAGGCATCGACGCGCACCAAGCCATGCGCGAGCTTGCCGACGAGTTCGGCATTAAACTGCCCGAATGAACTACCGGGTGCAATACGCCCCTTCGTTCCGCGATGATCTGCGGCAGTTGCTTGTTTATCTGCGCGAGCAAAGGGTTGATGACCAGACTGGTAACCGTTCACGCCAATCGGGGGACGGGTTGGCCGGCGGTGTGGTGGGTGA
>CAZUHK010000061.1:0-14958 GCA_964620345.1 uncultured Planctomycetaceae bacterium
CCGTTCGTCATCCGCCGCGGCCAGGCGGTGGACTACGGCATCAAGCGGTTCATGCAGCACGTCAGCCGCTTCGAGAACCTGATCGACGCGGCGGAAAAGATGATGTCCGACTCAAGCTACCTCACCCGCCTGCGCGAGTACGAAAAGCACGAGATCGAGGACGCCGACCTGCACGATGTCATCTTCCCGCACATCGATCTGAAGTGGTGGAATATGTAGCCGCCGGGGGCGGAATGACGAATTTCTAATGACCAATGCCCGTGTGTCGCGCGGCGGCATTAGACATTGGTCATTGGTCATTTCCCCTGGTGTCTTTCATCGCGTGATCGGTCGGCAGGGCTTCGCCGGCGTAGAGGTGTTTCGAGGCCCAGTCGGCGGGGGAATCTGAACAAGTCATCCGGCGGCAGGACAAAATGACAACCGACCAATGACCATTCGTTCGTCTCATCCATTGATGAGTCGCGCGATGTCGTTGTAGGTCACGAACAGGAACACCGCGGCGAGCAGGACGACGCCGGCCATGGTGATCGCCGACTGCAGGCCCAGCGGCAGGGGCTTGCCGCGCAGCTTCTCGATGCAGAGCATCACGAACAGCCCGCCGTCCACGATCGGCAGCGGCAGGAAGTTGATCACCGCGAGGTTCACGCTGATCAGACCCATGAAGTAGAGCAGGTAGGTGAACCCGCGCTCGGCCATCTTCGTGCCAATGTGCCCGATGCCCACCGGGCCGGACATGTGCTTGGGCGAGATCGAGCCCTCGACCAGCCGCAGCAGCGTGAGGTAAGTCTGGTTGAGAAACAGCCAGGTTTTGTCGAAGCCCATGCCCGCGGCGGCGATGGGGTTGCTGGTCTGCTGCAACGCTTCGAGCTGTGTGAACAGCACGGCGCCGATCGGATCGCGCCACGGCAGATGGACCAGGACCTGCCTGGTCTCATCGGTCAGCGTGATCGTGGCGGTTTCGGTCGTGCCGCCCAGCAGGGGACGGGTGTAGGTGACTTCCAGGTCGTCGGCGTCGGCCGCGAGCACGGCGCGGCGGATGGCCTGGAAGCTTTCGATGGGCCGGCCGTTGATCGCGTCGATCGTCGAGCCCGGCGGGATGTTGAGCTCGGCCAGCGGCGAGTCGGCGAGCACGCGCGAGACCACCGGCCGATTGTCGCCCCAGCCGACCGAGACGCCGATCATCTTCTTGCCCACCACGCCGCCGACCTTGCGTTGCGGGGTCACCTCGACATCGACCCACGCGCCGCCGCGCAGCACGGTGAAGGCGATCGGCCCCGAGGCGGTCTTGACCACGTGCATGAACTGCTCGAAGGTCGGCCAGTCGTACTCGCCGACCTTCGCGACGATGTCGCCGGCCTTGAGCTTGCCCTCGGCCGCGCCGCCGGCCATCACGTCCGGCAGCACCACCGCCGGCACCAGGCCCAGCATGTGCGGCACCGGCTCTTGCTCCTGGGTCACCTGCGGCAGCGTCGCCATCCGCTGGATCGGCATTTCACCGACCGGCTCAATCGTGATCGTCTTCGTCGCATCGCCCCCGGCTTTGTGGAAGGTCAGTTCCAAGGGCGCGCCGCCGGATTCGTGCAGTGCCCGCAGGTATTGCCATCGCTCGGTCACCTCGTGGCCGTCGACGGCGACGAGGGTCATGCCCGGCTCCAGGCCGTGCTTCTGGAACTTGGCCGCGAGCGTGCCGGTGGTTTCCCGTTCCAGCGTCCGGGCATCGATGAGCGTGTTGGTGCTCGGCGGCATGACGCCGATGGACAGCAGCTTCATCTCGCCGGGCTTGGGGGTCATCGTGAATCGCAGCGTCCGGGCCGGTTCGTCGCGCCAGGCGGGGCGTTGGACGACCGCTTCGAGCGGCTGGCCTGCCTTGGCCAGCGCGCTGGCGACGCGCAGCTCGGTGAAGTCGCTGGGCTGATCACCCTGGACGCGCAGGAATCTATCGCCGGGCAGCAGGCCCGGCGCCACGTCGCTCGCGTCGGTCGTGGCGCTCATCGCCGGCGTGCCGTACGCCACGTCGCCCACCTGGGCCGGGGGAAACTTCGTGCCGATCATGAACGCGGCGATGAAGAAGACCACCGCGAAGATCAGGTTCATCACCACCCCCGCGGACACGACGACCATGCGCTGCCAGATCGGCTTGTTGTTGTAGGCCCGCGGATCGTCGCTGACCTTGGTCGGGTCCATGTCTTCCTGGCCGAGCATCGCGACGTAACCGCCCAGCGGGACGTAGCACAGGGCGTACTCGGTTTCGCCCAGGTCGGTGCGGCCTTGCTTGAGCAGCTTCTCATACTCCGCTTCGGTCGCGCCCATGCGCAGGCCCATGCCCTTGCGCCACGAGATGAAGGGCTTGCCCAGCCCGACGGCGAAGCGGCGGACCTTGATGCCCACCCACTTGGCCGTGGCGAAGTGGCCCAGCTCGTGAACGAAGATGATGAACCCCAGCGCCAGCAGGAAGAGGATCAGGTAGAGCGTGAAGTTGATCTGTTCCATCGTGTATCCGTTGTCGGTTTGATCGTGGTGGAGCTTGGCAGGCGGCGTATTCTAGCCGGCGGTGGCCGCGTCACGCGACGCGATCCGCTGGGCGACGAACGCCCGGGCCGCGCTGTCGGCCTCGAGTACGGTCCGCAGGGAATCGACGGGGCGGGGGGGAATCGCATCTATCGCCGCGCCGGCCAGTTCGGTGATCCGCCCGAAGCGGATGCGCCGGTCCAGGAACGCCTCGACCGCCGCCTCGTTGGCCGCGTTGAGCACCGCGCCGCTCGTGCCGCCCTGCTGAACCACGCGGTAGGCCAGCGCCAACGCCCCGAACCGCTCGAAGTCCGGCTGCTGGAAGTCGAGCTGCGAAAGCTGCGTCCAGTCCAGCGGCACGCTGCAGCCGGGGGCGCGGTGGGGCCAGGTCAGGGCGTACTGGATCGGCGTGCGCATGTCGGGTGTGCCGAGCTGGGCGAGGATGGAATGATCCTCGAACTCGACAAAGCTGTGGGCGATCGACTGAGGGTGGATGATCACGCCGATCTGCTCGGCGTTCAGCCCGAACAGCCAGTGCGCTTCAATGATCTCCAGGGCCTTGTTCATCATCGTCGCCGAGTCGATGGTGATCTTGCGCCCCATGTTCCAGGTCGGATGATTGAGCGCATCCTCGACCGTGGCGTGGTCGATCTGGGCCTTGGTGGCGTTGCGGAACGGCCCGCCGGAGGCGGTGAGGATGATGCGCTTGACATGGGGATAGCGGCACAGCGACGAAGCGGCGGAGCGACGCGGGGATGTGTCGCTGTCATCGCGAGTGGGCCCTTCGTCGCACCGTCGCACCGTCGCACCGTCGCTTGCCTGCAGGCACTGAAAGATCGCCGAGTGCTCCGAATCAATCGGCAGCAGATCGACGCGGTGCTTGCGGGCCAGGGGGACGACCAGTTCGCCAGCGGCGACGAGGGTTTCCTTGTTGGCCAGGGCGATGGTCAGGCCGCGCTCGATCGCGCGGAGCGTGGCGGGCAGGCCGGCGGCGCCGACGATCGCACCGACGAACAGGTCGGCGTCGAGCTGCTCGACCAACTCGACGGTGGCCTGCTCGCCGGTATGTAGGGTCAGGTGCGGCTGGGAACGGCCAAGCCGATCGGCGGCGTGTGCATCGGCGACGGCGACGTGCTCGACGCCGAACTCGCGGGCCTGCTCGGCCAACAGGTCGACGTTCGCGCCGGCGGCCAGGCCGACCACTCGGTAGCGGTCGCCCAGGTGGCGAACCACGTTGAGCGTGTTCACGCCGATGCTGCCGGTCGAGCCCAGCAGAATCAGGCGACGCGGCTGGTCGGGCCGGCCGCTCACGATGCGGTGGCCTCGGTGTCCGGTTGGGCCTTCTGGGGCTTGGCGGCCTTGCTGGTCTTGGTCTTCCTGCTCGTCTTTTTGGTGGATTTGGCGGGCTTACGCCGCGTCGTCTTGCGCTTGGGCTTGTCGGCCGGGGGCGCTTCATCGGCGTCGGTCGAATCGGCGTCGTCGGGCTTGTCGGCCTTGGCCGGCCCCGAGGCCGGTTCAAACGCCTTCACTGAGCCATTGTTCTTGTCCGGCTCGGCGGATTCGGGCTCCGCTTCAATACGCGGGGCATCGGCATGGGGCGGTTCGTCTGCGGCCGGCCTGGTGCCCTCGTCGCTCTGGGTTTGAGTCGCCTCGGCGGCCTCGGCGTTGGCCTTGCGGCGGCGGTGGCGGCGGCCGCCGCGGCGACGCCGACGCCGCTTCCTGGACTGGTCCTCCTCGTCGTTCGGTTCACCTTCACCTTCACCTTCACCTTCGCCTTCCACCTGGTCCTGGGCCGATGGGGCGGATGCGTCGTCGTCCGCAGCCGCCTGCGGCTTCTGGGTCACCGACTCATCCGCCTGCTCCGGCGGCGGGGTGTCGGAGACGTTCGCCTGGTCGGCCTTGGGCTGTTCGTCCTCGGCCTCGCCGCGCTTGCGCCCCCGGCCGCCGCGGCGCCGCCGCCGGCGCCGCCCGGATTTGCCCTCGCCCTGCTCGTCGGTCTTCTGCGCATCGGTCGGGCCGGTGGGCGGATCGTCGTCGGGGTCCTGGTCGTTGAAGTTCCAGTCGGTATCTTCATCGACCGCATCGGACTTGCCCAGCCGCGCTTCGACCTCGTCGTCATCGCCGAGCTTAGGTGCTTTGGGCTGGGGCAGCTTGTCGATGTCGAGCTTGCTGCCGCGGGCATCGAGCGCCGTGATCTGTACCTCATCGGGGTTCAGGTTGTCGTCGAAGATGAACTGCACGCGCTTCTCGAGGTGTTCTTCGAGCAGGTGCAGGGCGTGTCGCTTGCGGTTGAGCACCATCGCGCCGACGGTGGGCGCGATGCGGACCTCGATCTTGTGCACCGGCTGGGCCGAGAGGACGACCGCGACCTGCCGCATGACGTCGAGCGTGACCGACTCGGCGGTGCGCACCACGCCGCGCCCCTCGCAGGTCGGGCAGACTTCGTTGATCGATCGTTTGAGCGACGGCCGCATCCGCTGGCGGGTCAAGCTCAGCAGGCCCAGCTCGTTGATCTTGAGCGTCTTGCTGCGGGCGCGATCTTTCTTGAGGTTTTCCTTGAATCGGCGCTCGATCTCGCGGCGGTGCTTGTTCTGATACATGTCGATCAGGTCGAGCACGAGCACGCCGCCCAGGTCGCGCAGGCGAAGCTGCCGGGCGATCTCGTCGACCGCTTCCTGGTTGGTGTGATACGCGGTGGACTCGGCGTCGCCCTTGTCGCGGAACTTGCCGCTGTTGACGTCGATCGCCACCATCGCCTCGGTCGTGTCGATCACCAGCGATCCGCCCGAGGGCATGGGCACCTCGCGGTGGTTCATGCTGGCGATCTGCGGCTCGACGCTGAACGCATCGAACAGCGGGATGGGCTTGTCATAGTAGTACACCTTCGCGGCGCCGCGGGGCATGGCGATGCGCAGGAAATCCTGCGCCCGCCGCGCCGCCTGGGCGTCGTCGACGATGATGCGCTTGATGTCGGTGTTGAGCACGTCGCGCAGCGTTCTGATAACCAGGTCGGATTCGCGGTAGAGCTCGCAAGGCCCGCCGCCGGCCCGCTGCCGCTGCTCGATCGTCTTCCACAACCGCAGCAGGTACGCCAGGTCGCGTTTCATCTCGGTCTTGGTCCGGCCGATGCCCGCGGTGCGGACGATGAAGCCCAGGTCGTCCGGCGGGTCGAGCTCGTCGAGGATCTTGCGCATCTCGCGTCGGGCGTCCTCGTCGTCGACCTTTCGGCTGACGCCGTGACGCTCCATGTCGGGCATCATCACGAGGAAGCGGCCGGGGATGGACAGGTAGCTGGTGAGGGTGGGGCCCTTGGTGCCGATGCCTTCCTTGAGCACCTGGACGAGGATCGACTGGCCTCGCTTGAGCGCCTGTTGAATGGGCGGGCGGTCGCGGCGGGGGGTGCGCTTGCCGACGCGCTCGGTCTTGCCCGAGCCACCGAAGTAACGCGGGTGCAGATCGGAGATGTGCAGGAAGCCGTTGCGATCGAGGCCGAAGTCGACGAAGGCGGCCTGGATGCTGGGTTCGACGTTGGTGATGCGCCCGCGATAGATGCTGCCGACGTGGATGTCGTCGCTGGCGCGTTCGGTGTAGAGTTCTTCGAGCTTGCCGTCTTCCACGATCGCGATGCGGCATTCTTCGCCGGCGACGTAGTTGATCAGCATGTCCTGCGTGGGCATGAACTGTTCCTTGACATGCCCGTGGGGCTTCGCGGTCGGCCGCGCGGTTGACGCGGCGGCGATTCCGCCTCGGGCCGCCCGCCGCCGCGCTCGAAACCCGCCACCAGGGGGGAGCGCAGGCGCAGGCGTGTTTTTCATTCCACCCGATGCGGGTTGCCTGATGGAACGACCATCAACCGCTCGGGGCCGTTGTACCGTTTTTCCTCCACGCCGACGGGCCAGGCCCGTCGGCGGCCTGAGCATGATAGCAGCTTTGCCGGCCGGTCACCCGATCAGCAGTATCATCGACCCGGCGGGGCGGTGGGCTTTATTCGCCGTGCCGGGGGGACATTGATTAGGACTGGGGCCGATCCTCGAACACATCCGGCAGGATGCTGCGCGTCTCCTCGCGAAGGTAATTGAGCACCTGGCGCTCCGAATCGTAGCTGGCGGCCCGGCGGGCGATCTTCTCGCACTGCGCGATCGACACGCTGCGCACCAGCCGCTTGATCTCGGGGATCGACCCGGGCGTCATGCTCAGCTTCCGCAGGCCCATGCCCAGCAGGAGCATCACGCTTTCGGGTTCGCCGGCCATCTCGCCGCAGCAGGTCACATCGATGTCGCGGCGGTTGGCGGCACGGATCACGTCCTTGATCAGCCCCAGCACCGCCGGGTGAGCCGAGGAGTACAGGTTCGCCACGCGCTCGTTGGACCGGTCGACCGCGAGGGTGTACTGGATCAGATCGTTGGTGCCGATCGAGAAGAAATCGACCTCCTGCGTGAAGGTCTTGGCCATCAGCGCCGCCGAGGGCACCTCGATCATCATGCCCACGCTGACGCTGGGGTCGAAGGCGATGCCTTCTTCGTCGAGGTCTTCCATCACGTCGTTGAGGATCATCCGCGCCTGGCGCAGCTCCATCATGTTCGTGATCAGGGGGAACATGATCTTGATCTTGCCGTGGGCCGAGGCCCGGAGGATCGCGCGCAGGTGCGTCTTGAACAGGTTCAGATCCTGCAGGCACAGGCGGATCGACCGGCAGCCCAGGAAAGGATTGGGCTCGCGCTCGGCGATGCGGGCCTGGGTGAACTTGTCGGCGCCCAGGTCGAGCGTGCGGATGGTCAGCGGCCGGCCCTGGATCGCCTCGATCGTGCGCACGAACGAGGCGTACTGCTCGTCCTCGCTGGGTTCGGTTTCCTTGCTGAGGAACATGAACTCGGTGCGGTACAGGCCCACGCCCACCGCGCCCTTGGCCAGGGCGCCTTCGATCTCATCGGGGAACTCGATGTTGGCCAGCAGGTCGATCTCGGCGCCGTCGGTGGTGACCGCCGGCAGATCGGCCAGTTGGTCCAGCTCGCTCTCGAAGTGGCGGTAGCGTTCGAGGTATCGGCGGTACTCTTCGAGCTGCCGCGGATCGGGGTCGATGATCAGCAAGCCGCGGTTGCCGTCGACGATGACGGTCTCGCCGGCCACGGCCGCGGCGCTGGCGTTTTCCAGACCGACCACCGCGGGGATGCCCAGCGCGCGGGCGAC
This sequence comes from uncultured Planctomycetaceae bacterium, assembly GCA_964620345.1. Classification (GTDB taxonomy): domain Bacteria; phylum Planctomycetota; class Phycisphaerae; order Phycisphaerales; family Zrk34; genus CAZUHK01. The sequence goes on from CAZUHK010000061.1 coordinate 7,696, forward strand.
GATTGCGGTGTGGCTGGTCCGCCCGCCCAGGTCGGTGGCCATGCCGACGATCTTGCTGCGGTCCATCGCCGCGGTCTGACTGGGGGTCAGGTCGTGGGCGATGACCACCGCCTTGCCCTGGACGTGATCGATCTCCTCCTCGACGGTCGGCATCAGGTGCTTGAGAACGCGCTTTTCCAGATCCCATACGTCGCTGACGCGCTCGCGGAAAAGCTCGGACTGCTGAGCCAGGAACGAGCGGGCCAGGGCGCGGGTGACGGTGGAAAGGGCGTACTCGGCGGTGACCTGCTCGCGATCGATCGTGTCGTGGACCTGCTGGACCAGCGAGGGATCGTTGAGCATGCCCAGGTGGAAACCGAAGATCTTGGCCGGCTCGGGGCCCAGATCTTCGGCGACCTGGTCGCGGAGCTTTTCGATCTCGTCCCGGGCCTGTTCGACCGCCTGATCGAGTCGGCGATGCTGCTGGGCCAGCGCGGCCGGCTCCACCGTGCGGCGCGGCACGCGGGCGGTGTCCGCGTCGATCACGATCGCGCGGTGGATGGCCACGCCGGCCGAGACAGGAATGCCTTTTTTGATTTCCATGCAGCCAACCGGAGCAAGTCGGGGAGCCGGGATTGGCCCAGGGCCCCAAGTCTCCAGGGTGATTCGCCAGGGCCCGCGGGGTTACACCCCCGCGGCCTTCGCGAGCTTCTTCGCCATATCGGTCTGTTCCCAACTGAACTTGTTGTTGCCGAAGTGGCCGTGGTAAGCGGTTTCACGGTAGATCGGCCGGCGCAGCTTCAGCGTCTCGATAATGCCCCGGGGCGTCAGCTTGAAGTGCCTGCGCACCAGCTCGCTGATCTTGTCGGTGGGAATCTTCTCCGTGCCGGCGCAGTCGACGTGGACGCTGGTCGGCTCGGCCACGCCGATCGCGTAGCTCAACTGAATCTCGCAGACGTCTGCGATCTTGGCCGCGACGATGTTCTTGGCGATGTAGCGTGCCATGTACGTCGCCGAGCGGTCGACCTTGGTCGGATCCTTGCCGGAAAACGCTCCGCCGCCGTGCCGGCCCCGGCCGCCGTAGGTGTCGACGATGATCTTGCGGCCGGTCAGGCCCGCGTCGCCGTGGGGGCCGCCGACCTCGAACTGGCCCGTCGGATTGACGTGGATCGTGGCCTTGCGGCGATTCCACAGCTTTTTGGGCATCACCGGCTCGATGATGTGCTTGATGACTTCGGCCTTGAGCTTCTGCTGCTTGGCCGCGCCGTTCCACATCGGGTGATGTTGTGTGGAGAGCACGACGGTGTCGATGCCCACCGGCGTGAGCCCTTCGTATCGCACGGTGACCTGGCTCTTGGCGTCGGGCCGAAGGCCCTTGATCTTGCCCGAGCGGCGGACCTTGACGTGCTGATCCATCAGCTTGTGGGCGAGCATGATCGGCACGGGCATCAGTTGCGGCGTCTCGCGGCAGGCGAAGCCGAACATCATGCCCTGATCGCCGGCGCCTTCCTTGTCCACCCCCATCGCGATGTCGCCGCTCTGGCCGTGGATCGTGCGGATCACCGCGCAACTGTCGGCGGAGAACATCATGGCCTCGTCGGTGTAGCCGATCTCGCGGAGCACCTCGCGGGCGGTTTCCTCCACGTCCAGCAGGGCCTTCTCCGCCTTCTGATTGTGTACGGTCACCTCGCCGGCGATCACCACCAGGCCGGTCGTGCACAGCGTCTCGCAGGCGCAACGCGCCATCGGATCATGCTCGAGAATTGAATCGAGGACGGCGTCGGAGACCTGATCCGACACCTTGTCCGGGTGTCCCATGGACACCGATTCGCTGGTGAACAGGTATGACCCGTTCTCGTGCTGCTTCGTCGTGTTCTTCTTCGCGGTCTTCTTCTTAGCCACAATGCTTCCTTATGCGTGTCACAGAACCAAATATCGATAGCCCCGCTTATAACGCGACGCCGGCCAATCGGCAAGCGCGCGCGGCACCGCTTGCGGCTTCGCGCCCGCAAAACCCGCGCCCGCTCGTTCGCCCGCCGTCGCGCTAAGCCGATGACGACGCACGCAAAGCAGCGACAAGGTTTGCCAGCATCGCGCGGTTGTCCAGTTGCAGATAGTCCAGCGTGCCGCGGTCGCCTTCGCCGGCCGGCCCCTGGGCCATGCGGTAAAAGGTCTTGCAGAACCGCAGGTAGTACGCCGGATGGTCGGTCGGCGGTTCGCCCTGCGACCAGTCCCAGCCGCCTGAGTCCTGGATGTCCACCACGGCGAGGTGGAAGTCGCGCACGAACGGCTCGACCCGCTGCTGGCGCAGGTTGTTGGCGATGCTCAGTGCTTTTTCGAAGACCTGCGGGCTCATGATTGCCGAGCCGATGGACAGGTATACGCCCCCGGTCAGGCCGCACACGCCCTCGCAGAGCGTGTGGAAGTCGCGCGTGGCGCATCGGCCCAGCGCTGCGCCGGCGTCCTCGGTGAACGCGGGGTGGCAGCAGTAGATGTCGTAGCCGATGCCCGGCATCACGCACAGCGGCACGCGGTGCTCGGCCGCGGCGGCGGTGGCCGAGTAGTGTCGATGGGAATGGTCTTGGGCGTGCTCGTTCATCAGCACGCCCAATGCTTCGCCCAGGCCTTGGTCCCGCTGTTGGCCGCGCAGGGCGGCGTCGACGATCCATTGGCCGGTTTCCTCCCAGGTGCCGAAGCGGCCGGCCGGGGCGTTGTCGCGAACCGATTCGCTGCTGCGACCCTGGTAGGCGAACTCCCAGTCATGGATGACGCCCGCGCCCTGGGTGGCCAGGTGGGTCAGCCAGCCGTCCCGCATCAGCGCCGCCAGCAGCGGGCCGCAGCCGTTCTTGATCACGTGGGCACCGTAGGTGAGCATCACCGACGCCCCGACCTCGCGGGCCGCGCGAATGCGATCGGCCAGCCGTTCGACCTGCGCCGTCTGCGACGGGTTCAGCGGTGGCGGGGGGGCGTGGGGATCCATCGCGATCCGCTGGATTTCCAGCAGACTCCGGCGCTGGGCCAGGGGGCGGACGGCGATGCGTTTGGGGTCAATTCGACGGTACGCCATGCCGATGAGGATAGTCCCGCGGCGGCGGGGCCGCGAGCGGCGGCGCGGCGGGTTGTCCGCATGCGGCGGCGGCGATACAGTACCGCCCTTGGCCCAACGCCACCGTAGCTCAGTGGTAGAGCACTCCCTTGGTAAGGGAGAGGTCACGGGTTCAAGTCCCGTCGGTGGCTTTGACCGTGCGGAAAAATCGGCTCGCGTCGTTGACAGCGGTCGCGGGGTAAGCTAGATTCGCTGGACTTGACTTGACGCCAGCGAGACGTATCCTCGCTGGCGTTGTCAATCCCGGTTCGCACGCGCCGCGAGGCGCTTGGGCAAGGATCGGACACGACCGCCGCAGGAAAATTGGAAACCCGAGTCATCCGTGGTGGATGGCCGACGCATAGCAAGGCAAACTTTTTGTGAAGCAAGTCGAGCCCCGGCCACGGTAAAACCGCAGGCCCGCTCGGCAACCGAGTACGGAGGTATTCGCGATGGCTAAGGCAACATTCGAACGCACCAAACCCCACGTGAACGTCGGCACGATCGGTCACATCGACCACGGCAAGACGACGCTGACCGCGGCGATCACCGCCGTCCAGGCCGCCAAGGGCCTGGCCGACCCGATCAGCTACGATCAGGTCGCCAAGGCCTCGGAATCGGACGGCCGGCGTGACGCGACCAAGATCGTCACCATCGCCACCAGTCACGTGGAGTACCAGACCGCAAATCGGCACTACGCCCACGTCGACTGCCCCGGCCACGCCGACTTCGTCAAGAACATGATCACCGGTGCCGCCCAGATGGACGGCGCGATCCTCGTGGTCGCCGCCGACGACGGCCCCATGCCCCAGACCCGCGAGCACGTGCTGCTCGCCCGCCAGGTCAACGTGCCCAAGCTCGTGGTCTTCCTCAACAAGGTCGACCTGGTCGAGGACGAGGAACTGCTGGACCTGGTCGAACTGGAAGTCCAGGAACTGCTGACCAAGTACGACTTCGAGGAAGACACCCCGATCGTGCGCGGCGCGGCGATGCCGGCCCTGTCCAACCCGTCCGACGAAGCGGCCGCCAAGTGCATCGGCGATCTGATGGACGCGATCGACAACTGGGTTCCCGAGCCCCAGCGCGAGACCGACAAGCCGTTCCTGATGAGCATCGAGGACGTGTTCTCGATCAAGGGCCGCGGCACCGTGGGCACCGGCCGCATCGAGCGCGGCATCGTCAAGGTCGGCAATGAGGTCGAGATCGTCGGGCTGGCCAAGCAGGCCCGCAAGACCGTGGTGACCGGCGTGGAAATGTTCAATAAGACCCTCGACGAAGGCCAGGCCGGCGACAACGTCGGCGCCCTGCTGCGTGGCGTGGAGAAGGACGAACTGGAGCGCGGCCACGTGCTGGCCAAGCCCGGGTCGATCACCCCGCACACCCGGTTCGAGGGCGAAGTCTATGTGCTGACCAAGGAAGAAGGCGGCCGCCACAGCCCGTTCTTCAGCGGGTACAAGCCGCAGTTCTACTTCCGCACGACCGACGTGACCGGCAGCATCAAGCTGCTGGGCGGCGCCGAGATGTGCATGCCCGGCGACAACATCACCATGGAAGTCGATTTGGGCGAGAAGCCCATCGCCATGGAAGAGGGCGTCCGCTTCGCCGTGCGTGAAGGCGGTCGTACCGTCGGTGCCGGCGTGGTGACCAAGATCCTCGAGTAACGGATTCAACGGGCGTGGCGGCACCGGCCGCCACGCCGGTTTCGGAGCGTGTCATGGCTAAAAAGAGCAAGGGCGCCGTCGAGTATGTCTGGTTGCAGTGCACCGAGTGCGGCGACCTGAACTACCGCACGCCGGTCAACGTCAAAGGTGGCGTGCCGGACAAGATCAAGGCCGGCTTCAAGAAGTACTCCCCGCGCCTGCGCAAGCACACGCTGCATAAGATCAAGCGAAAGTGATGGATATTTTCGATTGCCGATTACCGATTGTCGTTTGCCGGACCGGCCGTGCAGCCCAATCGCAGATCGAAAATCGCAAATCGACAAGGAACAGACGCCAGTAGCTCAATTGGCAGAGCGGTCGCCTCCAAAGCGACAGGTTGGGGGTTCGATTCCCTCCTGGCGTGTTCAAGGGCACCGGTCGACGGGCGAACGGCCCGCGGCCCTGTCGAACCGGTACGTGGCAGGCGACACACGATCATGAGTTGGACCATTCGCAAACCGGGCCAGGGCTACTGGACTCGTCTGCTCAGCGGGCTGGGCGCCGGCGTCCTGGTGCTCTTCGGTTCCCTGTGGCTGTGGGACGTCGTCGGCAGCTATACCAACAACGTCTACATCCCCGCCATGGTCGCGCTGGCGCCGGTGGTGATCTTCGGCATCCTCGTCTTCCGCTGGACCGCGGCTAAGGACGGCACCGTCGATTTCCTTATCGAAACCGACGACGAGATGAAGCAGGTCAACTGGCCCAGCCGACGCGAAGTGATCGGCTCGACCATCGTCGTCATCGCCGCGATCTTCCTGCTGGTGGCCCTGCTGTTCGACGCCGATCAGATGTTCGCCGATCTGTTCGCCGCCGCCGGCGTGTTGCACTTCGGCGGGGCTTCGATCATCCTCTCGCAGCTCGGCTGGGCCCAGCCCACCGTCTGGGTGCTCGCCGCGGTGGGCCTGGCGATGCTCGCCTTCGCCGTGCTGCGATTCATCGCCCTCAAGCATGTGGTGATCAACAAGCTGGGCATCGAGAACCCCACGACCTCGGGCGTGGTGATCAACACCGTGTTGCAGACGGTCGTCGCGACCTGGTTGGCGTTTCACGCCACGGTCCTGATCGACGGCATCCGTGGCCTCGAACAGGTGCGGGCGTCCGAGCAAATCCACAGGTACGTCGGCCTGGGCGGTTGGATCCTCGCGGCGGTCGCGACCGTACTCCTGGCCGTCGCGATCGATCAGGTGACGCTGCGGCACCACGACGAGGGCGACGCCGCGGGTGCCGGTCAGCGTCATCGCATCGGTGGCCGCTCCGGCGGCGGCAGTGTCCTCAAGAGCCCGGCGCTGCCCGTCGAACTGGCAACCAACGCCGTCTGCGTCGTCGCGGCCTGGGCGGTGGTCCAGGCCATCGGCGCCCAATTCGCCTCCTGATCTTTTGGGCCCAATCCTCTGCTGAGGCACGCCCCACGACACGTCGCGCATTGAACAACATCATGACCACAGAACAAGATAATTCGACCTCGCCCGACGCCACGAACCCGCCGCAGGCCGACGCGCCCGCCGCCGACGAGCAGGCCGCGACCGACCCACCCGCGGCGCCCGAGGAAGAGCAGCTTCAGGATCAGGCCGACGGCCCCTCCGGCGGCGACCAGATCGCCGAGGACGAGCCACTGATCTATCCCGGTTTCCAGTGGTTCGTGCTTCGCGTGGCGTCCAATAAGGAAGACTCGGTCAAAGAAACCCTTCTGCGCAAGGTGAAGATCGAGGGCATGACCCACCTGGTCAACCGCATCCTCGTACCCACCGAGAAGATCCGCACCATGAAGGGCGGCAAGCAGAAGATCCGCCTGCAGAAGCTCTACCCCGGCTACGTCTTCGTCGAAATGAAGCTCGAAGACGACGGCCGCATCCCCCAGGACGTCTTCTTCCTCATCAAGGAAACCACCGGCGTGGGCGACTTCATCGGCACCGCCGGCCGACCGGCGCCGATGAACTTCGACGAGGTCGAGAAGATGGTCCTCGCCAGCCGCCAGCCCGAGGAAGAGCCGGAAGTGAAGATGGAGTTCGCGCCCGGCGACGTGGTGAAAGTCAGGGAAGGCCCGTTCGAGAACATGGATGGCACCGTCGATGCGCTGCTGCCCGAGCAGGGCAAGGTCCGCGTGATCGTCACCATCTTCGGCCGCTCCACCCCCCTCGAAATCGAGTACTGGCAGATCGAAAAGGCCGACGAATAGCCGATCGCTCAAGACGATCGGAGTGATCGGTCACCAAGATCCAATACCCAACTCCGCGTCATGCGCGCCGGGCGTGGCACGTTGCGATCTGGCCGTTTACGGTTGGCCATCGACCTTCCCCGCGGGGCTTCGGCGGCGGGGCCTTGACGAAACCCCTGTGAGCGGCCACACTTGTGATGAAAAGCCAACCGACGTAGCGCCGGCATCACCACGTCGGCATCATGGAGGCCAACTATGGCGACTCGAGGCGGCGGGATCAGTGGCGCGGTTTACGCACTGGTCATCTTTGTGTTCCTTTTCGTCATCGCCACCGCGCTGGCAAT
>CAZUHK010000062.1:0-14926 GCA_964620345.1 uncultured Planctomycetaceae bacterium
GAAAGTGCAACCGCAAGCGGACGCACAAGAAGTTTATCAATAGCTATTCAGATCCATGCCTTTATTCCAGTTCCCCCCCTGCGGGTTGCGATGCCGAATGTCCCACATCCGGGCGCGGAAGCGGGGGTCTTCGGCGGCGGGGTTATAGCCCCCCAAAAAGTGTCCGACCACCACTCGATCTGCGGCACGACCTCGACATGCCCGTCGCCGAAGGCAAAGAGTTTGTCGCTGCTTCTGAAACCCGCGTCCCACGCGGGCCGGACAACCGCGGTGGGCGCGTCGGACCACCCCGCGTCCCCGATGTAAGCGTTGTCAGACGGCGAGAGGAAGACATCCGGGGTCATCCGGTTGAAACCATTGCTCCCACGCTGCCACAGCCCCCGCACGTTTCCTGGATAATCGCTGGCCTTATCTTCATTCAGGGACGAGTTTATGAAAAAGATGTTGATCTGATACGAGATCGGCGCCAGAAGCCGGCCGCCCACGGTGCGATCGGCTTCCGGCTGGGCCGTGTAATCCACAATATCGTTCGGTGGGGCGTTAGCAGACATCACCTGCTGGACGTGTTGCGAATCATCGAACGCGTCGGTGGTGATGAACTCGAAATCCACGAGCTCATCCGCCCAGATGCGCTTCTGGTTTGTCTGGTTGGGCCACTGTCCCCAGTCCGTCCAACTGCGCAGAAAAGCGGATTCGCTGGTGCTCCCGCCGCCCCCGGTCACGCCCCGCTGGGGGTAAGGCAGGTTACCGAGTTCGGTCGCGAAGCCCATGGTGGCGATCATGATCTGCCGCTGGTTCGACATGCCCACCGCGCGTCGGGCGGCGTCGCGGGCGCCGCTCAGGGCCGGCAGCAGGACGGACAACAGCAGGGCGATGATCGAAATCACCACCAGCAGTTCGATGAGGGTAAAACCGTGCCGGACGAGGGGGACGGGTGGGTGCTGTCGCATGGGGGGCTCCGATCGTTGAGCCAGGCCCAGGTCCTTCGGTAGGACGGACGTTCCTGTCTGTCCCACGAAATGACAGGCAAGAATGCCTGCCCCACGGATGCGAATGCCTGTCCTAGCGCTCTGGTGTCATGAGCGGTACATGCTTTTACACTGGGGGCGAGGTTAGCGACCCTATAGGAGTGTAACACCGCCGGGGCTGTCTTGCCATGCGCCTTTCGCCGGGGGGGCCGGGGGTCCGAGTGTCCGGGGGTGTGGTCCTGCCGCGGCCATGAAATCCGCCGCGCCGCCTGTCGGCGACGGGGCGGGTGTACGTGCGTGAAACGGGCGAGGCGGGCCTCGCTGCTAACTCAGCGCCGGCGGCGCGAGAGCATCATCAGGCCTCCAAGCCCCAGCAGCGCCAGCGACGCGGGTTCGGGGATGTATGTGAGCGTAAGGGCATCCAGTTGGACGTCCGTCGCCGTGCTATTGGCCGTGGTCTCCTGGAAGCGGAGGTCGATCGTGCTCGAGGTGGGCGTGAACGTCAAAGAGGTTCGGGTCCAATTGTTGCTGCCCTCGCCGCTGCTCTGGTTCCCGATGAATGCGAGCGAGCCGAGCACGTCCGTCGTGCCGCCATCGAAGACCATCGCGGTGATCTCGCCATCGGAGCCGGGACCGACGTTGAGCCACGTCTGCGAGAAGGACAGCGTGTGCTCCACGCCGACCACGGCCACCTCGGCGGGGATGTCGAGGCCGTGGTCGCGGCACTGGTTGACGACGGTTTGGCCGACCGGGTCGTTGGCGGCGAAGACGGCGGCGGGCCTGGGGGTTTCGCGGAGCCAGCGGGGGTCCAGCTCCATGGTGAAAACGTCGTCGCAGCTCAGGCCGTGCTCGTCGAGGGTCTGGCGGAAGCCGGCGAGACGGTCCGCGGCGAACGGCCGGGGCAGGCCGACGAACGCGAAGCGGGTGTGCCGCCGATCGATCAGGTGATGGGCCACCGCGCTGCCGACGGCATGGTCATCGACGCCGACCGAAGGCCAGTCGCTGCCGGCGAACCCGGTGAGGATGTTGACCACGGGGGTGCTGCTTTTGCTCAGCGGTTCGGCGTCGGCTTCCGATCCGATGCCGGCGATGATGCCGTCGTATTCGCCAAGGTCAATTGGCCCCGATCCGGGCAGGCGCTGGGTAAACAGCCACCGTGTGCCGGTGGCGGCGCGGGCGAAGTCCACCGCCCCGCGCATCACGGCCCGGGCGAAGCCGTGGTCGGTGCGGAGCATCAGCAGCACATGGCGGAGTTGCGGGGGGTGTGTGGGGTTGATCCATGAGCGTCTTGCGGGGGGTGTGGTGAGGGTTCGGGTCAATGGGTTCGGCGCGGGGGAAACTTCCGGAGGCGGAGGCGGGGGTCAGATGAACGGCCGGCGGTCGAGCACGAGTTTGAGCGGGGGGATGCTGTGGATTTTTCCGGGCAGCGCCTGTTGGAGTTCAGCCACCGCGCAGACGGCGCCGAACAACCGGTGCAGGTCGTCCATGGCCGGGTCGGTCGCGGGGTCGCGTGCGAGCAGTTGGTCGAGGTAGGCGTCGGCGAAGCGGTCCAGGGCGGCGCGGGCCTCGGGGAAGCGGTGGCCGCATTGCCGCAGGGCCCGGTTAAGGCAGTAGATCCAATCGACGGCCGCGAACGACACGCCGCGATGCAGGCCGGGCTCCTCTTGGGCGATGGCCAGGCAGGTGTCCACCAGACGTTGGGGGTGCGGCAAGGGGCGGCGGGCGTATTCGTGGTTGAACAGGTAGTGGAAGGTGCCGGCGAGGTGGGGGAAGCGGGTGCGTCCCCATCCCTTATGGTGGATGGGCACGGTGAGTCCTCGCCGCCACATGCCGGTTTCCGGGCAGTTCTCGCGGGCCAACCAGTCGAAATACCGGCCCTGCCATTCGGCGTCGGCCCGGCCGGTGAGCGCGAAGATCACGAACAGCCCCGCCCCCTGGTGGGAGGCGTTCCAGGGCGACTGGGCCCAATCGAGCTGCTCGAGAAAAGCGGGCACTTGCGCGGGGTCGGCCCATTGCTCCAACACGGCCGGCGGTGGCGAGGGGGGCGGATCGAAAAGTTCCAGGGCGGCCAGGCAATGGGCGCTCACGTGCAGCGGGTGGTGCGTCGCTTCCTCGAACAGCCCGCTTTGCCGCGATCCAAAGCCCCGCAACGCATCGGTGTGCGCCCGCCTGGCTTCCGGTCGGCAAGGCAAGGCCCCCAGGGTGTACAGCAGGTTGGCGGCGTCGGCGCAGCCGTAGGGATTGGCCGCGGTCGCGTCGGCTGGCGGGCGGGAGAACGTCCAGCGGCGATACGCCCCGGGCACGCGTTGCCCCCGCTCGTCTTCGCATTGGTGGCGATCGATCGCCGCCAGCAGATCCTCGCGCCATGGCGTGAGTGCATAGGTTTTCATGGTCATCAATCCTTCGGAATCTTTCGGGAGCGGCTGATCCGGGTGTGCCTCGCTCGGAAAAAGAAACATGCTACTTCTTCAGGCAGGCGGAAAAGCTGGCAGAAAGGGGGATATGGTACTTATTCGATAAAGTAGAATGTCCTTTTCTGAACCCGGCTTCACGCCCGCGCCCCGCCGAACACCGCCCCGCGTTCAGCGATGTTTCAGCTCCGTGCGGTATTCGGTCGGCGTCTGACCGGTCACCTGCTTGAAGCGGCGGGACAGATAGTAGGCGTTGGGAAAGCCCAGCCGCGCGGCGATCGTCGCCAGCGGCTCGCCGGCGCCGAGCATCGCCCGGGCCTCGTCCATCACCCGCTGGCTGTGGTGCCGGTGCGGCGTCAGGCCGGCCAGGCGCGTAAACCGGCGGCGGAACGTGCGCTGGCCGACCCCCAGCTTCGCCGCGACGCGGTCGAGATCGAGCTGGGGCCTCAGCGGCTCGGCGCGGATCGCCGCCGTCGCCCGCGCCAGCCAGTCCGCGTCGTCAGCGCGGGGGCCGCTCTTCCCCTGATGCGCGCAGGCCCCGCCCAGCAGCCCGATCAGCTTCGCCCAATCGTCCGGCCCCTGCTCGGCGCCCGGCTCGGCGAGGGGGAGGATGACCTCGTGGAATCGGCCGAGCCAGTCCTCGATCGGCAGCAACCGGCGCAGCGGCTTGTGCGGATCGAGCAGGCCCGGCCGAAACCAGCTCTCGAAAATCCGCCCGCTCAACCGGCAACTGAACTCATCCCACCGCGTCCCCGGATCCGGGCCGTAGGCGTGTGGCCGACCGCGCGGCGCGACGAACAGGTCCCCCGCCGCGACCTTGAATCGTTGATCCTCGAGCCGGACCTCGCCCTGGCCCTTGAGCACGTAGACCAGCGGCACCCCGTCGTCGAGCGTCCGCCATCGCCGCGGCTGGCTGTCCATCAGCCCCCGCATCGCCCAACTGTTGCTGATCTGCTGGGCGTTGAGGATCGCCGGCCTGCGGTCCCGGTCGGCCAGCTCGATCAGCCGCCAGAATCGCCGCGGCCCCCGGCCGTCGACCTGCCCGTGGCCGGATTGGACAAAACATTGGCCACCAAAGACATTGGCAAGCCGCTCCACGTCGAGTATTCTTCGTGCAGGATTCAGGAACTCGCGGGTCATCGTAAGGCCCATTTTAACCCACCGCCCGGCACGGGCAAACACAACAGGAGTCGTAGAAAATGAGACACCTCACCGCAATCGCCATCGTCACCGCCGCCCTCGGCCTCTCCGCGGGCCACGCCGCCGCCGCGATGATCCAGCATGTGCTGATTGTCGATGTCCGCAATGACCGCGTACTGGAGTTCGAGACCGACGGCACGTTTGTCGGCACGTTCGCCAGCGGGTTTTCTCCTGGCGGCATCAAGCAGGGGCCGGACGGCAACGTCTACATCGCCGACACGGACGACCAGCCGAACCAGACGGGCGGGGGCCCCATCCGCAAGTTCGCCATCGACGGCACGCCCTTGGCAAACGCCTTCAATGGCCAGGCCGATATCAGGCCCGACGACATCGCCTTCAACAGCAGCGGCGACCTGTTCTTCGTCAATCCATTCGGCGGGGGGACCGAGGACGATCAGGTTTACCGCGTCGATGGCCAGAGCAGCGTCACTGCCGTGGTGCCCGCCAGCTTCAACGACCCAAGCAATCTGACTGCCACGGACACGCTGGACACGCCGCGCGGCCTCACGGTCGACGGCGATGGCGACCTTGTCGTGACCGACCGGGACAATGACCGCCTGCTCGAATTCGACCCGGCCACCGGCAACCTCAAGAGCGTGATCGCAACCTTCCCGGTTACGAATGTTTCCGATGCCAATCCCCAAGCCCCGCATTACCACGATGGCAGCATCTTCTTGACAGTGAATGATGGCGGTGACCGTTATCTTCGAGAAGTAGACGGTTCGGGCACTGTACTGAACGAATTCAATTTCGGGAATGCCGATCTTCGGTTCGACCCCTTCGTGCTGCCCGATGGCGATGTGCTCCTCGCGGACTTCTCGAACAACCAGCTTCTGCGATTCGAGTCGGACTTGAGCAGTTTCACGGTTTTTGCTGACAGCGCGACCGTGTTCGACGGTTTGACTCTCGACGGCCCAACCTTCGGGGCGGTGATCCCCGAGCCCGCCTCGCTCGCCCTCCTCGGCCTCGGCGGGGCGGTCATGCTCGCCGGTCGGCGGCGGCGCTGATCGCGGCAACTTATGGGAGTTCTCATGCCGTATGTTCGTCTTCAACGCCCACCCCACGCCGGCAGCAATCTGCCGGCGTTTTTCTTCATGCTTCTGGCCGCGGCCATCGGTTCGCCTGCCGCGGCGCAATCGAAAACCCCGGCAATGGACCATCCCCCCGGCGTGGTGATCTGCGAGAGCCCGAACCCCGAGAAGGTCTACCTCGGCTCGCCGTCTCTGGCCGTCCTGCCCGACGGCAGCTACGTGGCCAGCCACGACTTGTTCGGCCCGGGCACGACGTTCGACACCACGGCGGTGTACCGGTCGACGGATCGCGGCCGAACGTGGGAACACAGCGCAACGCTCAAGGGCCAGTTCTGGAGCCGGCTGTTCGTCCACCGGGGCGACCTGTACATCCTCGGCAGCACGGGCCGGTGGGGTACGCTGGTGATCCGCCGGTCCAAAGACGGCGGGCGGACGTGGACCGAGCCCGCGGACGCCGACAGCGGGCTGCTGTTGAAGGAAGATGAGCAGTGGGTGCACGGCATCGCCGGCGGAGCGATGCTGGAACACGAGGGCCGGCTGTACAAATCCGCCGTCCGCCGCAAGCCCGGGCCGCGCAAGCAGGGCCAGCCGCAGACGTTCGTCGTGCTCTCGGCGGACGTGGACGCGGACCTGCTCAAGGCGTCGAGCTGGCGGGTGAGCAACGGCGTGTCATCGCATCCGCACCCGGAGGGCATGTTCCTCACCGACGAGGGCAACATCGTCGCCGACCGGGACGGCGGGCTCCACAACATCATGCGCGTACACGAAGCGAAAGAAGGCGGCGTGGCCGGGTTGCTCAAGCTGTCCGATGAGGGGCGGACGTTGAGCTTCGATCGCGAGGACGGCTATTTCAAGTTCCCCGGCGGCGCGACCAAGTTCACGATCCGCTACGACGCGAAGTCCGACCGCTGGTGGTCGCTGGCCAATTGGGCGCAAAAGAAAGATCTGCCCAAGGCGCGGATGCCATCGTGGACCCGCAACACGCTCGCCCTGACCAGCGCCGGGGAGCTTCGGGAATGGAGCGTCGAGTCGGTCCTGCTCTACCACCGGCAAGTCAAGACCCACGGCTTTCAGTACGCCGACTGGCATTTCGACGGCGAGGACATCATCGCCGTCGTCCGCACCGCCTACGGCAACGCGCCCAACTGCCACGACTCGAACTACCTCACGTTCCATCGGATCGAAGACTTCCGCAAGCGGACGATGGACGATGAGCCGCTGAATCAACCAGCGCCTGGCAATGACGCCCGCTGAACGCCGGGAGAACGGGGCATGTACCCAATGACCGCGAACGCTGTGCAACGTCTGGCCGGCCTCCGGGCTCTGTCTTTGCTGATGGGATGCCTTTTCATGACCTCGTTCCTCACGACCGCGGCGACGGCCCAGGTCCAGCCGCTGGCCAACGACTATGTCGCCGTCCACGAATCGCCCGACCCCGACAAGGTCATTCTCTACAGCCCGGGGATCGTGCGGCTGGACGGCGGCCGACTCGTCGCCACGATGGACGTGCGCGGCCCCGAGGCGGTCGCTCGCAACTGGCCCGGGCCGGTCTGGGAGCGACCGGGGCGCGGCGACCACTGGCAGGGGCGGGTGTACACCTCCGACGACGGGGGAAAGACGTGGACGCTGCGGACGCGCTTCCCGTTCATGCACGCCCGACCGTTCGTCGCCGGGGACTCGCTCTACGTGCTCGGCCACGCCGGCGATTTGACGGTCATCCGCAGCGACGACGGCGGCAAGACCTGGACCGAGCCGGCAACGCTGACCGAGGGGCAGAAGTGGCATCAGGCGCCCTGCAATGTCCACTACGCCCACGGGAAGGTGTACCTGGTGATGGAGCGGCGGGTGCGCAACGACATTCGCGGCTGGTACGTCGGCGAACTCGCCCCCGTGCTGATGCGCGGCGACGTGAACGACGACCTGACCAAGCGGGAGAACTGGACGTTCGCCAGCGAATTGGCGTTCGAGGACGTGGTCAAGCCGGACGATCTGGACTGGTTCGGCGTGCCGTTCTTCGAGTCGAAAGAGGACGAAGCGAATTTCGTGGCGAAGGGTCGGCCGATGAGCCCGATTGGCTGGCTCGAAGCCAATGTCGTGCGGATCCACGACCCCGACCACCTCTGGCACGACCCCGAGGGCAGGACGTTCCACCTGTTCATGCGGGCCCACACGGGCGGGACCGGATACGCGGCGATGGCCAAAGTCATTGAGCAAGGCGACAAGCCGGGCACGGGCCCGATGAAGACGATGCTCGAGACCGCGCCGTCGGGCAAGAAGATGCTCTACCTGCCGATACCCGGCGGGCAGATGAAGTTCCACGTGCTCTACGACGAGCGGACGAAGCTGTACTGGCTGCTCTCGACGCAGGCGACGGACAGCATGACCCGGCCCGACCGGCTGGGCGATGACCGCTACAACATGGCGAACAACCAGCGGCGGCGGCTGACGCTGCACTTTTCCAAGAACATGGTCGACTGGTGCTTCGCCGGGCTCGTCGCGGTCGGCCCCGTCGAGAAGGCCTCGCGGCACTACGCCTCGATGGCGATCGATGGCGAGGACCTGGTCCTCCTCAGCCGCTCCGGGGACGAGCGGGCGAAAAATCCGCACGATGGCAACCTCATCACATTTCACCGGATCGAGGATTTCCGCAAGCTGGTGTATTGAAGCCGCGGGTGAATCAAGGGGTTTCGATGGGTCGATCGGACCGAGCAACCATCCGACGCCGCGCCGCGCGAGATCGCGTCTCGTGGGGGGATGGCTTCACGCTGGTGGAGCTGGTGGTGGTGGTCACGATCATCTCGCTGCTGCTGGCGATCATGATCCCGGCGGTCGGCCGCGCCCGCGAGTCGGCCCGGCGCGTCGAATGCGCGTCGAATGAAAGGCAGATGATGCTCGCCGCGGGGCTATACGGTTCCGACCATCGTCGATTCTTCCCCTTGCAGGTGGCGAACATCGCGGAGTTTGCCGGCACGGAAGTGGCGCATTTCATTGCGCTCGATGCGATCCACGAGCCGGCGCACCGGCCGAACTGGCTGTACGGTTTGAGGCCCTACCTGAGCGAAATCCGGGGCGACTCGCGGGCCCTGCGCTGCCCGAGCGTGACGCTGGTCGCCGGCAGCGCGAATAATACGCACGATTTCTCGCCGACCGATGACGACGCCAACAGCTACGTCGCCAACGGCGTGGTCACGCAGTTCGGCGGTCGCCACTTGCGACGACCGGCCGAGGTCGCCGCCATCATCGATGATGTGAGCATCTCCAACGCCGCGATTCTCAGGCCCCACTGGGCGAACGCCAGCGAACCGAACCTGACCGACGCCAAATGGAGCGGCTGGATGCGGTTCCAGAACGGCATGCTGCTGACCGATCGGCCCCACGAGGGCAAGAACCTCGCCTTCCTCGACGGCCACGTCGAACACCAGGCGCAGATCGAGATCACCAGCGCCGACTTCGGCCTGCTCATCGGCGGGGAAGATACCTACGAGCCCGACGTTGTCGGGTATAACAACCCCCTCCGCGGCGGCGCGGTCATGGATTGACCGCATCGTCGCAACCCAAGCGGTGGACCCGCGGGCACGGGCTGCTCAGGCACAGCACACTTGAATCGTGTGCCATACGCCGACCGCTTCGAATCCGATCCAATCAACCCCCGATTGGCCACGCAGCCGCACCTGCCCCCCAGCACCTGGCCTGCGTGAAGCATTCGGGCTCGCGGCTCATGCCAGCGCGGCGTCGCACCGCGCGATCAAGTCGTCGGCGTCTTCCAGGCCCACGCTGAGGCGCACCAGCCAGCGGCTGACGCCGCACGACCGGGCCCAGGGCAGCTCGTGATAGTGTGCGAGGATCGTGTACGGGCAGGCCAGCGTGTAGTTGGCGCCCAGGTTCGGCCCCTTGCAGACGCACAGCGCATCGTAGAACCGCGGCGCGGCGTGCGCGGCGTCCTTCAGGTCGATCGACAACAGCGAGCCGTGGCCGCCGTCGTGGCGACGGGCCTGCTCGTAGCGGTCGCTCGCGACGGTCAGCGGGTGGTACACGCGCTCGACCTTGGGGTGCTGTCGCAGGTGATCGACGAGCGCGACGGCGGTGCGGTTGGTGCGGGCGACACGATCGACGAAATCGCGGCTGTTGGTTTCAAGCAGCCGCGCGTCGGGGCCGGTAAGCAGGTCTTCGTATTCCGCGTCGATCGCTTGGCGCAGGCGGTCGACGAAGCGTCCGTCTTGCCGCAGGAGCAGGCAGCCGCCGGCCACGTCGCCGGCGCCGCTGAACGACTTGGTCAGCGAGTTGACCGTCACGTCGGCGTACCGCAGGGCATCGACGTTGACCCACGTCGCGATCGTGTCGTCGACGATCAGCGGCGTGTCGCGCTCGCGGGCCAGGGCGCTCAATCGCACCAGGTCGGGCGTTGCAAGCAGGGGGTTGGACGGTAGCTCGGTGAAGATGCCGCAGACCGGCTCGGCCGCGATGGCCTCGGCGAGCTGCTCGAGCTCGGCCTGATCGCCGCACGGATAGAACCGCGCGCCGGGGCCGAACTTCTGAATGACTTTCAGCGTGTCGACGTAAGGGAAGCCGAACTGCGCGGCCTTGCGGTCGGGCCACAGCCGCATCAGGGCCCGGTGGAGCGTGAAGATCGCCGCCATGCCGGTGGGAAACAGGTACACATCGTCGGCCGCGGCGCCGGCAAGGTCGGCGATGCGTCGGCGGAGCGTGTGTTTGGCCGGTGTGCCGTCGTCGAGCGTCCGGCCGGCCAGGGCCGCCTCGGCCTGGCGCGAGTTGACGCCTTCGCCGGTGTGCTGCCAGAATTGGCGGGCCAGCTCGGCGCAAACCTTCGGGAACCGCGCGGCGACCATTTCCCCACAGCCGATGTCGTGCAGTGTCGCCTGCGCCCCGTCGTGGATCGCGATGAACCGCGTGAACCGCTGGGCGATGCGCGATGTGGGAAACACCAGGCACGTGGTCTGCCCGTCGGCGAAGCGCTCGTCGCACGCGGCGAACAGCGCGCGGCATCGGGGGTGATACACGAACCGCGGATACCCCGCCGCCATCCGCTCGATCACCCGCGGCTCGCCCTGCTCGTAGCCGACCACGTCGGCCCACGTCGGCAGGCACGCCGACACCGCGTGCGGCGAATCGGGAATCGGCCGGCCCAGATGCTCTGGCCGGCACAGCGGGTTGGTAAGCAGATCAGTCATGCAGGTGTTAAATCGTTGACTCGTTAAATCGTTCATTCGTTGGCTTGGTCGTGCGTGGCGCCGCAACCGTACGACCGTGACGCGGCTCAACGGCTCACGCGATCGCAGCGAATCCCTGCTGCAGATCCTCGATCAGGTCGTCGGGGTGTTCCAGGCCGACGCTCACGCGGAGGGTGCGGGGGGTGATGCCGCTTGCGGCGAGGCCGGCCTCGCCCATCGAGGCGTGGCTCATCGTCCAGGGCTGTTCGATCAGCGACTCGACGCCGCCCAGCGATTCGGCGAGCAGGATCAGCTTGAGCGCGCCCAAGAAGTCGTCGAGCTTTTGCGGATGCGCGTCGATCTCGAAGGCGAGCATGCCGCCGTGGCCGTGCTGCTGGCGGGCGATCAGGTCGCGCTGCGGGTGATCGTTCAGGCCGGTGTAGTACACCTTCGTGACGCGGTCGTGCGCGGCCAGCCATTGAGCCAGCGCGGTGGCGTTCTGCTGATGCGCGGCCATGCGCTGAGGCAGGGTCTTGACGCCGCGGAGCACGAGGAAGGCATCGAACGGGCTGCACGTAACGCCCAGGGCGTTGCCCAGCCACTTGAGCCGGTCGGCCAGCTCACCGGTCGAGCCGATCGCCACGCCGCCGACCACATCGCTGTGGCCGTTGAGGTACTTCGTCGTCGAATGAACGACCACGTCGACGCCCAGCTCCAGCGGCCGCTGGTAGATCGGCGAGAGAAACGTGTTGTCCGCGATGGTCAGCAGGTTGTGCTGTGTGGCCAGCTCGACCACCGCGGCGATGTCGATGATGTTCAGCAGCGGGTTGCTGGGCGTTTCGATCCAGATGGCTTTAGTCTTTTCGCGGATCGCGGCGCGGGCCGCATCGGCATCGCGCAGGTTGACGAAGCTGACGGCGATGCCCATGCGCGGCGCGAGCTCGTTGAACAGGCGGTAGGTGCCGCCGTAGATGTCGTTGCCGGCGATCAGGTGGTCGCCGCTTTGCATCAGCATCATCGTCGCGGTGATGGCGGACATGCCGGTGCTGGTGGCCACCGCGCCGGCGCCGCTTTCAAGCGCGGCGAGGTTCTGCTCCAGCGCATCGCGCGTCGGGTTGCCGCTGCGGGTGTAGTCGTAGCCGCGGTGTTTGCCGATCGAGTCGAAGCGGAACGTGCTCGACGGGTAGATCGGGGTGGTGACGGAGTTGTACGCCGTGTCGGCATACACGCCGGTGTGCACGGCCATGGTTTGAGGTCGCATGATGTCTGGCTCCCGCAGTTGAGTAACGCAAGCCGCACAGTGTACAGCCGCGGCCTGCCGCGAGCGACGGTAAGACGATTGCCCGGGCGGGGAGCCCGGGGCCGGCGCATTTGGCGGTTCGGCGAGTGTCAGGGCCTTGCGCCGGGGGCGGGATTGGGGTATGACGTTGACTTGGCCATTGTTGCTCCGCGGGCGTGGCCCGAAGGGCTGTGAGGGACTGATATAATGCAAGACATGGTTCGCCCCACCGGCCCACGCTTGATGCGAATCGCAGCAGCGCTGTCGCTGGCGCTGGCGGTGGTGGTGGTCGGCTGCACCGAGACGCGCGTGGTACGGCGGGAGGGATTTGCCAACTGGGGGCAGTTCGGCACCGACCCGACCGGCGTGCGCGATGACGATGACCACGACGCGCCGACCGTCACCGGCGGCGGCACGACGAACCTGGCGCCTGATGCGGCCTGGGCGATCGAACTGGTCACGTTCGAACACCCCGGTCACGAAGCCGCCGCAGCCGACACGGCCCGCCAGTACGAACAGCAGACCGGCGAGGCGGACTTCTGGGTCCGATCCCATCCGACGCGCAGCACGGTCTACTTCGGCAAGTATCGCTCTCGCAACGCCCACCAGGCGCAGCGCGACCTGGCGAAGCTGCGCGGCATGCGCGGGCGGCGCGGGTTCGCGCCGACCACCACCGCGCTTACCGCCGTCATGCTCAACCGGCCAACCGAGCATGCCGCTTTCGACCTGCGCCACGTGCCCGAGTCGCCCGATGCGGTGTACACGCTGCAGATCGCGATGTACGACGAATTGGCCGGCGAAGACTTCCGCAAGCAGGCCGAGCGACAAGCCGCCCGGCTGCGCGAGCGGGACGAGGAGGCGTATTTCTACCACGGCCCACGCCACTCGCTCGTCACCGTCGGCGTCTTCCCCCACGATGCGATTACCGTCATCCAGAGCGGACCGCGGCGGGGACTGGCCGAGTACCATCCCCAGATCACCGAACATTACCAGCAGCGCCACCCGCACTTGCAGGTCAACGGCCAGCCCCAGCCGATGGATGAATCGGGCCAGCGCCTTGCCCCGACCGTGCTGGTCCGAATCCCGCAGTCCGGGTAATCCTCGCATCGCGATTGCGGGGCGCCGGCGCCCTTGGCCCGTGGCGGTCAACGAGCGGGCCATTGGACCGTGCCGGACGCTCTGGCGAGTTGGTTCGTCAAATGGTGATTATGCATCGGCCCAACTGCTCGGTAGCATTCGCCCATGCCCAACGTCTTCACCCATCCCCCGCGGCGGCCGCTGGTGTTGCCGTCGATCCTCGCGGCGGATTTCGCGCGGCTGGGTAACGAGGTGGCCGACGTGCTGGCCGCCGGGGCCGATGCGATTCACGTGGACATCATGGACGGCCACTTCGTGCCCAACCTCACCATGGGCCCGGCGGTGGTCCAATCGCTGCGCGACCGGTTCGACGATGTGTTTCTCGATGTACACCTGATGGTGGAGCGGCCTGGCGAATTCGTCGATGCCTTCGCCGAGGCCGGGGCGAACTGCCTGACGATTCACGCCGAAGTCATCGCGCCCGACACGGGCCTGACGCTGATCGATCGCATCCATGGTTTGAGCTGCCGTGCGGGCATCACGGTGAACCCGCCGACCGATTGGCGGCTGGTCGAACCGTTCCTCGATGCAGTCGACCTGGTGCTGGTGATGAGCGTGCACCCGGGCTTCGGCGGGCAGTCGTTCATGCCCGAAGTGCTGGACAAGGTGCGTGCGATCGCGCCGAAGCTGCGCGATGACCAGCGGCTGGAGATGGACGGCGGGATCAACGCCGACACGGTTGGCGCCTGTCGCGACGCCGGCTGCGACACCATCGTGGCGGGCACGAGCATCTTCGCCGCCCCCGATCGCGCCGCGGCCATCGCACAGCTACGAGGTGAGTGACTCGGCATGAGCAGTTCCGCGATCCGCAATCCGCGCTCCGCGATCGTTTTCGACTTCGACGGCCTGATCCTCGAAACCGAAACGCCGGTGTGGACGAGCTGGCGGCGGATCTACCAGGAGCACGGCCACGATGTGCCGCTGGCCGACTGGGTCGCCTGCCTCGGCCGCGGCAGCGATTACTCGGATTTCCACGGCAAACTCGAACGCCTGACCGGTCGGACGTTCGACCGCGATGAACTCAAGCAGCGCCGTCGCGCGATGATCGACCGCGAACTGACCGGCCGCGGCCCGCTGCCGGGCGTGGTCGAGCTGATCGAGGAGCTGGTGGCGCGGCGGATCGATCGGGCCGTCTGCTCCGGGTCGGGCCGGGGATGGGTCGAGGGCCACCTGACGACGCTGGGGCTGCGCGATCGGTTCGAACACCTGGTCACCGGCGAGGACACGCCGCGGCACAAGCCCGATCCCGACCCGTTCCTGCTGACCGCCGCGCGGCTGGGCATCGAACCGGGCCGGTGCGTGGTGCTGGAGGATTCGACCAACGGTGTGACCGCGGCGAAGGCCGCGGGCATGATCGCCGTGGCCGTGCCGACCCCGATGACCGCCGACCTGGATTTCGCCCACGCCGACCTGCGCCTGGACTCGCTGGCCGGCGTCGGCGTCGATCGCCTGCTGGGCCTGATGAGCCGTTAAGATACCCCGTGCCATGACCGAGCAAACGCAAAAACCAAACTACAAGCAGACCATCCTGCGGCCGCAGACATCCTTCGCGATGAAGGCCAACCTCGTCCAGCGCGAGCCGGAGTTCCAGAAACGCTGGAACAAGCTGGGCCTGTACGACCGAATGCGCGCCGCGGATCACCTGAGCGACCGCTTCGTCTTCCACGACGGCCCGCCGTATGCCAACGGCGACATCCACCTCGGCCACCTGCTCAACAAGGTGCTCAAGGAC
>CAZUHK010000063.1:0-10366 GCA_964620345.1 uncultured Planctomycetaceae bacterium
GCCATCCAGCGCACCGCCCCCCAGCACACCGTCGCCCGCCATCCCAGCCATCGTCGCGCCGGAACCGAGCCGGGACCTCTCGCCACCTCCGAACTTCGGAACCACCGAACCCGCCCGCTGGGGTCCCGCTCCCGACGAGCTCGCGCCGACCCCTGCAGCCAGACTCGACGACACCGGACGCCCCCGGCGGATCACACAGATCGACGGATCGGGGAACACGGGTCCAATCGCCCTCGAACCCGAGGAGCGAATTACGGTCCGCGTCACGCCCCCCGTCGATGTTCCGATCGAGGAAGATTCCGCGGCTGCGTCGTCGAAGGCGCCACCGGAGGGTCCCCTGTTCGCCCCGCCCGAGCTCGACGCCCAGGAGAACTCCGGCATCATCTCGCTCGCCCCGCCAATCGGCCAACCGAGCGTGCGCGGCAAGATCGCGCTCGACGACGAAGACGTCGCACCGTCTTCGGACGAGTCCACCGACGAAGCCAAACAAGAGGACATCGACCGGGCGATTGAAGCGGTTGCGCGCCGCGGCTCGACCCTCGACGAGCTCGAGCTTCATGGCGACGATGGTCTCGCTCGACTGGCCGCCCTGTTTCCAGGACCGCTGGAGGTCTTGCGCCGGGACCTCCGCGCTCTTCCTCCGCCGTCCGGCCACGGACCCTACATCCGGCTGGCGATTCGCCTAGGTCAGCGGATTGTGCCGTTCGTGCTCGAGCTTTTCCCACATCCCGATCCCGACGTCCGCTTCTACGCGGCCTTTGTATTCCAGGAGCTCCGGGACGAACGATGCATGGACGGTCTAGCCAAGCTGGCTTTTGACGGCAGCGGAGACGTTCGTGTGATCGCCATGCGCGTCCTGGAGACGTACGCACGGCTACGTGGCTTCGACGAAGCCGTCGCCAAGGTCCGAAATGAGCTCGAGGGTTCCAACCGAACGCGTCAGCTGTACGCCGCCCGCGCGGTCGGCACACTGCGGGACGTCACCGCGATTCCCGACCTCGTCGAGTTGTTGTCGAGCAACGACCGGTTCATTCAGGAGGCCGCACTCGAGTCCCTATGTTCGGTCACGGGACAGCAGCACGGGCTCAAGCCCCATCGTTGGCGCTCCTGGTACTCGGAGCACGGTTCCCGACACCGCATCGAATGGATCATCCAGAGCCTCAAGCACCGCGACCTGCCGGTCCGGCGCTGGGCTCACGACGAGCTGATCCGGGTCACCGGACACCGCGTGCCGTTCTCGCCGCTGGGCGACAAGAACTCGCGTGAAGTGGCCGTCGCCTCCTGGACGGACTGGTGGAGCACGACGGGCCGAGTTCGGTTCGGTGCCGCCGCCAACGAAGAAGGCTACGGTGCCACGTAGCGCCGGCCAGCGACTCCACTCTCCGTGTCACGTTCCGTCCTCGTCATCTTTGCGCCCCCGGCCCTCGAACGCTCGCTGATTCACCGTCGGCTGATCGATGCACCGCTGAAAGCACCACATGAAGTGGCTTCCGCCACTCGTCGTTCACGGAACGCACGCGATGGGAAAGCAGGACGTCGATGATGCGGTCGACCGCTATCGCGATCGGCTGGAACTTCTCAGAAGCGGAGAGCTGTCGGGCTGATGGAGGACGCGGGATTCTTCTTCCAGGCGTTCGTGTACCTGGCCGCCGCCGTGGTCGCGGTGCCCGTGGCCAAGCGCCTCGGACTCGGCTCGGTCCTTGGCTACCTCGCCGCAGGGATCGCCATCGGCCCGTTCGTGTTGGGGCTCGTCGGGCAAGAAGGTCAGGACGTAATGCACTTCGCCGAGTTCGGAGTGGTCATCATGCTGTTCCTGATCGGCCTCGAGCTCGAACCGGCGCTGTTGTGGCGGCTCCGGGTCCCCATCCTCGGTCTGGGCGGTCTGCAGCTCCTCGGCCGTCGGGCCTACGAGTCCGAACGCGCGGCCCAGAAGTTTCGTCGAGAGGACGATGCCCTGGTGCGGGAGCTGGCCGGTCGACGCGGCGACGCGGACTTCGTGGCCCTGGCCCGTGCACGCCTGGCCGAGACCGAGCTCTTGCTCGAAGCGGAACACAAAAATGTTCCCGGGAACAACGATGCCGCCTGGGACGCGGGCTCCATCATCCGCGAGTTCGCGCCGGCCGATCCGAACTTCAAGCCCGCCGACGCCTCGCTCGTGGAAGGCCGACCCCCACCCCGGCCAGAAGAATGAGCGTTCCTGCTGCCTCCACCGTGGCCACGGACCGGTTCAAGAAGAGTACGGCCAGAGTGGTCGCCCCCAGCGGTTCGAGCAGGATCGCCAGAGATACGACGTGAACCTCGAGGCGGCGCACCGCCCAGTTGAACAGTCCGTGTCCCACCACGCCGGGGAGTAAGCCCATGGCGACCACGGCCAGAACATCGACGGTCGACACCCCCGCGAACGCAACGCCGTGCCACAGCGCCGCGTAGACCAGCAGTGACCAGCGCGGCGCGACGGCCAACAGCGGCACGACCCACACGAAGTACCAGGGGAACTGCGTCGGGCTGAGCAGGAACAGCGCCGCGACGACCGCCAGCGCCCGGCCGACGCGCTGCGCCCCATCGCGCGGCGTGCGCCACGCCACGCCCAGCGCGATCGCCGCGACCACCGCGGCACTGGTCAAGCGCGCCGGGCCGTGCGGATCGATCGCCAAGGCCCGCGTCCATTGGAGCAGGTGGAACCAGCCGGCGTGCAGCAGTTGATAAAGACCGGCGTTGTTGTGCCAGTGCCGCGTGTAAGCGACCAGGCCCGAGT
This sequence comes from uncultured Planctomycetaceae bacterium, assembly GCA_964620345.1. GTDB lineage: Bacteria > Planctomycetota > Phycisphaerae > Phycisphaerales > Zrk34 > CAZUHK01. Next base: position 2,756 of record CAZUHK010000063.1, read on the forward strand.
CATCCTCGAGTCCCGCGATGGCGATCGGCCATGCGCACGCGCCCGCGATGAGGGCGAACAGCACCCAGCCGGTCGCGCCGCGCCGCCAGCCGGCGCCGCGCAGCATCAGCGGCAGCAGCAGGGCGGGCCAGACCTTCGCCCCCGCGGCCAGGCCCAGCGCCCCGGCCGCCTCGATCGGCCAGCGCCGCAGCGCACACCACACCGCCAGCATCACCAGCATCGCCGGCAGCACGTCCATGTGCAGGCCGTTGGTGATCTGCATGACCACCAGGGGATTGGCCCACCAGATCGCGACCCACCACCGCGGCCGGCCCAGCTCGCGCAGCACCAGCACGATCAGCAGGGCCGTGAGCGCATCGAACGCCAGCCACACCGCGCGCATCGCCAGCGGGTTGAACGGGTCGATGTGGTACGCCAGCGAGAAAGCGCCCTGCGCGACGGGCGGGTAAATCGTGCGCAGGGTTGGATGGTTCACGTTCGGCAGCACATCGCCGGCCCGCTCGGCCAGCGGCGTCAGTTCGGCCGGCAGCGAATCGGTCGTGGGCGGATGCTCGAACGGGTTGCGCCCCTCGGCGGTGACCGCGCCGTCCCAGAGATAGCGGAAGTAGTCGCTTTCGAGGATGGGCGTGCTCGGCCAGGCCGCGCCGCGCATCAGCAGGCCCAGGAGGATCAGGCCCAACAGCACGCGCCGGTCTGTGTGGATTGAGCGCAATGCGGCCAGCCACGCGAGGAACACGGCGCCGGCGGCGAACAGCAGGGCGGTGTACAGGGTGATCGGCCGATCGTTCAGCCCGTGGGCCAGTCGTGGCGAGAGCCAGGCCATCGCGGCGATGAGTGCGACGAGCGTCGCGCCGCCGAGGACGCCGACCGCGGGCGCCGCGCGCGTCAGCGGTGATGGCTTGCTGGTAGCTGAGTCGTTCACGGCCCGGCCAATGTACCGGCGTTGACCGGCCGGCTCACGCCAGGGCCCCGCCGCACGACGAGCCGGCGCCGGCGGTGCAGCCGAAGCAGTGCTCGCCGGTCCGCACTCGCCGCCGGGCGTGGGCCTTCGGATCGAAGTCACGGATGTGCCCCGCGGCCGGCGGCTCCACGCCCAGGCCCAGCGCATAATTGAAATCGCAATCGTGCAGCGTGCCATCGTAGCTCACGTGCACCTGATGTCGGCACATCAGCGGCTCGACGGTGTCGGCGTTGAAGCTGTCGCGAAGCAACGTCATGTAGTCCTCGGCATGCCCGTCGCGACGCAGGTCGTGCAGGAAGCGGCCGATCGGCATGTTCGTGATCGTGCTCAACCGCGTGAAGGCGATGCCGAACCGCTCGGCGAGTTGCTCGCGGTAATCGCTTTCGAGCGCGTGCTGCTCGGGCGGGAGGGACGGGCCCAGGGGGTTGTAAACCAGGTCGAGCGGCAGTCGGCGTTCGCGGCCGTAGCCGACGGCGTTGAGCTGGCGGATCACCTCGATGCTCTCGCGGTAAACGTGCTTGCCGCGCTGCCTGTCGACGTTGGACTCCAGGTAGCACGGCAGCGAAGCGACCAGGTGGACGCCGCGCGCGGCGTACCAGTCGGGCATGTCGGTGTAGCCGGCTTCGAGCATGATCGTCAGATTGGTTCGCACCATGACCGCCATGCCCTGGGCGATGGCGGTATCGACCATGCGGCGGAAGTGCCGGTTCATCTCCGGCGCCCCGCCGGTGATGTCCAGGGTCTTTGCCCCGGCCCGGCGCGCCGCGTCGAGCACCAGCCGCATCGTCGGCCAGTCCATCTGCTCGCGTTTACTCGGCGAGCTTTCAACGTGACAGTGATGGCACGCGAGGTTGCACGTCAGCCCGATGTTGACCTGAAAGGTCGCCAGCGACTGCGCGTGCAGCGGCGCGCCGGTCGCCCGCTCCACCGCGACGTCGAAGTCGTTGCGGCCGGCCACGGTCAGGTTGACGGTCTGCTCATCGACTTGCGTCATGGTCAGTCGGCCTGGCGGAAGTAGCTCTGCGTGCCCTTGGCAGTGATCGCCGCGCCCATGCGGTTGAGCGCGTGGGCGTAGGCCGCGGTGCGCATGTCGCATCGGTGGTTGCTCATCAGATCGAACACCGCGTTGAACTCGCGCGACATGATCTTTTGCAGCCGGTCGTGTACGTCGGCCTCGGGCCAGTACAGCCCCTCGCGGTTCTGTACCCACTCGAAATAGCTGACCGTCACGCCGCCGGCGTTGGCGAGAATGTCGGGGATCACGAGCGTGCCATCGCGATCGGCCAGAACCTGGTCGGCCTCGCTGGTCGTCGGGCCGTTGGCCAGTTCGACGATCACCTTCGCCTTGACGTCGCCCACGTTGTCGGCGGTGATCGCGTTCTCCAGCGCCGCGGGGATCAGCACGTCCACGTCCAGCGTGAGCAGTTGCTCGTTGGTGATGTTCTCCGCGTCGACCGCCTCGCACAGGCAGCCGTCGCAGTAGACGGCCTTGAGCTCGCGCTGTTCGTTCTTGATGTGGATCAGCGAAGGCACGTCGAAACCTTCGGGCTTGTAAATGCCGCCGCGCGAGTCGCTGGCCGCGACGATCTTGTACCCGTCGGCGTGCAGCAGTTTCGCCACGGCCTGGCCGGCGTTGCCGAAGCCCTGGATCGCCACGGTGATGTCGTTCGGGTTCCAGTCGCGCCGCTTTTGCAGCTCCTTGATGCAGTAGTATCCGCCTCGGCCGGTCGCGTCGGCGCGGCCGAGCGACCCGCCCAGCTCGATCGGCTTGCCGGTGATCACGCTCGGGCTGTGGCGGCGTGTGATCTTCGAGTACTCGTCCATCATCCAGCCCATGATCATCGCGTTGGTGTACATGTCGGGGGCGGGGATGTCGGTGTCGGGGCCGATGAAGTCGGCCATGGCGTCGACGAAGCCGCGGCTGAGGCGCTCCAGCTCCAACCGGCTCAGTTCCTTGGGGTTGCACACCACGCCGCCCTTGGCCCCGCCGTAGGGAATGCCCACGACCGCGCACTTGCAGGTCATCCAGAACGCCAGGGCCTTGACCTCGTCGATCGAGACATCGGGGTGATAGCGGATGCCGCCCTTGGTGGGGCCGCGCGTGTTGTCGTGGCGGACGCGATATCCCTCGAACACCCGCAACGACCCGTCGTCCATCCGCACGGGGATCGAAACGCTGAGCATCGCGTTGGGGTAGCGCAGGCGTTCGAGCGCTTCTTCGTCGATCTGCGCCAGTTCGCCGGCGTGGTCCAGCCGCTTGATCGCGTCCTGAAAGATGCTGTGGCGGCGTTCGATGGAGGGCTTGCTGGTCGTGGTCATGGGGCGGTGTGCCTTCTCTTGGAAATTACGTTCGCTTGCCGTTGACGGTCAACTCGGCCATGCGCACCGGCGAGGCCGCGTGCGGGCGCGGGTCATCCTACACACTCTGGGTCGGCCGGGGCCAAGCGCTTGTTGGCAAAGTGTGAACGCTCAATGCAAGGGTCACGGTGATGACCTCGGGCCTGGTGTGATGTGTCACGCGGCGGATCGGTGGGCCGCGATGAGCGCTACACCGCTTGGATCGCGTCCATGATCGTCGTCAGCGGCCGCGCCAGTTCGCCGAAGCGGTGTGTCGCGGCGCCCTGGCCGAGCATCGCGTCGGCCGACTGGACGCACGGTCCGCCCGCGGCGATCTCGTCGCCGCAGTGGTCGATGAGCTTCTTGACACTTGCGGGGGTGGATTCGAGGTGAAACTGCAGGCCGAACGCGCGGTCGTCGTCGCTGAAGGCCTGCACGCCGCACGCGCCGTTGGTCGCCAGGTGGCGGCAACCATCGGGCAGCGTGACCTGCTCGCCGTGCCAGTGGAACGCGACAAACGCACGCGGCAGCCCTCGGAAGACCGGGCAGGCGTCGGACGCATCGGTGCGCTGAACGTCGAACCAGCCGATCTCCTTGTGGCCCATCGGCTCGACAGCGCCGCCCAGGGCCTCGGCCAGCAGTTGCGCCCCCAGGCAGATGCCCAACACCTTCTTGCCCGCGTCCAGCGCCTCGCGCACTTGCCGCTTCTCGAACGCCAGCCAATCGTGCTGATGTTCATCGTGCACGCTCATCGGCCCGCCCATGACCAGCAGCAGGTCGTAGTCGCCGTGCGTCGGCGGCCGCTCGCCGGCGAACAGTTTGCTGCCCGTGATCGTGTGGCCGCGCTCCTGCGCCCAGCGCAGAATCGCCGCGGGGTCTTCGAAGGGCACGTGCTGGAGGAAGTGGATGCGCATGGTTGATCGGTTCATCGGGGAATCGGTTCATCGGCCCGATTCGCGTGGCCACCAACCGATATACCGGTCAACCGATCAACCCGACTCACCCTTCCTTGACCGCCGAGACCAGGTCGACGATGGTCTGTTTGCCGTCGCCGAAGTACATGAGCGTGTTGTCGTTGGCGAACAGGGGGTTGGGGATGCCCGCGAAGCCGGGGGATAGCGATCGCTTGATGACGACGACGGTGTTGGCCTTGTCCACATCGACAATGGGCATGCCGGCGATGGGCGAGTCGGGCTTGCGGGCGTCGGGGTTGACCACGTCGTTGGCGCCCAGCACGATCGCCACGTCGGCGGTTTCCAACGTCGCGTTGATCACCTCGGCCTCGATGAGCTTGTCGTAGGGGATATCGACCTCGGCCAGCAGCACGTTCATGTGCCCGGGCATGCGGCCGGCGACGGGGTGGATGGCGAACTCGACGTTGACGTCGCGGCTCTCGAGCAGTTGGTACAGGTCGCGCACCGCGTGCTGGGCTTGTGCGACGGCCATGCCGTAGCCCGGCACGATGACCACGCGCTGCACGCCGTCGAGCATCATCGCGATCTCTTCGGCGCTGGTGGCCTTGATCTTGCCCTCGTAGATGTCATCGGTGCTGGTCGCGGCCGCGGCGTCGATCTTGCCGAAGATCACGTTGGCCAGCGATCGGTTCATCGCCTTGCACATGATCGCGGTGAGGATCAGGCCGCTGGCGCCCACGAGCGAACCGGCGATGATCAGCACGTTGTTGGCGATGACAAAGCCGGTGGCCGCGGCGGCCAGGCCTGAATAACTGTTGAGCAGGGCGACCACGACGGGCATGTCCGCCCCGCCGATCGGCAGCACAAGCGTCACGCCGAACACCGCCGCGGCGATCACCAGCACTGTGTACACCCACGGCGCGGCGCCGGGCGCGCCGACGATCCACGCGATCAGCCCCAGCGAGCCCAGGAACAGCAGCGCGTTGAGCAACTTGTGCATCGGCAGGGCGACGTTGCCTTCGATCTTCTTGTAGCCCTGGAGCTTGCCGAAGGCGACGAAGCTGCCGGTGAACGTGACCGTGCCGATCAGCCCGGCCAGGCCCGCGGCGATCAGCGCATCGCTGCCCGCCAGTTCGCTGGACGCCGACAGCTCGGCCCAGGCGACGAACGTGGAGGCGATGCCGCCGAAGCCGTTGAACACCGCCACCAGTTGCGGCATGCCGGTCATCTGCACTTTTGTAGCCAGCACCGCGCCCACGCCGGTGCCGATCAACAGGCCCGTGATGATCATCCACCACTGCAGTTGCACCGCTTGGCCCAGCGCGCCGCTGGCCAGCGTGGTGACCACGGCGATGAGCATCGCCAGGGCCGACATCAGGTTGCCCCGCACTGCGGAGCGCGGGTGGGTCAGGCCCTTGATGCCGAGGATGAACAGCACCGAGGCGACCAGGTACGCGACGTTGGCCCAGACGGGAAGGTCCAAGGTATCAGCCCTTCTTCTTGAACATGCTGAGCATGCGGTGGGTGACGAGGTACCCGCCGACGACGTTGATCGTGGCGACGATGATCGCCAGCAGGCCCATGACCTGGCTGACCCAGCCGTGCGCGGCGTTGGCCGCCAGCAACGCGCCGACGATCGTGACGCCCGAGATGGCGTTGGCGCCGCTCATCAGCGGCGTGTGCAGCGTCGGCGGCACCTTCGTGATGATCTCAAAGCCCACGAAAATCGCCAGCACGAACACCGTCAGCAGCATCACCAGCGCCGCGGTGTCCACCCCCGGCGCCGCGGCGGCGACTTCGGCGGCAAGCATTACGGTCAGCGTGCCCATCATTGCGCGCTCCCTTCATTCGACGAGTCTTCTTCCCCCGCTTGCGGCTTCGTGCCATCTGCTGCGTCCCGCTCGCCGCCGGCCTCGGGCGCCGCTTGGGCCTCGGGCTTTGCCAGCGGCCCCATCCCCATCGCCTCGCGCACGCGCGGGTGGACGACCTCGCCGTCCTTGCACACCACCACGCCCGCGATCACCTCGTTGTCCATATCCAGCTTGAGCCGACCGTCGTCGAGCATCTCATTGAGCAGCTTCACGACGTTGTTGGCGTACATCGCGCTGGCGTCGTGGGCCAGCTCGCCGGGCAGGTTGGCGCTGCCGACGATCGTCACGCCGTGCTTCTCGACGATTTGGCCTTCCTCGGTCAGCTCGCAGTTGCCGCCGCGCTCGGCGGCCATGTCCACAATGATGCTGCGCGGCTGCATCTTCGCAACCATCGCCTCGGTCACGAGCACCGGCGCCTTGCGGCCGGGGATCGCGGCGGTGGTGATCACCACGTCCGATTCGGCGACGACGCTTTCGACCAGCTCCTGCTGCTTCTGCTTCTGCTCGGCGGTCAGTTCCTTGGCGTAGCCGCCTTCGCCCTCGGCCATGGCTTCTTCGACCATGACGAACTTGCCGCCGAGCGATTCGACCTGTTCCTTGGTGGCCGGGCGCACGTCGGTGGCGCTGACGGTCGCGCCCAGTCGTTTGGCGGTGGCGATGGCCTGCAGGCCCGCGACGCCGGCGCCGATGACGAACACCTTGGCCGGCTTGAGCGTGCCGGCGGCGGTCATCATCATCGGGAAGATCTTGGGCGAGAGGTTGGCCGCCAGGAGCACGGCCTTGTAGCCGCCGAGGTTGGCCTGGCTGGACAGCGCGTCCATCGCCTGGGCGCGGGTGATGCGGGGGATCAGTTCCATCGCCGCCAGCGTCGCGCCGCGCTGGGCCATCGCCTTGGTCTGCTCATGGGCGGTCAGCGGCTCGGCGTGGCCGACGACGAGCTGGCCCTGGCGGTAGCGCTGCATGTCCTGGCCACCGGCCTCGGGCGCGGCGCCGGGCGTGCGGACCTGGGCGATGATGTCGGCCTCGGCGAACAGGGCATCACGGTCGTCGACAAGCTCGACGCCCTTGTCGGCGTACTGCTGATCGGTGTGGCCCGCGGCGCTGCCGGCGCCGCGCTGCAGGCGGACGGTCAGGCCGGCCTTGATGAGCTGGGCCGCGGCCGCGGGGCTCAACGCCACGCGCTTCTCGCCAGGGTGGGTTTCGGTGGGGATGGCTGCGATCATGGAAAGCGCCTCGCGATTGTCCCGGCCGCCGCGCTCGCCGCGAGCCGACGCCGGGCAGGGACGACTAACCTAGCACACTCAGCGCAATTCGCAACATGCCGTCACCTGGAATTCGTGTCCCTCGGTAAGCGGGGGGCGCTCGGGCGACGCGCCGAGGCGCTCGACGGGTTTGTTCGGGCACGCCGAATGCTGGCGCTTTTTCTCGATAAACGCAGGCGACGAAGTCGAGTCACTTCAAGCGTCGGGTCGAGGCGCGGAGGCGGCATCCGGTGCATTGTTGAACCGGCGCATCGTGAAGTCGCGGT
>CAZUHK010000063.1:10466-14839 GCA_964620345.1 uncultured Planctomycetaceae bacterium
GGCGCGGAGGCGGCATCCGGTGCATTGTTGAACCGGCGCATCGTGAAGTCGCGGTACGGACGCCCCGATTCGCCGCCACGCCCAACCCCCGAAAGCCGAATGCATCCCAAGGCCATCCCGCCGGCCTCGCCGAACGCCGGACTTCACTTCAGCGCACCCTCGACGCTGCGCTATCGATGCGTGACTGAAACAGAAAAACACGATCCCCCTCAAATCGCTTGTTTAAGTGCTACGATACGGCGAGTGTGAATAGGCGATACAGCAAATCCGAGGCCGCGCACGCCGTGGCGAAGAAGCTCATGCCCGGCGGGGTGAACTCGCCGGTGCGGGCGTTCGGGTCGGTGGGGCGGGAGCCGATCACGATCCGCTCGGGCAGGGGGTGTCGTGTCACCGACATCGATGGCAACGAGTACATCGACTACGTCGGCAGCTTTGGGCCGCTGATCGTGGGGCATGCGCATGCGAAGGTGGTCGAGGCGGTGACGGCGTCGGCGCGCAACGGCACGACGTTCGGCATGCCCACGCAACTGGAGACGCAACTGGCCGAGGCGGTGATCGAGGCGGTGCCGGGCATCGAGGTGGTGCGGTTTGTGAACAGCGGTACGGAGGCGGCGATGAGCGCGCTGCGCGCCGCGCGCGGCGCGACGGGGCGCTCGAAAGTGATCAAATGCATCGGCGGGTATCACGGGCACGTCGATGCGCTGCTGGTCGAAGCCGGCAGCGGGGCGACGACGCTGGGCGTGCCCAGCTCGCCGGGCGTGCCTGAGCACCAGACGGCCGACACGCTGCTGATGCGGTACAACGACCCGGACGCCGCGGCGGCGCTTTTCGCCGAGCACGGGCAGACAATCGCGTGCCTGATGATCGAGCCGGTCGCGGGCAACATGGGTTGCATCCCGCCCGAGCCGAAGTACCTGATGCACCTGCGCAAGCTGTGCGATGACCACGGGGCGCTGCTGATCTTCGATGAAGTGATGAGTGGGTTTCGCGTGGCATACGGCGGGGCGCAATCGCTCTACGGCATCACGCCGGACCTCACGGCGCTGGGCAAGGTGGTCGGCGGGGGCCTGCCGTGCGCGGCGTACGGCGGTCGCGAAGACATCATGCGGCAGATGGCGCCCGACGGGCCGATCTATCAGGCGGGCACGCTCAGCGGCAATCCCCTGGCGATGGCGGCGGGCCTGGCGACGCTGGCGCTGTTGCGCGAGCCGGGCGTGTACGAGCAGTTGGAGCGGGCGGGGGTGATGCTGGCCGAGGGGCTGGTCGCGGCGGCGGGGCGGGCGGGCGTGCCGATGAGCGTCAACCGCGTGGGCTCGATGCTCACCGCATTCTTCCACGCCGAGCCGGTGACCGACTACGACGGGGCGACGGCGTGCGACACGCGGGCGTTCGCGCGGTTCTTCGGCGCGATGCTCGACCGTGGCGTGGTGCTGCCGCCCAGCCAGTTCGAGGCGTGGTTCATCGGTACGGCGCACGATGAGACGGCGTTGCAGGCCACGCTCGACGCGGCGCGCGATGCGCTGGCCGAGGTCGCGGCCAACGGCTAATCTGCACCGCTGGAAGTAACCAGATGCGGAGGCACGGCGTGGCGAATCAGCGCCCGAACGTATTGTGGATCAGTTTCGAGGACACCAGCCCGCGGTTCGGCTGTTACGGCGACCCGGTCGCGCGCACGCCGAACGTCGACAAGGTCGCTGCCGAGGGGGGCGTGTTTCCCAACAGCTTTACGACGGCGCCGGTGTGCGCGCCGGCCCGCGCGGCGGTAATCACCGGCATGTACGCCGCGTCGATCGGGGCGCATCACATGCGAACCACGCACCGCAACCGCCACACGCCCGAGTCGCCGATTCCCTACGACTGCGTGCCGCCGGCCTACGTGAAGCTGGTGCCCGAGTACCTGCGGGCCGCGGGGTACTACTGCACGAACAACCAGAAGACCGACTACCAGTTTGCCCCGCCGCTCACCGCGTGGGACGAGTGCTCGCGTGAGGCGCATTGGCGGAATCGGCCCGAGTCGGATCAGCCGTTCTTCGCGGTGTTCAATCTCGACCACACGCACGAATCGCAGATGTGGGATGAGCACTGGACGGACCGCGAGCTTCAGACGAACCCGGATGACGTCGAGGTGCCGCCGTACCTGCCGGACACCCCGAAGGTGCGTCAGACGATCGCGCGGCAGTACGACAACATCGCCGCGCGCGACGCGGAAGTGGGCGAGCTGCTCGACCAGCTCGAAGAAGACGGCCTGGTCGAGAACACGATCGTGTTCATCTGGTCGGACCACGGCGAGGGGCTGCCGCGTCACAAGCGCTGGCCGTACGACTCGGGGATTCGCGTGCCGATGGTGGTGCGCTGGCCCGGGGGGCTGGAGCCGGGCACGACCGACGAGCGGCTGGTGAGCACGATCGACCTGGGGCCGACGGTGTTGTCTTTGTGCGGCGTGGACGTGCCGCAACACATGCAGGGCGCACCGTTTTTCGGGCCCGGTGCGCAGCGGCGTGAGTACGCCTTCGCGACGCGCGACCGGTACGACGAGGCGTACGATCGCCTCCGCGCGGTGCGAGATGACCGGTACAAGTACCTCCGCCATGCCTATCCCGGCGGGCCGAACATGATCTGGGTGCCGTATCGCAACCGTCACCCGGCGATGCGGGAGATCTGGCGGCTGGTGGCGGAAGGCAAGCTCGAAGGGCCGCCGGCGTGGTTCATGGGCCAGCGACCGGCCGAGGAGCTGTACGACACGCAGACCGACCCACACGAGATCGACAACCTCGCGGCCGACCCGGCCCACGCCGAGTTGCTCGCGCGGTTGCGCGCGGAGCTCGACGACTGGGAAACGCATTGCGACCGCTTCCGCGATGTCGATGAGATGCAGATGGTGCGACAGTGGTGGCCGAATGGCGTGCAGCCGCGCACCGCGACGCCGCGCATCGTCGCGTGTGACGTTCAGCAGACCGCGCAGCAACCGCTGGGCGGCGGGGCGATGGTCAAAGCCCCGGCCATCATCCAACTGCACTGTCCCACGCAGGGCGCCTCGATGGAATACGCGCTGGACGGGGGCTCCAGCCGGCGCTGGCGACTCTACAGCGGCCCGTTCCGCGTGACCGAGCGCGGCCGCGTCACCGTCCAGGCCCGCGCCCACCGCATCGGCTTCGTGCCCAGCGATGAAATCAACGTTGCGATCGAGGTGGTGTAGGCCGATCACCGCGGAGGCGCAGAGCCAGAAGCTGGAAATCAGGCAAAGAAGTAAACAGCAAATTCGTGCAAGGCGCCAGACTGTCTACTTTCGTGCTTTCCTGCTTTTCTGTTTTCCTGCTTTCTTTCTTTGCCTCCGCGTCTGCCCACTCTCCGTGTTCGCTGTGGTGAACCCTCCCCCGCGCCTCGATGAAAATCGCGAGACTTTGCGGCGAGCGGTTGGCCGGGTGGGTCGATCGCGCCGGGCATCGACGCGAACAGCCGGTGCATTTCCGCCGGCGGCTTGAGGTGGCGCTCGGCGTTGGCCGCGAGGCGCAGGCCCGCCTCGTCCAGCGTGCAGTGTTCGTGGATGCACGTGAGCACGTCCGCCATCATCTTCCGCGCCGGTTCGAGGTGCAGCACATCGTTGGTCGCGATCAACTCCAGCCGCAGGTGCTCAGCCAGGTGGCGCAGGTTTGTCATGCGTCGTTCATCGCACCCGTCGTGTCGAAAGCTCGCGGCCAGCCGCAGGCGGTCGGGCCCGAGCACCTGGCGCAGCCCCATCGCGGCTTCACGGAACGTATCATCCGCGTGATCGGGTGGGCGAATCACCGCCATCAGTCCTGAACTTCCGCGGCTGCTGGATGATCTGGACAAGGCGTTGGAGCGGCGTGGCCATCGGTTCGTGCGGTACGCCGACGACGGCAACGTGTACATGCGGAGCCGTGAGGCGGGTGAGCGTGTGCTGGCCTCGCGGGAACGGTTCGTGTCGCAGCGTCTGCGGTTGAAGGTAAACCGCGCGAAGCGCGCCGTGCATCGTGCATCGTGTGGCGTCAGTGGCGTCGGGCCCGCACCTGCTTCAACGAACTCTGCGGGGCGGGACTGGATCGCGTGCGCGCAGCCGCCAGCGCCTACAACGGGCACGGCCCGTGGTCGAACACCGGGGCCAGCCACATGAACCAGGCCCTGCCGACACGAACGCTGCGACGCGAAGGGCTCATCAACCTGATCGAGGAACATCGTCGCCTGGCGGGCGCTTGACGAACCGCCGGATGCCGAACGACACGTCCGGTGGTGTGGCGAGGCACGGGCCGCAAGGTTCCGCCTACCCGCTCGCCCTCACTGCCGGGCCACGCCGGCCTCACCCAAAAGATTCGCCACAGGACACAGAAGGAAGATTTGTGTTAGAGTGCAAGCTT
>CAZUHK010000064.1:0-14751 GCA_964620345.1 uncultured Planctomycetaceae bacterium
TGGGCACGGGCGGGTCGGGCGGGCGCGAGGGGCCGATCGCGCAGATCGGCGCGGGGTTCGGCTCATTCCTGGCGACCAAGCTCAAGCTCAGCGACGCCGAGCGGCGCGTCCTGCTGGCCGCGGGTATCGGCGCGGGCATCGGCGCGATCTTCCGCGCGCCGCTGGCCGGGGCGATCTTCGCCATCGAGGTGCTCTACCGCGACCCGGATTTCGAGGCCGAGGGATTGATCCCCTCGTTCATCGCCACGACGGTGGCGTATTGCGTGTTCGGCCTGATCTTCGAGCTGGGCTTCGGGCTCAACACGTTCGGCCCGCTGTTCGCCGTGGCCCCGGGGCTCGCGTTCAGCCAGCCGCTACAACTGGCGCCGATGGCCGCGCTGGCCATCGCCATGGCGCTGGCCAGCTTGCTCTACACCCAAATGTTCTATGGCCTGGGCGCGGCGTTCGGGCGATTATCGGTGCCCCGCGCGCTGCGCCCGGCGATCGGCGCGATGCTCACCGGCCTGGTCGCGGTCGTCATCTACTACCTGCTGGGCATGCTCGACTTCAGCCCGGCCCAGCAAACCGAAAGCTTGAGCGTGCTGAGCTACGGCTACGGCTTCCTGCAGCAGATACTCAATCCCGTGGGGGGCGCGGGGCTGTCGATCGCCTTGCTGCTGGTCGTGGGCTTGGGCAAGATGCTCACCACATCGCTGACGATCGGCTCGGGCGGCTCGGGTGGGGTGTTCGGCCCGAGCATGGTGATCGGCGGCTCACTGGGCGGCGTGGTCGGCCTCCTGTTCCACCAGTGGATGCCGGGCCTGGTCGGCCAAACCGACGTGGTGGTTTTCGCGATTCTCGGCATGGCCGCGTTCTTCGCCGCCGCGGCCAATACCCCCGTCAGCACGCTCATCATGGTCAGCGAACTGACCGGCAGCTACGAGCTGCTGCTGCCGGCGATGTGGGTCTGCTCGCTGGCGTATCTGATCAGCCGGCGGTGGACGATCTACGCCAAGCAGGTGCCCAGCCGCATCGACAGCCCCGCCCACCGCGGCGACTTCATCGTCGACATCCTCGAAGGCATGACCGTCCGCGATGCGTTCACCCAGGCCAGCCGCCACTTCATCACCATCCCTTTCGAGATGTCCCTGCGCGAGGTGATCCGGGTCATCACCGACACGCGGCAGACCAGCTTCCCCGTGCTCGACCACGCGCAGAACTACCACGGCCTGTTCTCGCTGAACGACATCCGCAAGTTTCTCTACGACGCGCAACTGGGCGACATCGCGGTGGCCCAGGATCTGGCGGCGGAGGTGTCGCCGGTGACGATGACGACCGACCTGGGGCAGGTGATCGGCCGATTCGCCGAGTCGAACTACGAAGAGCTGCCGGTGGTCGAACCCGAGGATTTGGGCACGGTTGTGGGCATGCTTCGCCGGGTCGATGTGATCGCGGCGTACAATGCGAAGCTGCTGGAGACACGCACGGCACAAGTGGATTGAAAAGACGGCCACCGAGCGACCGTGTCGCTCGGTGGTGATCCGGCAAACGATGGGCGAACCCGGCACGACATATCGCTTCCCGCGCGAGCTTCGGCTGACCAAGCCGGGCGAGTTCGAGGCGGTGAAGGCGGCGAAGGCGGTGAAGCACGCCGGGCCGTTGCGCATGGGGTCGATGCCCAACGACCTGGGCCACAACCGCCTGGGCCTGGCCGTGTCGCGACGGGCGGGCAACGCGGTGAGGCGTAACCGCATCAAGCGGATGCTGCGCGAGAGCTTCCGATTGTTGCAGCACCAACTGCCCGGCGCATACGATCTGGTGATCAGCGTGCGGCCGCACGAGCCGGCCAAGCTCGAACGATACCGCGCCTGGCTGGCCGACGTGGTTACGCAGAGCGACCGTCACTGGCGCCGCCGCGAGAAACGTGATGGTTGAAACCGCCGAACAACCCGCTGCGCGACGCACCGGGCCGGCCGTGCGCCTCGTCGTCGCGCTGGTCTGGTGTTACCGCCACACGCTGGGCCACGTGATGGGCGGCCACTGTCGCTACCACCCCACGTGCAGCCAGTACATGATCGATGCGGTGCACAAGTACGGCGCGATCCGCGGCACGCTCAAAGGCCTTGGCCGCATCGGCCGATGCCACCCCTTCCGCGAAGGCGGATACGACCCGGCCTGAGGCCCTTCACAGCGCACCGACCATTCAACCGATAAGAACCCCATGGCGCGTCACTGGTTCGACAAGCAGGCCGTCCGACTGCGGCGCTGGACCCGTGGCACCGACGGCCAGCTCACGCGCGCCCAGCGCACCGTCGGCTGGTGGCTGGACCTGGTACGCCACGTCACCGAGCAGTTGCGCAGCGACCGCGCCGGGCAGATGGCCGCGGCGCTGACGTACCACACCATGTTCTCGCTGCTGCCGACCATCGTGCTCATGCTCGTCGTGCTCAACGCCTTCGTCGGTGAAGAGAAGCGCGAGGAATACAAGACCATGGCGGTGGAGTGGCTGACCAAGCCCATCGCCCCCGATCAGCAGGTGCGGGTGGACGACGACGGCCCGCCGGCCGACCAGGAGCTGACCGCCGAGCAGCAGGAGCAGCTCGACCAGGCGGCGATCGAGGCACGCGAGCGGCGGCGGGCGTTCGACGAAGCCCGGGCCGGTGTCGAACAGCAGGTCATGGGCGTGCTCAACACGCTGGAAAAGGTCAACTTCGGCGGGATATCGATCATCGGCCTGCTCGTGTTCATCTACGGTGCCACGGGGTTGCTGACCACGATCGAAAAGTCGTTCAACCTCGTGTACGACGCGCCGAAGATGCGCCCGCCGTTCCTGCGGTTTCCGCTGTATTTCACGGTGATCGTGCTGGGCCCGGTCGTGGTGCTGGCCGGCCAGGCCGGTCAGGAGATGATCAGGAACGCGATCGAGACCGGCGCGTGGACCGGCTGGGCCGCGGGGCCGCTGGTTTTCGTCACGCCGATGCTCACCATCGGCACGGTCGCCACGCTCGTGTTCAGGTTCATGCCCAACACGAAGGTGGCCTGGCACGCGGCGATCATCGGCGCGTTTGCCAGCACCGTGCTGTGGTTCGCCGCGATCGAGGGGTTGAAGATTTTCGTCGTCCACACCGCCACATCGAGCATCTACGGCGCGCTGTTCCTGCTGCCGCTGTTTTTGCTGTGGCTTTGGATCAGTTGGGTAATCATCCTGTTCGGCCTGGAGCTGGCGTACACGATTCAGCACATCCGCCGCCTGCGCTTTCAGCGGCGCGAGCTGGATCAGCAGGTGGTGATCGACATCGCGTGGCTGCTGCCGCTGGTCGCGAGCATCGCGCAGGCATTCGAAGACGGGCGGACCACGAGCGTGGGCAAGCTGGCCGGGGAACTGAACCTGCCGGTCCGCGCCGTGAGCCGCATGCTCCACGAGCTGGAGCGGGCCGACCTGGTTCGACAGGTCGAAAGCGACAACGAAACCCTCGCTTATACCCTCGCCCGCCCGGCCGAGAGGATCAGCGCCGCGGCCGTGCTTGACGTAGGCGAACGGCTGATGCCCACGGTCGGCGGCGGCACGAGCGAAGACCCGGCCTGGAAGCTGATCCGCCGGATGCGCAACGAATCCCGCCAGGCCGCGGCCGACACCACTCTCGCTCAACTCGCCCGTAACGGCTCGGCCGATTCCACCGGGTAATGCGCGTCCAGCGCCGCGTGCCAGTCGGCGATGGTCTGCACGCGGATGAACGCATCCTTCACCGCGTCGGCCTTGGGATGATGCCGGCTGAACTTGATGCCGAACTTGCGCATCGTCCGGCCGGCGGTCTTCTCACCGTGGATCGCCACGGACAGGCGGAAGTGTTCGGCCAGCACGGCACGCTGTTCGCACAACGTCGGCTCGGCCGATTGCTCGCCGCGCATGAGCTGGTGGGCTTGGCGGAAGATCCACGGGTCGCCGATGCAGCCGCGGGCGACGCTGACCGCATCCACGCCGGTCTCGCGGATCATGTCAAAGATGGCCTGCGGGCTGAAGATGTCACCCGAGCCCAACAGCCGTAACGCGGATGCGTTGCGACGAACCAAGAGCGGAAGCGCTTGGTTCCCCGCTTCGCCTTGCGCCGGTTGCGCGCCGGGCGTCTGCGAGTCGGGCGGTGTGGCAGCTTGCGGCATCGCGTGGGCATGACCGAGAGCTTCCGCTCTGGGCTCGTTCGGGGGCGGCGCGGCGCCCGCCGAGCCCTTGTACGTGGCGACGATCTTCTTCAGCGCCGGCCACCTGCTCGGGCCGTCGTATTTCTGCGCGACGGTGCGGCCGTGGATCGTGGCGGCGGCGAAGCCGTTGTCGATCACCGCCTGGAGGATGGTGTGAAAGTTCTTCTCGGCTTCGAGCGAATCGTCGTAGCCGCGGCGCAGCTTGATCGACATCGGGCGGACGCCGCCGACCGCGTCGGCCACGGCCTTGACGATCGCCACCGCCTCATCGGGCGCGCTGAGCAGGTGCCCGCCGCGGCACTTTTTCTTGATCTTCTTCACCGGGCAGGCGAGGTTGATGTCGATCACGTCGTATCCGAGCTTCACCAGCACCTTGGCGCCCGCGGCGATCTCATCGGGATGCGATCCCATGAGCTGGCCGGCGATGGGGTGGTCCTCGTCTTCCAGCTCGGCGTGGCGCAGGCCCTTGCCGCCGTTGATCAGGAAGTAATCGAGCATCGCCTCGGTGATGCAGTAGGGGCAGCCGTGGCGCCGGGCGATCAGGCGCATCGCCGCGTCGGAGTAGCCGGCCAGGCCCGCCTGGAAGAACGGCGCCCGCTCGACCCACGCGAACGGGTCGTTCGTCGGCGGCGCGGGGCGGGGTGGAGATTTGCCGTCGCGAATCATCGGGTGCATGATATGGCAACGGTCCGCGCCGGGCCGGGTATTTCAACACGAGGCCATAGCCCGCATGACCATTCGCCCCACCATCATCGTCCTGCTGGCCCTGCCGCTGCTGATCGCCGGCGGCTGCGAGAGCGTGAAGCACCTGGCCACCTCGCTGGACCCCGGCGGGTCGCGCTCGGACCAGCGGTCCGACCCGCGCGTCTACCCCGAATACCTGCCGCTGGGCGACGAGCTGGCGATCGAGGTTCGCCGCGTCGATCGCGAGCACATCCGCATCGACAACCGCACCGCTGTGCCTTACACGCAGGTTCCGGTGTGGATCAACGAGACGTACGGCCAGACGCTCGAGGAGATTCCCCTGGGCGAAAGCAAGCCAATCGCGCTGGTGGGGTTCATCAATCAGTTCGGCGAGCAGTACCCGGTCGGCTCGCTGCTGGCGCCCGAGCAATCGCGCACGGTCGTCTCGGCGGTGCTGGTGATCGACGGCGAACGCCGCCCCCTGGGCATCCGCCTGCCCGATGACTGGCAGTACCGCTGAGGCGGTTGATCGGCGCTTCACCCCCCAAGCCCGGTGATGCGAGTCTTCGAGCTTGGTCGGGATCGCCCGGCCCCGATTATCATGCCTGAATGCCCGCCGACGCCGCGCCCACTCCGCCGCCGATTGACCTGACCACCGAGGTGGCGGCGTTGGCGAACGTGGGCGAGCCGCGCGCGGCGGTGCTCAATCGCCTGGGCATTTTCACCGTCGCCGACCTGGTCAAGCACCTGCCCCACCGCTGGGAGTATCACGCGGGCCGCGCCGCGATCGGCGATTTGCTCGACGGCCCGATCGCCACGGTGCAGGCACAGATCAGAAGCTGCCGATGGGTGTCGCCACAACGCAAGTTCGGCCCCGGTCGCGGCAAGCCGCAGGGCCGCTTCTCCGCCACGCTCATCGACGACTCGGGCGAGCTCGATGTCGTCTGGTTCAACGCCCGCTACCTGCGCGACAAGCTCACCGCGGGCATGGAGATCATCGTCACCGGCAAGGTGGTGCGTTACCAGGATCGGTTGCAGATGGTCAACCCCAAGTGGCTGCCGGCCGAGTCGGATCGCGCCGCCGAGCACGACGATGAGAAGTATCACCCGATCTACCCCGCCACCGCCGACTTCAGCAGCGATCAGCTCGAGCGGCTGATCGCCGACGTGCTGCCGGTCGTGCTGCCGCAGATCGAAGATCACCTGGACACCGCGTTTCTCGCCGAGCGTGCGATGCCGCCGCTGGCCGAGGCCTACCGCATGATGCACGCCCCGCAGCACCCCGAGGAACCGCCGGCCGCGCGGCGACGCCTGGCCTACGACGAGCTGCTGCTGTTGCAGACCGGCCTGACCATGAAGCGCCACTACACGCAGACCAAGCTCAAGGCCCCGGCGCTGCGCTGGTCCGAGGCGATCGACAAGCACATCCGCGACCGCTTCCCCTTCGAGCTGACCGAGGCCCAGGGCCACGTGATCCAGCACATCGCGGCCGACCTGCAGCGCACGGTGCCGATGAACCGCCTGCTGCAGGGCGACGTAGGCAGTGGCAAGACGGTCGTCGCGCTGTACGCGATGCTCATGGCCGTGGCCGACCGCCGGCAGGCGGCGCTGATGGCCCCGACCGAACTGCTGGCCGAGCAGCACTACCAGTCGATCGCGGAGATGCTCAGCGGATCGAGCGTGCGGCTGGGCCTGCTCACCGGCTCGCTCACGCCCGAGCAGCGCCAAGCCCTGCGCGCCAGAGTCGAGGCCGGCCACGTGGACATCGTCATCGGCACCCAGGCGCTGCTGACCGAGTCGTTCGGGTTCGCCGACCTCGCGGTGGTCGTGGTCGATGAGCAGCATCGCTTTGGCGTGGTGCAGCGCGCGGCGATCCGCAGCAAGTCGGCCGACGCGAACACCGTGCCCCATGCCCTGGTCATGACCGCCACGCCGATTCCCCGCACGCTCTCGCTCACGCTGTTCGGCGACCTGGACGTGTCGACGATCACCGGCCTGCCGCCCGGCCGCCAGCCGATCGACACCCGCGTGGTCGGCCCGGACAAGCAGCACGAGGTGTACGACTACATCGCCCGCCGCGTCGCCGGCGGCGAGCAGTTGTACATCGTCGTGCCCGCCGTGGATGAGGGCCAGGCCGGCCTGACCGCGGTGCGCAGCCACGCCGAACGGATGGAGCAGACGTGGTTCGCCGACCAGCGCGTCGCCGCGATCCACGGCCGGCTCAAACGCGACACCCGCGAGCGCATCATGTACCGCTTCCGTCGAGGCCAGATCAAGGTGCTGGTCGCCACGACGGTGATCGAGGTCGGCGTGGACGTGCCCAACGCCTCGCTGATGATCGTTGAGCACGCCGAGCGGTTCGGCCTGGCGCAACTGCACCAGCTCCGCGGCCGCGTGGGCCGCGGCAGCAAACGCTCGCTGTGCGTGTTCATCGCCGAGCCGACCACCGACGACGCGGCCGAGCGCATGAAGGCCATCGCCCAAACGACCGACGGCTTCGCCATCGCCGAGGCCGACCTGCACATCCGCGGCATGGGCGAGCTGATCGGCACGCGGCAGAGTGGCCTGCCCCCGCTGCGTGTCGCGCAGATCCCCGATGACCTGGAACTGCTTCAGATGGCCCGGCGCGATGCGCGAAAGATCATCGCCGACGACCCCGACCTCTCGGCCGACCATCACCGCCTGCTCCGCGCCCGCCTGATGAAACAGTACCGTGAGGCGCTAGGACTGGGGGACGTGGCGTAAACGGTTACTCGACCTGATCCCGCCAGTAGCCCGGCTCACGGTGCAGGTGCATGACGGCCATGACCTCCAAGCGTTCGCCTCGGCGTCGATAGATCACGCCGTATGGGAAGCGACGCATGGGCGCCCGCCGACACTGATCGTCAACCTTGGCAAACGCTTCGGGGAACGCTCGGGCGTGTTCGAGGCATCGATCCGCCTCGCGAAGAAAGCGGCGCCCGAGACCCGGCTGTTCCGCCTCGTAGTACCGCATCGCAGCCAGGAACTCGGCACGCGCTTTTTCGTTGAAGAAGTAGTTCATCCCCGAAGCAGTCGCTCGGCCTCAGTGAAGACCTGTTCGCCCGGAATCAATTCGACTTCACCGCGATCGACTTCCGCACAGCGACGCTTGATCTCCGCTTTCCATGCCTCGGACAACTCAACCGGCTCCTCCTGATCGAGACTCTCCAGAAGCTTCTCGGCCAGGTATGCCCGCTGACTCCTGGAAAGCTGTAAGGCCTGTTCCGCCACTTTATCGATTTCGATAGCCAAGAACGCCCCTTTCATTGAACGAACAATATTATACCGGTCAACATCGCCGAGCCACGCGGATCGTATCACCGCCTCGCCCAATTGTCCGCTAGGCCAACGCGGGTACACTGTGCGACCATGTCCTTCAACGGTGAGTTGGTCGAGATTTTCGAGCGCATGGGCGCGGTGCTGGAACTGACCGGCGCCAATCGGTTCAAGGTGCTGGCCTACCAGCGCGGGGCGCGGGCGATCAAGGACTGCCCGCAAGACCTCGAACCTCTGGCCGAAGACATCGCCGCCGTGACAGACATCGACGGCATCGGCAAGGGCCTGGCCGAGAAGATCGGCGAGTACGCCAAAACCGGCAAGGTCGAGGAGCACGACGAGCTGATCGCCGATGTGCCGCCGGGCGTGATCGCGATGCTCGGCATCTCGGGCCTGGGGCCCAAGACGGTCGCGACGCTGTGGAAACAGGGCGGCGTCGAATCGATCGAGCAGCTCAAGGTCAAGATCGATTCGGGCGAGCTGGCCGACCTGCCGCGCCTCGGCCAGAAGAAGCTGGAGCAGGTCGCCAAGTCGATCCGCTTCGCCGAGTCGTCCGGCCAGCGCACGCGCATCGGCACGGCCCTGCCGATCGCCCGCCACCTGGTGCAGGAGCTGGAGGCGGTCGAGGGCGTGAAACAGATCGCCTACGCTGGGTCGCTGCGACGCGGGCAGGAGACGATCGGCGACATCGACATCCTGGCCTCGACCAGCGACCCGGCCGGGCTGAGCAAGGCGTTCGGCTCGCTCGAAGACGTCAAAGAGGTCCTCGCCGCCGGCGAAACCAAATCGTCGGTCCGCATTGAGGCCGGGATGCAGGTGGACCTGCGCATCGTGCCCGACGATCGCTTCGGCGCGGCGCTGGCGTACTTCACCGGCTCCAAGGAGCACAACGTCGCCCTGCGCGAGCGGGCTGTGAAGCGCGACCTGTCGCTCAACGAGTACGGCCTGTGGAACGCCGGCGAGGCGGACAGGAAGGATGCCACCCCCGTCGCGGCGCGGACCGAGCAGGCGATTTATCACAAGCTGGCCCTGGCCTACATCCCGCCGGAGCTGCGCGAGCGGCGCGGTGAGATCGCCGCGGCACAGGCCGATGAATTGCCCGACCTGATCGAGATCGACGACATCCGCTGCGAGCTGCACGCGCACACGACGGCGTCGGACGGGAAGCTGAGCATCGACGAACTGGCCGCGGTCGCGCAGGAGCGCGGCTTTCACACCATCGCCGTGACCGACCACTCGGCCAGCCAGGTGCAGGCCCACGGCCTGGACGCCCGGCGGCTGGAGCGCCACATCCAGGCCGTGCACGACGCGGACATGCGCAACACCCGGATTCGGATCCTCGCCGGCGCCGAGGTGGACATCATTGCCGATGGGAAGCTGGACTATTCCAACTCGCTGCTGAAGGAGTTGGACATCGTGGTCGCCAGCCCGCACGCGGCGCTGTCGCAGGACGCGAAGAAGGCGACAGCGCGGCTGCGGCGCGCGATCGACAATCCCTACGTTCACATCATCGGCCACGCGACCGGTCGATTGGTCGGCAAGCGCGAGGGGCTGCACCCGGACATGGCCGAGGTGTTCGAGGCCGCGGTCGAGGCCGGCGTGGCGATGGAGATCAATGCCAACCCCATGCGCCTGGACCTGCGCGACATCCACGCCAAGGCCGCGGTCGAGGCCGGCGTGACGCTCGCGATCAACACCGATGCCCACGCCGCCAACCATTTCGATCTGCTGCACTACGGCATCCTCACCGCCCGCCGCGCATGGGTCGAAAAACGCCACGTGATCAACTGCCTGGAGCGCGATGAGCTGGAAGCGTGGCTGAAGCGTCGGCGGTAACGCCACTTTTCGCTTCGCCGCAGCTACAATAGCGACACGCCGACGCATGGAGCTTGCCGATGACCGAATTCGATCTGATCCAGATTGATCCTGAGGTGATGCAGGGCCAGCCGTGCGTCAAAGGCACGCGACTGACGGTCCGCCGGGCGCTGACTGTGCTCGGCCAATACCGGGATCGCGACGAGCTGCGCAAAGACTATCCCCAGATGACTGATCGGGCGATTGAGCAGGTGTTGGCTTACGCCGCGGCGAACCTGGAAGACCGCGTGGTGCCTCTGAGGCCGGCGTCTTGAAGTTCCTGCTCGATGAAGGTGTCGCGCTTGGCGCCGCGGGCGAGCTGCGCGATCCGGGCCAGGAGGCGACGCATGTGATTGAAGCAGGGATTGATGGTTCCACCGACAAAGAACTGCTGGCGCTGGCAAGGTCGGAGGGTTACATCATTGTCACGTTCGACTCCGCTTTCCACCAGATGCTCGCTCTCGAACACGCCGTCGGCCCTTCGGTCATTCGTATCCGCGATGACCGACTGACTACCGCTGAGCAGGTCAGTCGGGTGGTTCTGCTCGTGGCCACGCAGGTGAGTGCGGAACTTGCCGCCGGAGCGATCGTTTCGGTCACCGCTGGAGGATTGCGAGTACGTCGACTCCCACTGGCGGCGTGATTCCCATGCCCATCATCGCACACGGCATCGATCTTGTTGAAGTCGCCCGCATCGCGGCGCTGCTGGCGCGGCACGGCGAGCACTTCGCCGACCGCTGCTTCAGCGCGGCCGAGCGGGCGTACTGCGATGCTCAAGCCAAGCGACGGGCCGAGCACTACGCGGCAAGGTTCGCCGCGAAGGAAGCCGTGCTCAAGGCCCTGGGCACCGGCTGGCGGCACGGCATCGCGTGGACCGACATCGAAGTCACCCGCCGGCCCTCCGGCGAGCCGGGGCTCAAACTTTGCGGCCAGGCCAAGCGGATCGCCGATGACAGGCAAGTGACGCGCTGGACGATCTCATTAACGCACACCGACGCCACGGCGATGGCGAGCGTGATCGCCCAAAACGATTGAGCACGACCGGCCCGCCGAGGAAAACACTTGACCGGCCCGGGCCGGGGCGTAGCATGGGTTTGTTCAACGCCGGCCGAGGCAGGGACGCACGATCATGGCCGATTCCGATCGCACACCGTTTGAAGTGATCCGGGCCTCGCAATCGCGGCGTGACCGCCTGGCGGCGCCCAAGTGGTGGGGCGGGGCGACGGAGAAGCCGGCGCCGCGGCCCGAGGCCGACCGCGGCGGTCGGCCCGGCTGGCTGGCCTGGCTCACCGCTCCGCTGACGCTGCGGGCCAACCTTGCCGCGGTTCTGGTGGCGATCGCGGTGGTCGGGGCGGCGGTGATCGTGGCTTACGAGGTGGGCGTGTCACGCGCCCGGCGGATCGCCGAGACCACCACCGCCCGCTCCACCCGCCTGCTGGCCGACGCCCGCAACCAGCCGATCAACCATCGGCTGATGGTCGTCGACGGCGAAGACGTGCTCGAAAGCCGCCCCAATGTTCAGCCCGACGACGACACGGCCGCCGCCCGGGCACCCGCCGCCTCGGCCGAGCAGCGCCGGCCGGGGCTTAACTACTACTGCCTGGCGACCATGCCCGCCCGGTACGCCAATGAAGCGGAGAAGATGGTGGCGTTTTTGAGGCGAAACCAGGTTGACGCGGCCGTGGTCAGCGTGCAAAATGACAAGCTTCAACTCATCGCCCTGCAGGGCTTTGAGCGGATCAGTTCGCCCCAGGCCCGTCGCTTCCGCGATCGGCTGCGGGCGCTGGGCCGGGCCTGGAAAGCCGAGCACGGCGGCTACACCGACTGGCACGACATGTACGCCATCAAGTACCGCGGCGACTGACCGCGGCGCAACGAGGTTGAACCATGAGCATCGATTCGAGTCTGAAAACCAGTTCCGGCCTCATCCAGCACCGCAACGTGCTGACCCGCGCCGAGCGCATCGCCAAGCTCAAGGATCAGGGCAAGTTTGACCCCCAGAAGCACACGCCCACCAACCTGCCCAAGGTCGCCAACCGCAAGGTCGTGACCGGCAAGAAGGTCAAGAAGAAGGGCGCGGCCGAGGAAAACGAGTAGTCGATTTGGGCCGACCGACCCCCGGCCAACCCGGACGCAACCGATCCACGGCGCGACGATGAATCGCGCCGTTTTTCATGTATGCCAACCACGCTTGCTCTGGCCAACCCACGGGCCAGCGCGGGAAAAAAGTGGTGGCCATGGCGACCGGGGCAAGGAGGGGCTGGAGGGACGCGGAAGCAGCCGTGCCATGCGGGCGACCCGGCGGTCGAGGCGGTCCTGTTGCCTTGCGCGAGCGACTCGGCGTCAACGCGATCAGCGTTCGGGTATGGCCAGCCGGTCGCGGATCGACCGGCTCTCGATGCGGGCCAGGGCCTGGGCGTCTTCTTGGGTCAGCGCGCGGCTGTAGATGGCCACCTCGTCAATTGCGCCGCTGAAACGATAGGCCCAGTCCTTCGGGCCGAACCGCGCCAGGCCCACACGCACGGGTTGGCCGTCGTACCGATCCCAGAAGCCGGCCTTGTCCGGCAGGGACTTGCGGCCCGCCTGGGCTCCATCGACGTAGAGCGTCAGCCGCCGCTGGGTCAAATCAACACTGAACACCACATGTTGCCACTGGCCGACCCTGGCCTTGGTCGAGGCGCTGATTGCCACGCTCTGTTCGGCCGCGGGGTACTGCACGCCTTGGAAGCGGCCCTCGTGCGTCAGGAACAATCCCTGGTGCCAGCCCTCTTTGTTAACGATGGCCCAATGCCGGTCCGGCTGCTTGTTCTTGGGAACCGCGTCGGGCTTGACCCAGGCGGCGAAACTGTAGCTGCTCTGGTGAAGCTTGCCGAACAAGTGATCTTGCGTTGGCTTGGACTCAACGCCGCGGTTGTCAGACGCAAAGACCACCGCCTTGCCGATCACGCCCTCGGTCTGGGCGGGCGCGGCGCCGATGACTTTCGCATCGCGGCCTTGGCCGGTCACGTCCGTCACGCCGGTTTCAAGCTTTTCATCGAAGCCCCACCATGCGACCAGACCCCGGCGAAGCCGCTCGAAGTTGAACGCAAGCAACAGCAGGTGCACTTGCTCGGCTTCGTCGGCGATGGATGGCACTGACGCCGACCGCGCCCGTGTCACCCATGCCCGCAGCGGGTCCAGCGGATCATCGTCGGGGAACATTGCGTTGAATGCCTGCTCGTTCCGTCCCGCGCCGTGGGCGTAGATCAGCCCCAGGGCCCGACCTTGGTTCAACAGGGCGAAGTCGCGATTCTCGAGTACCCCTCGGCTCAGCGCCTGCAGCGATTCGGGGTCGAACCTGTTGCCGGCCGCATGCTGCACGGCCTCGTCGAGCAACTCGTGATAGTCACCCAGCGCCCGGGCGTCCCGCAGCGCCACGAGTTTAACCAAGTTGCCCAGGTCAAGTTGTCCGGCGCGTTCAGTCACGGCTCGCGCCAGCACACCGCGCAGCGGTTCGTCGGGCAACTGTTCAAGCCGATCCACGAACAGGGCCGCGTCGGCTTGCGTGCCGACCTCGACCAGCAGGTCGACCGCGGCGGCGGCAGTGCCCGGCGACTGAGCATCGCGCACCGCCTTGCGCAGGAACGTTTGGCCGACTTGTCCGGCGGCGAGCAGTTGTCCGGCCGCGGCGTCGCGCGCCGCAGGCGGGTTGTCCGGCCCAAGCCGCTGGATCGCGTAGTCCAGCCCCACCGCCTGCCGATGGGCATTGGTTAAGCTCATCAGCTTGGCCGACACCGCCCGCCAGCGCTCGCCCGAGCGATACTGCTGCCGCAAACGCCGACAAAGCCGCAACGCTTGGGCGTACTTCGTCTCGGCCGCCAACTGTTCGATCCGACGCATCGTCTGTTCATAGTCCAGCGGTGCCGGCCCTTGGGCACCGTCGGCCGAATCCTCCGCGTCATCGGTCGGCTCCTCGATCGTCATCGGATCATCCGGTTCATCCGGCTGGTCCGGGGCCGATGTCTGCGGCGCCGCCGCGGCGGGTGAATCGTCATCGACGGTTGGCTGCGAATCGTCCTGGTCTCCGCACGCCGCGGCCAGCATCGTTGCAACCAGCATCACAATCCCGCGTCCTGCCATAACGACCTCGTCCAAAAAGGAACCCGCACCCCGTTGGCTGATCGCCAAGGGATGGTGCATGCTGCATTCGGCAACATCGTGCCAATCCCGAAGCCCCATCGACTGACCGGCGCCATGTGTCCGGCCAACGCAACCGCGGCGCGTCGGGGCCACTGCGCGTCATGCTCCAAGTGTCAGTTCATTTCACCATGATCGAGCGTGTCATGTTAGCGACCTGGTCTGGCGATTCCACTGCGGAATCGCCGCCTCTTTGCCCGGCTTTCGAGCTCGCCTCGAAGCGTGACCAGTGCTCGGGCCCGGCCGCCATCTCCGCGTGGGTGACCCACGCCGCGTCAAGCTTGGCGTCGATCTTCTCGCGGTCCATGTGCTCGCCGTTGCGCTCTTTGATCCACCCGGGCATCAGCGATGCCTTTTGTTCATCGTATCGCTCCGTGCCGACGACTTGCGTCAGGTCGATCCGGCCGTGCGAGGTCCGCCCACACCGGCCGGCCGAGCCCGCGGCCGATCACCGATGGCGTGGGAAGCGCCCGACCGAGCGGAACAGCGGATTGGCGGCGCTTGAGATACGGCTAGCCCTTAAACAAGCGTATTGCAGGGGTTTGGGTTTGTCTTTTTCAGCGG
>CAZUHK010000065.1:0-14678 GCA_964620345.1 uncultured Planctomycetaceae bacterium
GTTGACCAGCCCGCCATGCTTGATCGTCGTGGCCATCGGGCTGCCGTAGATCAGCACCAGTTCGCCCGCCTTGGGGTCGATGTCGCCGAGCGTGCGGGCCCGCTGGTCGGTCGCGGGGTTGTAGAAGATCGGCGCGTCTTCCGCGGCGTAGGGCTCCAGCGCCTCGGCCGACATCTTGCCGCTGCGCTGCAGGCGCAGCCAGACCTCGATCGACCACACGTCATCGCCGATGCGCAGGTATTGCTCGGCCTCGCGCTCGAAGCGCAACTGCACGCGGCGCGGCAGTTGATCGAATGGTACGACCCGTCGCGGGGCCCGGGCCGGCTCGACCTCGGCGCCGCGCGCCGGCTCAAAGGCGAGTATCGTGAACACCAACGCGATGGGGATCGCCCAGCGCATGTCCAATGGTAGCGCCCCTCAGGCCGGGCGTTCATCAACGCGGGCGATCACAACCCCCAGTCGCGCATCTGCTTGATCGAAATCTCCAGCGACTCGAACGGGTCGAGCTCGCCCGAGTCGCGTTCGACCAGGTACCACTCGACGCCCGCGGCTTTCGAGGCGGCGTTGATCGCCGGCCAGTTCAGGTTGCCGCCGCCCACTTCCTTCATCACCAGCGAGCGGTCGGGCATCACCGAGCCGTCCTTGTAGTGGATGCAGGGGATGCGGCCGGCGACCTTGTTGATCCACGCCGCCGGATCGCCCAGCCCCGCGGCGACCCAGTACACATCCAACTCGAACCAGACGTGAGCGTCGCATTCATCGATCAGCACGCTCAGCGGGGTGCGGCCCTGGCCCAGGGCGACGAGCTCGTGGTTGTGGTTGTGGTACCCCGCGGCCAGCCCGGCGTCGGCCAGCTTCCTGGTGATCGCGCTGAACTCGGTGGCGAAGGCCGACCACGCCGCGTAGGCCGGCGGCTCCTTGAACCCGAACCCGCCGATCGCGGTGTATTGGCAATCCAACAGCTTGTGCTTCTCGATCACCGCCTCGGGCTGGTCGCGCATGTGGTCCAGCGACTCGTGCGTCGCGGCGATCGCCAGGCCGTTGTCGTCCGCGGCCCGCCGGATCGCCTTGATCTGCTCGACGTCGAGCGTGTTGAACCCCGCGGCCGAGGCCTGGATGCCGTCGTACCCCATCGCCTTGACCCGCTCCAGCGAGCGTGCGATGTCATCCACCGTCTTGCAGTAATCGCGAAGCGTGAACATCTGGGCGCCGATCTTTGCCATGATTCGTGTATCCTTCCGGGGCTGTGGGGGGGGCGTCGAATATCTAGTGTCTAATGACTAATGTCTAATGTCTAATGCCGAATGTCTAATGCCAGCCAGCACGGCGTACCGTCTTCATTAGTCATTAGTCATTCTCTCAGTTCATTTTCCAAACAAGTGTTCATCCGGTGCAAGTAACCCTTCGCGCTCGAAGTGTGCCAGCGCTTCTTCCACGTCGTCAAACACCTTCGTCGCGGTTTCGGTGATGAAGGGGCTTGGGCTCTTGGCCGGCTTCCAGATGACGTAGACGTCCTTCGAGGCCTCGAAGGCGTGTTGCAGCTCGCGCTCGACGCCGCTGGACAGGCCGGGCGTGCCGTTGGGCAGCTCGGGCACGAGCGAGCAGATCATGTCGGCCTGGTCGATCAGCTTGAAGTCGCGCGCGTAGATCTGCCCGTCGATGTCGCCGGCGCAGTCCAGCACCTGCTTGACCGGCAGGGGGAACGTCTGGCGCCGCCCGCCGTGGTGCGCCGAACATTCGATGAAGTCGCGCCCCTCGCGCGTGGCGGCGATGGCGCTTTCCAGCAGCAGCTTCTCGTCCACGTCGCCGGGGTCGAACGTGATGAAGTGCTCGGCCAGCGCCGCGCGGAAGGCGTTGATCTCCGCCAGCACGTCGGGCAGGTCGACCACGTGGCTCATCGGGAACGAGGGGTAGACCTTTCGCATCTGCGGCCGGCAGATCAGGCCGAACGTGGTCGGGGTGGTCGGCTCGTCCCGCCCGCGCGACAGCACGTAGAAACGGTTGCCGCAGCCCATCGCCTGGGCCAGCAGCTCGGTCGCCAGGATCTCCTCCTCGCGCCAGACCATGATGTCCTTGAGCGTGGCGTCGATCGTGTGCTCGGCGTGCAGGCGGTGGTAGACGCACTCGGCGTTGTCGACCAGGCAGATGAACAGGTCGGGCTTGAACTGCTGAATCTGATCGAAGTCGAACGCGCGGAACAGCCCGTGCCGCCAGCGGAACGTCGCGTGGGTGTTGACGACGACGTTGGGCTGATCGGCCGACTGCGCGTTGATGTCCTTGAACACGCTGCGGCGGAGCTGGTGCAGGCGCGACAGCGACAGGTCGAGGATGCGCCCGGGCCGAACGTCCGGCGCCTCGGCGTACATCAGGTCGCCCACGTGGTAGGTCGCGATCGACTCGCCGCGCTCGCCGGCCAACTGTTCGACGGCCTGAAGGTACAGCTTCTTGTCCACGCCGACCTGGCCGGTCACGATCGCGCGCATGGTTCGCTCCGAGGCAGTCGCGGGGCGGCCATCTTAGGCCTGCACGCCCCGTCGCTCAATGACCAATGACCCACCGGCAATACCCGACCGCAGTGATCGGGCATGGGCGATTGGGCGCTGGTCATTGATCATTGCGCGGCGGCCGGGGCGGGCGTTGCGGCGCCGACCGCCGGCAGCTCGCGGAGCACGGCCCGGGCGTGTCGCGCGAAATGGCCGCGCAGATCGTCGGTGTACTGCTCGAGCGTGCCGCGGCCCAGGCGGTCGGGCGTGTCGCCGCAGCGGGCGATGCCACGGGCCAGGTGCAGCTCGCGCAACGCGCCGTTGCGCACGGCGTTCTCGTTCTGATCGTCGGTCAGCGCGGCCTGGGCCTGGGCGAAAGTGCGCTGCTCGTGGCCGGCCAGGCCCGGCTGGTTGAGCACGCCGGCCAGCGCGACCGCCGCCCGCGGGTCGGGCCAACGCGCGTACAGCTTCTCGCACGCCTCGGCCACGGCGCGGCAGTGGCTGAAGTCCGGCTCGGCGTCAAGGGCGGCGATCTTGTCCAGCACGATCGGCCAGGCCCCGGCGTCGCCCACGCCGCCCAACGCGATCAGCAGCGCATCGACTTCACTCATGCTCATGCCAAACTGCCCCATCCCGCGGTAGTTCCAGCCGGCATCCCATTCGCGGTCGCTCAGCGTCTGCCGCAAGCTCGCTTCACCGTGCGCATCGCCCATCAGCGCCAGCACGTGCGCGTAGCGTACGCGCTTGGCATGGTCGTCCGTCGCGTCGTGCGCCGCGCGCAGCAGCGGCCGCGCCCGATCGGCCTCGGTGAACAGCAGCGCCAGGCCCCTGTAATCGTCCCAGCCCTCGCGCGCGGCCCATTCGAGCGTCGCGTCGTCGACCGGGAAGGTGTCTTCGTCGCTCAACACGTTGTCGGGCAGGTTGCCGATGTCGATCAGGTGCCGTTGGAGTTGTTTGATGTCGATGTCGCGCAGCTCGACGCGGGCCTGCGCGGCCATGGCGGCGGCGCGGCCCGCGGCGTAGCCCTGGTTCTGCACGTCCGGCTGCATGCGGATCACGGGGATCGCATCGCGGTGGGCGCTGACGCCCAGGCCCGTCGCCAGCAGCCCCTCGAACCCCGCCGGAAGCAGGCAGCGGTAGGGCACGTACACCCACATCCGCTGCTTGTCCGGCGGCTTGACCTGGAACAGCGGATGGACCGTGAACCCGTGCGTGTCGAAGTTCGAGCTGCTCAGGCAGATCGAATCGGCAAAGCGGCGCTCGGCGAGGAAGTCGGCCGGGCCCAGCGTGATGTCGCCGATGATCTGCCGCCGCTCGCGCGAGTCGATAAGCTGGCCGAAGTCGTACTGATCGCCGAACTTCTGCTTGCTGGCCACCAGGAAGCTGGTGGCGTCGACCACGTCGGCGTCGTCGGAAAAGCTGTGGTCGGTGTTGTGATAGAAGTGGTCGGGCGCGATGTAGGTCAGGCCGGTGCCCTGCACGGCGACGTGCTCGGCGCCGATGCCGGTGGTCGGCGCGCCCGCGGCGGCGGCGACGTCGGCGTTGCCCGTCGCGTCGATGATCGCATGAGCGCGGACCAACCCGTAGCCGTGCGGCCCGGCGACGACCACCCCCTTGACCCGGTCGTTTTCAACCAGCGCCCCGCAGCAGAGCGTGGCGAACCAGACCGCGACATCTGCCTCGCGGCATTGGCCCAGGTACCACGCCTGCTTGGCCGCGGGGGTCCAGGCCTGCTGGTTGCCGGCGATCTTCGCATCGGTTTCCAGTTCGCCCACGCCGCGATTGATCTGATCGGTGAAGCCGGTGATGTTGCCGTAGTAGTACTTGCAGATCTGCCCCGCGGTGCCCACGCCGCCGAGCACGGCCAGCGACTCGCACAGCAGCGTGCGGGCGCCGGCGCGGCCCGAGGCGATCGCGGCCGAGGCGCCGCCGGTGCCCCCGCCGATCACGATCACGTCGTACGTATCGATCACCGGCAGGCGGTTGGCCGGGGCGTCGATCGTCGCGGTCAGCTCATCACCGGGCCGCAGGCCCGCCAGCAGCGTGCGCACGGCGCCATCGTCGATCGTCCGGCTGCGGGCGCAGGCGACGGTGAGCGGTTCGCGCGGGTCGTCGGTGCCGGTCGCGTCGGCCGCGATGGCCTCGCCCAGCCGCTCGCCCACGGCCATAAGGTGCGCCGGTCGGGTCAGTTGCCCGGCCACGTCGCGGCCGACCCGCGCCGCGTGGTTGAGCACGCTCAAGCCCGGCTCGGCGGCCAGCGCGTCCAGCGGCAGCTCGCCGCAGCCGGCCCAGCGGTCGGCGATCGTTTCGCCGGCCAGGCGGTCGGGCCAGTCGACATCGAGCGTTTCGGATTGTTGAAACACGCCCGGCCGCCAGCAGCGCCGCGCGACGTCCGCGTAGGCATCGGCCAGCGCGGCGCAGGAGCCGTCGCCGGCGTCGACGCTCAGCGTGTACCGCCGCGCGGCCAGCGGTTGGTCGCCCTTGCGCGTGGGCGCGAGCATGGCCGGCAGGTCTTCGCATTCCAAGCCCGCGACCGGCGCCTCGCCGCCGAGGGTGATGTGGCGGACGCCCAGCGTGCCGGCGGGCGGGTCGGTGAACTCGAGGCCGGCCTGCCGCGCGACGGCCGCACGTTCGGTCGCGTCGATGACCTGTCGGGCGACGATCGCCTGGCGCCCGGCGCGGTTGGCGATGACCACACCGGCGATGCGGCCGGCGCCGTCGCGCAGCACGCCGGCGGGGCGGGTGTTCAGCAGCAGGGGGATGTCGGCCCCGACGACCCCCTGCTCCAACGTGCGCTTCACGTGCAGGGGGGTGGGCGGTGCGGCGTCCGGGTCGGCCTGGTGCGGAAAGACGCGCCGGGCCAGGTCGGTCGCGAGCTCGTCGTCGGCCGCGGGCCAGTAGTCGAACCGCGCGGCGATGTCGTCGCCGAGGTACGGCCGGGGCGCCAGCAGGTAGACCGAGGCGCCGCGCTGCGCCGCGGCCAGCGCCGCGGCCACCGCGCCGCTGCTGCCGCCGAGCACCGCCACGTCCACGCGAGAAATCACCGGGATCGAATCAACCATCGCTTGCTCCGGGGATGGGCTGTTCTTGCATGGGGCATGGTAGTGCAGGCGGGGGGGCGGGATGAAGTGCCCGGCGGGGGCCGCGCTTCCCTCGGGGACTCGGGTCGCGGCTAAACGGGGGCGGTGGTACGCTTTGGCGATGGCGCTGAACATTGTGATGCTGGGCGACATTGTGGGCCAGCCGGGCCGGCGGGTGGTGAGCCAGCAGTTGCCGGCGCTGCGGCGGCGGCTGGGCGCGGACCTGGCGATCGCCAATGCTGAGAACAGCGCCGCGGGCTCGGGCCTCACGCCCGAGCTGGCCGATGAGCTGTTCTCGTACGGCCTGGACGGGCTGACGCTCGGCGACCACGCCTTCCGCCGCGGGCAGATCATCCCGATGCTCAACAAGACCGATCGCATCGCGCGCCCGGCCAATCTGCCGCGGCAGGCGCCGGGTCGGCGGTGGTTGCAGATCGACGCGCCCGACGGTCGGCCGGTGGTCGTCGTCACCGTGCTTGGCCGGTTGTTTATGACATCGCTGGCGGGGGACGATCCGTTCGCGTGTGTGGAGCAGGTGCTACGGGAAGTACCGGGCGATTCGCGCGTGATCGTCGAGGTCCACGCCGAGGCGACCAGCGAGAAGGTCGCGATGGGCCATCACTTCGACGGGCGCGTCGCCGCGGTCGTCGGCACGCACACGCACATCCCCACGGCCGACGCGAAGCGGCTGCCCGGCGGCACGGCGTACCTGACCGACCTGGGCATGACCGGGCCTTACGACTCGGTGCTCGGGCGGCGCAAGGACCGCGTGCTGCAGTTCATGACCACCGCCAAGCCCGCGAAGTTCGACGTGGCCGAGGGCGACGTGCGGCTGTGCGGCATGCATCTGAAGCTGGATGACGCGGGCAAGGCCGTGTCGATCGACCGCGTCGAAGTCGCGGCCGACCCGACCGCGCCGCCGTTCACCGAATAATCATCGGCCGGCGACCGGGCTGTCCGACGCGCCCAGCAGCAGCAGCGCGTCGAGCAGCTCTTCGGCCTCGTCCAGCGAGGCGGTGCGCAGGTGGAAGCTGAACGGCTCGGGCTCCTGCTGGTGGACGACCACGCGATAAAACCACTCGTCGGTGAACTTGCGGACCCTCACGCCCTGGGCCTCATCGATCTTCACCGTGCGCGGCGACTGCAAGGCCTGGCGCATGACCAGCGTGTCGCCTTCCCAGTGGGCGTTGTGCGTCTTCCAGTTCCAGCTTTCCCAGCCCGCAACGACGCGGCGCCTGGCGGCCTGCGTGGCCTGGTGGCTGACGAGCTTCTGCCGCAGGTCGGGATCGCCCGCACGCCCGGTGGCGGCGGAGGACTTGTCGGTCGTCTCGCAGCCGGCGGTCAGCAGGCAAGCGGCGGCGAGCACGCTCAGCACCATGCGCATCATGCGTGAACCTCTCCGGGCCGGGCGGGGGTGGCTTTACTGGATGCCGATCGCTTCGATCGCGGCGAGCACCGCGTCGTGCAGGTGGCCGTTGCTGACGATCACGCCCCGGTTGGTCTCCAGCTTCGAGCCGTGCGTGAACGCCAGCGCCTTGCCGTGGATATCGGTGACCTTCCCGCCGGCCTCGGTCACCACGACCACGCCCCCGGCGTGGTCCCAGATGCACTCGCGGTAGTCGGCCCGGGTGGGCAGGCGCATGTAGATGTCCGCCTCGCCGCGCGCGACGGTGGCGTACTTCGCCTGGCTGTCGCGACGGATCGGCTTTTCGCTGATGTTCAACTGCTGGGCGATCGTTTCCGAATCGCCGTGGCTGGAGTGGCCCGACTCGACCGATTCGCAGAACCGCGCCGCGGCGGTGTTGTGGGTATCGCTCACGGCGATCTTCGTCGGCGCCGCATCGCCATCGTCCAGCGGCCCGGCGAACGCGCCGCCGCCGCGCGTCGCGTAAAACACCACGCCCGTCGGCTGCTCCGCCGGCGGTTGAACCGGCAGGTTCGGGCAGCCCAGCACGCCCAGCACCACCTGGCCCTCGACGATCAGCGCCAGGGAGACCGCGTACTGCTCGTTGCGCAGGAACCCCTTGGTGCCGTCGATCGGGTCCAGCGTCCAGAAGCGGCCGGCGTACTGCTTGGCGCCGCCGTGGTCGATCCAGCCGCACACCTCATCGACCGAGGCGCCGGGCACGATATCGGCCACGTGCGCGACGACCTGATCGAGCTTGTCGGCGTTCTCGCCCTCGCGCAGCGCCGCTGAGTCCTCCTCGGCGATGACCGGGTCGTCGGCGAAGTGCTCGGCCAGGGCCTTGCACACCAGCGCCTGGCTGCCGAAGTCGGCCACGGTCACCGGGCTGCGATCTTTCTTCTGAATCGCCTCGTCGGTGATCCGCGCCTGCACGGCGCGGCACAGCGTCGCGGCCTGGCGCACGGCCTGCACGGCCACGTTCAATTCCTTTTTCAGCGATTCGGGCATCGGGGCCTCCGTAGCGAGTGACCAGCGTGGGCGATTATAGCGATGTGTGGCGGCTTGTGGCGTGTGCAGAGCGCCGCGCCCGCTGGCCGATAACATCGTGGAGGTGCCCGCATGCCACGCGATGCATTGATCCTGACCAGCGGGGGGTACAAGGGCCTGGTCGCCGCGGCGACGCTCGGCAAGGCGGCGCGGCCGATCATGCTGTTCGTGCATGACGGTCGGCCCAGCGCCGCCGAGCATCACCAGGCGTTCTGCGGCCAGGCCCAGCACTTCGAGGCCGCACGCCGCATCGAGCTGGTGATGAGCCACCTGTTCAGCGGCGAGGGCGAGCAACTGCGCATCACCCCGCTGGCGCGGTTTCAACTGCTCACCGCCGCGGCCGGGCAGGCGGCCAAGGCCGGCGCCTCGCGCCTGGTCTGGCCGGTGTGCGTCGGCGACGACTTCGATGCCCTGGCGCAGATCACCGAAGCGATGGTGCTCATCGAACACGCCGCCGAGGTCGAGTCCGGCCACGCGCTGCGGGTCGAAGCGCCGCTGGTGGACCTGACCGACGAACAGGTGATCGAACTGGGCGCGAAGCTGGCCGTGCCCTGGCGACTGGCGCGGGCGTGCACCAGGCGTGCGGCCAAGCCGTGCGGCGCGTGCGCCGCGTGCCGGCGGTGGCAGCAGGCGTTCGCCGCCGCCGGCGTCGAGATGCCCGCGCCCTCGGCCGCGGCGCCCTGAACGCACCGATCGCCCGGCCGATTTCCGGCTTCGGCCACTCAGCCCTACAATCGACCGCATGAACACGTCCGCCGCCGCATCGAGATCCGTTCGCGTCGCCTCGCTGCAGTACTGGATCCGCCCGGTCGATACCTTCGATGAGTTCGTCGCGCAGGCGCGCGGCCTGGTCGAAACCGCCGCCGACTACCGCGCGAATCTGATCGTCTTCCCTGAATACTTCACGATCCAACTGCTCACGCTCAACGACGTGCGCCGCCCGCTGACGCGCCAGATCCGCGACCTGGCCAAGCTCGCGCCGCGGATCGTCGAAACCATGCGGGCGCTGGCCGAGGAAAACAGCATCCACATCGTTGCCGGCTCGATGCTCACCGCCGATCCGGACGACCCCGAAACCCTCTACAACGATTCGTACCTGTTCACGCCCGACGGCGGGTTCGATTTCCAGGGCAAGATGCACATGACCCGCTGGGAGGCCGAGGACTGGCACGTGCAGCCGCGCGATCACCTGAAGATATTTCAGACCGACTTCGGCAAGCTCGCGATCAACATCTGCTACGACGTGGAGTTCCCCGAGCTGGCGCGCGTCGCGGCGCGCAAGGGCGCCACGCTGCTGGTCGTGCCCAGTTGCACCGACGAGCGGCAGGGCTTCCTGCGCGTGCGCTACTGCGCCCAGGCCCGGGCGATCGAAAACTCGATGTACGTCGTACACGCCTCGACCGTCGGGTCGCTGCCCAGCGTGCCGGGCGTGTCGCTCAACTACGGCCAGGCGTCGATCCTCACGCCCAGCGATTTCCAGTTCGCCCGCGACGGCGTGCTCGCCGAGGGCGTGGTCAATCAGGAGACCATGGTCATCGCCGACCTGAACATCGACACGATCGAGCACTCGCGCACCGAGGCGACCGTGCTGCCGCTGCGCGACAGCCAGCGGACGGCGCAGGTGATCGCCAACGCCGAGGCGGCCGATCTTTAAGCCATGAGCCGCCCGCCGCGCCAGCCCGTGACGATCCGCCCGACCACGCCGGGTGATTTTCACGCCATCACCGAGCTCAGCCGCGCCTGCTACCCGCGCGACACCGAGCCGTGGGGCACGCGCTACCTCGAAAGCCACCGGCGTATCTTCCCCGAGGGCCAGTTCGTCGCCGAGCACCCCGCCACCGGCCGACTGCTGGGCATGTGCGCCTCGCTGATCGTGCATTGGGACGAGTACGACTTCCACACCAACTGGGATGAACTGACCGGCTACGGCCTGTTCACCAACCACAACCCCCACGGCCGCACGCTCTACGGCGCCGA
Source organism: uncultured Planctomycetaceae bacterium (assembly GCA_964620345.1). Lineage (GTDB taxonomy): Bacteria > Planctomycetota > Phycisphaerae > Phycisphaerales > Zrk34 > CAZUHK01. The sequence continues at coordinate 9,993 of CAZUHK010000065.1, forward strand.
GATCATGGTCCACCCCGAAACCCAGGGCATGGGCGTGGGCAAGCAGATCTACGCCGCCCGGCGCGAGCTGTGCCGCTCGCTGGGTTTGCTGCGCATCCGTGCCGGCGCGCGGCTCCGCGGGTACCACCAGTACGCCCAGCGGATGTCGCCCGAGCAATACGTGATCGACGTGGTCAACGGCCGCATCGGCGACCCGACGCTGAGCTTCCAGCTCAAGCAGGGCTTCCGCGTGATCGGCGTGGCACGCGAATACCTGTCGCCCGAAAAAGACCCGGCCAGCCACGGCCACGCCGCGGTCATCGAATGGCTCAACCACCACATCGCCACCCGCGAAGACTACAAACGCCGCGACCCGCGGTACGCCAAACGCCGCAAGCCCGGATCGCACACGCAAGACGAACGCGAATAAGCCGCGGTCGCGGGCGCTCGTATCCAAGGTGCCGCACACCGCCCCGAAGAGCGATGTGCGCCGCCGCAAGCAGCCAACGGGCGGTGACGTTGCATCCTGTCGGGATGCTGTGTTCCCGCTGGTCTCGGCGGGCCAACTTGCGGATCTTGCTTCGGCAGACAGTGGCAAACCACCGGGTCGCACAGTATAGTTTTCAGGGCATGCGATCGAATGTGATGGGATGCGATGTGTGTTTGCTTCCCGTCGCGAGCGCTGGCTACGGCAATGTAAGGCGATATCCCTGAGCCGGGGTCGCCGTTAGGGGCAACAATGCTTATCGCATTGAGTTTGGCACAGCAGGGCAGTGGCGGCACATCAGGCGCAATTCTTGGAGTTCTCGTCCTGCTTCCGTTCCTTGCGTTCGTGTGGTACCAAGTCTTTAAATTCTTGCAGAAAGAAGCAAACGAGACGCTAAGAATCGAATCGCTGCCACCATCTATTCAGCACGTAGTGTTGAAGATGGATGACGATGCTCAGCTTGCGTTCTTCAACGAATATGAATCGAAGAAGAAGACGAAATCCACTGGTTGGTTGATGTTCTTCGTAGGTTGGCACTACCTGTATGTCGGTAAGGTCGGGCTACAGTTCGCTTACTGGTTAACCTTTGGGGGGTTCTTGTTTTGGGCGCTTGCTGATCTATTCCGTATGCCCAGCATCATCCGAGCAGCGAATGAGCAGATCGCACGTGACGCGATAAAGACCTTGGGGGTGGCGGCAACCTTCCAGCAACAAACCGCGCCCGGTGTTGGCGCGTAATCGAATCAGCGGACCGAAGTGCACGAGCTGCCGCACGTCATTCCGTGGCGGAGGAGAGCTTGCGCAGCGCGTTGTGCTTGTCCTCTTCGCGATTGCCAAGGGCGCCGCACCGTTCCGAAGGGCGGTGTGTCGACGCAGTGAGGCGACAGGCGTTCGCGCTCTCACGCAGCGCCATGTTCAGGATGTTGTGAGTGCGCCCGGCACCCGGCCGGTGTGTTCGGGCAGATTCATATTTGAGCCAGTACAACCCGAACCATAAACTGGTGGCTGACGATGGGTGGCGCGCAGCGCTGTACCGGGCCGCGGTGTGGCATCCGGTTTCTCTTCGTTCGATCAGTGAGGTGCGCGCATGACTCGACTCGGACTTTTTCTCGTTTGCGCCGCCGCGTGTGGCTTGGGAATCGCTCCTGCCGCCGCGGCCCAGACCATCGCTTATATTCACGGCGACGTTTCCGCGGAAGGCGATGTTCCTTCCGGCGATAAGAAGCCGTTCCATCAAATGCTCATCGATGACCGGGGCAAGCTCGGACTCAGCCAGTTCCGCCGAATGGTCGAGGCCCAGGGCTACGACATCGCGCAATTGTACGATCAGCAGATCTCGCTGAACGAAAAGTTTCTGGCGGACAAGGACGTGATTGTCTTTGGCCTGCACCAGAAGAAATGGAGCGACCAGGAGAAGGCCGCGCTGGATCAATGGCTGCGCGACGGCGGGGGCATTCTCATTTACAGCGACTCGGCGGTGGGGGGGCACCATGGCAAGGTGGGGCTGAAAAATCCCGTGGGCCAGGCCGTGGTCAATCACCTGATTTCCCGGTACGGCATGCAAGTGACCGTGGACCTCGGCGGCGGAACCCGCGCGTATCGCGCCCCGGAGGATGCGACCCACCCCATCCTGACCGGGCGGCCGGTGTTCGAAGGCGAAGGGGTCTCGCCCATTGCGATCGACCCCAGGAGCGACGCCCGCGTGTTGATTCCCATGGACCCGGAGCTGCGGGTGTCCGGGAAGGATCTGAAACTGGACACTCGTAACGTGACGGTCGAAAAGCCCAAATGGGCGGTGCTCGCCGAAGCCCCGGTGGGCAAGGGTTCTGTGATCGCCATATTTGATCGCCAACCCATGTGGAACAAAGGCCCCGGGTCCGACATTACCAAGCGGGACAACAAAGAGATTCTTCGCCGCGTGATCCGCCACCTGGCGGGCGATCAACCGGCGGCCACCCCTGAATAGCCCTCGAGCCCATCGTCGCCTGAACTGTCGAAGCGACGCCGGGAAGGTGTCCGTTGATATTCGCCGGGCGCCGCACCGGCCCGCGGGGTGGCGTGTGCCTGCGCGTTGAGCCGACTGCCGCGGCGCGGGGCGTTGGATCGGCAACCGATGATTGGTGAACGAAGTCGGCCGTTGCGGGCGTCTATTGCTGCGATGTTCGATGATGCCATGGCCAGTTGGATGAAGCGGGTGGCGCTCGCGGCGTGCGTGGCGGGCGCATTGGTCGCGCCGCGCGTCGCCCGGGCCCACGATGCGCCCGTGCCGGACACCGCACGGCCGATGCAGCCCGGCGTGCACCTGGTCAGCTTCGACTACGAGTTCGACGGCAAGACCACCACCATGCCCTACGCGGTGTACTTGCCGAACAACATCCAGCAGGCCGTCGAACGGGACCAGAAGCTGGCGATGATCGTGTTCATGTGCGGCAAGGGCGCCCGCGGGCAGAACATGGCCACCGCGATGAAAGAAGGCCCGATCGCGCTGATGAAAAAGCAGCCGGGGTACGAGGATGAGGTGACGCACATCGTGGTGCGGCCGCTGGTGCCCGCCGACACGCGCTGGGAGAACGCCCGGATGGCCGGCTACGCCGCGGCGGCGGCGCGGCGCGTGATGAAGCACTATCCGGTCGACCCCGACCGCGTGCACCTGGCGGGCATGAGCATGGGCGGCGAGGCGGTCTGGCATGTCGCCATGGCCGCGCCGGATATGTTCGCCACCCTCGTCGCGGTCGGCGGCCGGGCCCATCCTCAGCCCGACAAGGTCGCCAAGGCGCTCAAGGGTCGCACGATGCTCATCGTCGTCGGCTCGGGCGACAAGGATTTCACCACCGGCTCGCGCGCGATGCGCGATGCGTTCGAAGCCATCGACGCGGACGTGACCTACGTTGAAGTGCCCGGCCGGGCGCACAACATCTGGCGATTCTACATCTACCGCCCCGCGATGTATCAGTGGATGCTCAAGCACACCCGCGGCAAGCCCATCCCCGCCGACCGCGCCAATGCCCGGCAGATTCTCTTCTGGGCGCTCAAACTGCCCGGCGACCCCAAGTACAACGATTTCGCCAAAAACCTGCAGAAGCAGTTTCACAAGTTCAAGCCGCACTGGTTCGTCGAGCACTGCGGCATGGTCGACGGCACGGGCCTGCAAGCCGACCTGTACGGCGAGGCCGAGCACTTCGTCACCAGCCCGCTCAACCGCCAGTTTCCCTGCCGCATCGTGTACACCGCCAAGGTGCCCGCCGGCAAACGCACCACGCTGGAGCTGACCGTCAGCCACCGCCTGGGTGAGCAGTGGAAGCTGATCGCCAATGTCGAGTGTCACCAGCAGGTCAAACGGGTGATCGGCAAAGGCGCCGACCACGAGCCGAAAATCGAACACTTCTCGATCGACCTCACCCCCCACGCCGGCAAAGAGGCGTTCATCGAACTGCTCAACGGGCACAAAGGCCGCGACGACTCACGCGCGGTGTGGCAACGCATCCGGATCGTCAGCGAAGACCCGCCCGCGCCGGCCCCGGCCGATCCCGAGCCAAGCGACGGCTGATCGCCGCCGATCGGGTACAATCGCCCGCTCGCAATTCACCCGACCCGCATCGGCCCCGTAGCTCAGCGGTCAGAGCACGCGACTCATAATCGCTCGGTCCCTGGTTCGAATCCAGGCGGGGCTATTGCCGTGGTGACAAGCTCGCCGGGCCGCCGGCGCGTCCGAGCGCGTGTGATGGCGCTCGGTTACACCGCCTGCAAGTCACCGTGGAACCGGCATCGCTTCCCGGCGGTCGCGGTTGCGGTGCGGCCAACCCGGATTATTCACCACAGAGAACACAGAGAACACAGACGTATAGGTGATTCAATGATTTACAACACACTTTGCCTTGCTTGATTTCTGACGGGCTGTATTTTCAGATGGGTCAAACGCCCCGCGAAATACGACGCAAGTCGCCGTCATTAAAAATCTTCGATCTCTCTGTGTCCTCAGTTCCCGCTCTGCGACTCATGCTCTGCGTAGCGCTTCGCAGAGCGGAGAGCGGCGCTCCGCTGCGCAGCACGAGGTTCTCAGTGGTGAATCTTTTGGGGTAGTCGTCATCGTCGCCGCCCTGATCCGCGGGCTGGTGGTAGGCGGCCTTGTACCACTCATCCTCGGTGGGGATGGACACCTGGTTGCGAACGCCATCAACACAAGGGGCGATGATTTACAAGTCGGCGCTGATACGCGCTTT
>CAZUHK010000066.1:0-14616 GCA_964620345.1 uncultured Planctomycetaceae bacterium
CGTAGCCGACCTCCAGCTCGAGCGTGTCGACGGCCAGGAGTTTTTCAACCGGCGGGGGCTCGTCCTTCTTGCTCTGCTGGGCGCGTTCGGCGGCGTCGGTGGCGGCGGTCTCGTAGGCGGTCTTGCGTCGCATGGCCCACGCCACGCCGCCGATCGCCGCGGCCAGCAGCAGCATGGGCAGTGCCGGCAAACCGGTGAACGCCAGCAAGGTCAGGAAGATCGCGGTGATGACCAGGGCGACCGGCCGGCTGGAGAGCTGGCCGGTCAGCTCGTCGCCCAGGTCCGCGGCGCTGGACAAGCGGGTGACGATCAGGCCCGCGGCGATGGCGATGATGAACGAGGGGATTTGCGAGACCAGGCCGTCGCCGATGGTCAGCTTGGTGAACGCGGTCATGGTCTCGCCCATGCCCCAGCCCTTGTCCCACACGCCGATGGCGAATCCTCCGGCGATGTTGATCAGCGTGATGATGACGCCGGCGATCGCGTCGCCGCGGACAAACTTCGAGGCGCCGTCCATGGCACCGTAGAAGTCGGCCTCGCGCGTGATCGAGTCGCGTCGCTGGCGGGCTTGGGCCTCGTCGACGACGCCGGCGTTGAGGTCGGCGTCGATCGCCATCTGCTTGCCGGGCATCGCGTCGAGGGTGAACCGGGCCGCGACTTCGCTGATGCGGGTCGAGCCCTTGGTGATGACCACGAACTGGACGATGATGAGGATGATGAAGATGATCAGGCCGACCACGACGTTGCCCCCGGCGACGAAGCCGCCGAACGCCTCGATGACCTCGCCCGCGACGCCGGTGACTTCACCGGGCCCCGCGGCTTCGGCCGAGAGGATCAGGCGCGTCGACGCGACGTTAAGCACCAGACGGAACAGCGTCGTCGCCAGCAGCAGCGAGGGGAAGACCGAGAACTCCAGCGGGCTTTTGACGTAGACGGTGGTCAGCAGCACGACCGCGGCGACCGCGAGGTTGGCCGCGATCAGCACGTCCATCAACATCGGATGCAGCGGGACGATGATCACGCCCAGCAGGCCGATCAGTCCGATCGGCACGGCGAGCGTGGCATAGCGTCCGAGCGCGCGCATCCACGCGGGTAGGTTGGCTTGTGCTGCGATTGCTGGTTCAGCCACGACGAGCGTCCATGCTCTTGGGTGCTGAGAGGAGTTGGCTACGCTGATCGTCTCCGCGATCGATCTAATTGATACACGTAAGCGAGGATTTCCGCAACCGCTTTGTAGTACTTGACGGGAATTTCCTGGCCGACGTCGACGTGCTGGTAGAGCGAGCGCGCCAGCGGCGGGCGTTCGACGATGGGCACGCCGTTGGCCACGGCGAGCTGGCGGATGCGCGCGGCCATGAAGTCGACGCCCTTGGCCACGACTTTCGGCGCGGCGGTGGATTCATCGTATTTCAACGCGACCGCGAAATGTGTCGGGTTGGTCACGACCACGTCGGCGCCGGGCACGACCTGGCCCATACGCTGCATCGCGATCTGACGCGCAACCTTTGCGCGTCGCTGCTTGGTCATCGGGTCGCCCTCCATCCGCTTCATGTCCTCTTTGACCTCCTCCTTGCTCATCTTCATGTCCTGCTCGTGCTGCCAGCGCTGGTAGAGAAAATCGAGCAGCGCCAGCAGCAGCAGAACGATCGCGATCTTCAGCGCCAGGGCCCAGACCATCGCCGAGGCCGCGGCGAGCAGGGGCAGGGCCTCGACGCGGATCAAGCTCAGCACCTTGGGCACCTCGATGTAGATGAAGACCGCCGCGACGGTCGCGACGATCGATACCTTGGCCAGCGACATGATCAGCCGCATCACCGAACGCTTGGAAAACAGGTTCTTCAGACCTTTGAGCGGGGATATCTTGCTCAGGTCCGGCGTGACGGGCTTGAGGGTGACCAGGAACCCGATCTGGAAGATGTTGGCCAGCATCGTGATGACAAACAGCGCCAGCGCAAGCGGCGCGAGCACCTTCACGCCGATCCAGAGCGTGGTGGCCAGCGTGTGGCCGATCTCATCGCTCGCATCGGACGTGACCAGCCAGTTGGCCGAGAGCTGACTTTGCACCAGCGTCTCGAACCCGCGGAACAGCGGCTGGGCGAACACGCCAAGCAGCAGCACCGCGCCCAGCAGCGACACCGCGGCGGTCAGGTCGGCGCTGCGGGCGACGTTGCCCTCTTCGCGGGCCTCGGAGCGGCGACGCGGGGTGGGTGCTTCTGTCTTTTCGCCGGCGTCGGGCATGGCGGAGTCCGATCAGAACGTGAACGCGCGGATCAAAGCGCCCAACAGGTCGCTCATGGTGTCCTCGAACGCGCCGAACATCGACGCGACCAATGCAGTCAGCACGAAAAAGCCCGCGAGGATACGCAGCGGGAAGCCCAGCGAGAGGATGTTGAGCTGGGGCACGGTACGGGCGATGAAGCCCATCGCCACGGTTTCGAGGAAGATGATGCACAACAGCGGCGCCGCGACGCGCAGGCCCAGCTCGAACACCGCCGAGAGCATGCCGGTGATGAGCATGAGCAGGCCGCCATCGGGCACGTAACCGCCCAGCGGCACCGACTGGTAGCTGGCAACCAGCGCGGTGAGCATCGCGTGGTGGCCGTCGAGCAGCAGGAAGACCGCCAGGGCGGAGATGAACAGGAACTGGCCGAGCACCTCGGTCTGTTCGTTGAATTCAGGGTTGAAGACCTGCGCCAGGCCCAGGCCGAGCTGGTGACCCATGGTCTGCCCGGCGATCTGCATCGCCAGCAGCGGCAGGGACGCGCCGTAGCCGATGATCAGGCCGATGAGAATCTCGCTGCCGATGACGAAGGCGAGCGTGCCGAGGTTGAGGATGACCGGCAGTTGCGGCGGGACGATCGGGTAGACACATGCGGCGAGCACCAGGGCGAGCAGCACCTTCAGCCGCATCGGCAGCACCGACGAGCCGAACATCGGCGCGAACAGGAAGATGCCGGTCATGCGGAAGAAGACCAGCATGAACGCCGGCACGTGCGGCAGGATGGTCAGCAACTCGTCGGACATGCGGCGTTACATCGTGAACATGCGTGTGGCAAACTCGGCCATTTTGGTATAGGCCCAGGGAACGACCACGATGGTGATCAAACCCATGCCCATGATTTTGGGCACGAAGGTGAGCGTTTGCTCCTGGATCTGCGTGACGGCCTGGAAGATGCTGACCGCCAGGCCGACCAGCAGGCCGATGGCAAGGATCGGGGCGCTGATCATCAAGGCGACCATCAGGGCTTCACGGACGACGTCGAGAGATTGGTCGAGTTGCATGGGTGACTCCGAGCAGCGAGACAAGTCGCGGCGCTAAATGGGGGGGGTTACGTGGCGCCGGAGGTGGAGACGACGGCGAAGCTGTCGAGCAGGTTGCCGACGATCAGACGCCAGCCATCGACCATGACGAACAGCAACAGCTTGAACGGCAGCGAGATCAACACCGGCGGCAGCATGAGCATGCCCATGCTGATCAGCAGACTGGAGACGACCATGTCGATGATGAGGAACGGCAGGTAGATGCGGAAGCCGATGAGGAACGCGGTCTTCAGTTCGCTGAGGATGTAGGCGGGGATGAGGGTGAGCATGTCCACATCGGCCCGCTGGAGCTGATCGGGCTGCGACGTGTCGACGCCGCGGTAGTTCATGACCATGTACACGTCGCCCCAGTTTCCGGTGCGGTCGAGCTGGGCGAACATGAAGTCGCGCACCGGTTGGCGGGCGCGGCTCCAGGCGGTCAACTGATCGATTTGCCCGGCGTTGAGCGGCGCCAGCGCGTCGCGGTGAATCTGCTGGGCGGTGGGCGTCATGACCAGGAACGTCAGGAACAGCGCCAGGCCGGTGATCACCTGGCTGGGCGGCAGCGTCTGCGTGCCGATCGCCTGGCGCAGCAGGGCGAGCACGACGATGATGCGGACGAAGCTGGTGCAGAGGATGACGATCGCCGGGGCCAGCGACAGGACGGTGAGCAGCACCAGCACGTTGAGCGTGGCGCTGAGGCCGCCCTCGAATCCGGGGATCGATTCGGCGGCGTCCTGCACGATGCCCATGGGGTTGTCGATCTGGATCGGCTGGAGCGTGTTGGCGCGCGGCGTGGGGGGTTCCGACTCGTCGGTCGCCTGCCCCGAGGCGAGCGTCGGCATGAAGCAGGCCAGCACGAACGCGATCGCCGCGCAGCGCACCGCGCGCCAGCGGTCGGCGCGGCGATCGAGCGACATGGTCGGGGCGCGGCGGGTCATGGTCGATCGTCGCCGCCTTTCATCCCGCGCAGTCGGTCGAGCACGCCGGACAGTTGCCCGCGGGTGCGGTGGAGCAGTTGCTCATCGTCGCTGCCGGGGGTGGCGGAGCCCGTGTCGTTTTCGTCGAGGCCCTGGCCGGTGCTGACTTGTTGCAGCAGCCGCTGGAAGCCGGCGGAGATGCTGTTGTCGCGGCGGGCCTGGACGTGGGCGAGCACGGCGGCGACCTCATCGGGGTCTTCGATGCTGGCCAGGGTGCTGATGCCCGCGGGGGTCTGCCCGGCGACGATGACGCGGTGGTTGAGCTTGAGGAAGACCAGTTGCGTCTTGGGGCCGATGGTGGTGCGGCCGAGCACGTCAACCAGGCCGATGCCGCCGGCCGGGCCTTGGGACAGCCCGTGCACACGCTTGAGGAAGACGCGCAGCAGGAAGATCAGGCCGATCACCACGCCCAGCGCCATCGCGGTCTGCAGGCCCCAGGAGCCCACGCCCATGTCCTGCGGCGACTGGGTCTTCGCCTCGGCGTTGGCATCGGCCGGGCCCAGCGGCAGGCGCTCGCGGTCGGGCAACAGCGCCGGCTCGGGCCGCTCATCGGGCGGCGCGAGCCAGCCGGCGCTCGAGGCCGCGGCCTTGTCGGATGGCTGTGTCTCGGTGGGCGCCGCCTCGCCCGGCGCAGCGTCGGCGCTTGCGCACAGCACGGCGGCGAGAAGGATCGCGAGCGTGGCGAACCGGAAGCTGAACATGCGCCATCCTGGCTATGGTTCTTCGCGGCGGCATCCTGCCGGCCGCGCCGCGTGGGGCGATCCCCGCCCGCACGCGCCTCGCCCCGCCGATCAGGCCGGGGCTTCCTGGGTCTTGTCCTGCGTCGATGCTTCTGAGTCGGCGGCGGGCGTGTGGCCCTGTTCCTCGGCCGGGTCGCCGACGATCTCGCTGACGCGCACGCAGAAGTTGTCGTTGAGCACCAGCACCTCGCCGCGCGCGACCAGCCGCTCGTTGACGAACACGTCCACCGGGTCGCCGGCGAGCTTGTCCAGCTCGACCACGCTGCCCTCGGCCAGGCGGAGCACATCCTCGACGACCATGCTGGTTCGGCCCAGCTCGATCTTCACGTGAAGCTCGACATCGTGCAGCAGGTCCAGCCCGCTGGCTTCGACGTCGGCCAGCACCTGTTGAAAATTGGGCAGGTCGACATTGCGGCCATCGCCAGCGCCCTCGGCGGAGCCGTCGGCGGCGGCATCGTTCAACGCGCCCGCGGCGGATTCGGCGTCGGCCAGGGCCTGCTCGGCCAGCTCGCCGGCGTCCTGCACGTCGGCCGTCGCGTCCGCGTCGTTGGGGGTCGGTGGTGATTTGCTCGCGTCGTCGTCGGCCATCCTTGACCTTCCTTCGCGTCGGCGGTGCGTCGATCAGTCGGCCCGGTACGGGTGGCACTTGCTGATGATCGCTTCCTCGACCATCGGCTCGCCCGCCGCGTCCTGGCCGAACCGCTCATCGAGCACGGCCTTGATCTGCCGCGAGAGCGTCGCCCAGGTGGGCTCCTGGAAGTGCGTCGGCTCGGCACGACGGAAAATCGTGTGCACGTCGTTCTGCAGCCGGGCCTTCATCGTTTCGAGCTCTTCCTTGAACTTCGTCGCGTTCTTGTTCTTCACCGTCGCGTAGATCTCAGTGTCGTAGTAGTACGTCCGACCGGTCCGCTCGTTGGTGAATCGCGCCGAGATGACCAGCACCTCGACCAGTTTGTTCTGCCCGGCCTGAGCGTCGGCGGCGATGCCTTCGCCCTTCACTTCCGCCGGGCCACCTGAAAGCATCATGGTACCAACAATCGTGCCGCCTTCAATCAATAAAACCGCGGCGACCACGATGATCGCCTTGATTGGCGAGCTTTTCTTCGGGGCCGGCTCGGTCGCTTCGGCCTTGGGGGGGGTCTCAGCCATGGCTCGGGTCCATCCTCATCATCAGTTTTCATCGACGAACGACACGGCCTCTGCTTGCACGGTCGCCTCGAACTGCTGCACGAGCGACTCGGTCACGATGATCTCCACGCGCCGGTTGACGGCCGACTGCGTGGCGTCGTACGCCCGGCTGGCCAGCGGCTCCTTATCACCGCAGCCGGTGATGCGGATCCGTCGCGGGTCAATGCCGCGCGCCGGGTCGGTCAGGTAGTCCATCACCGCGCGGGCCCGGCGGTAGCTCAAGTCCCACAGGTGCCCGGGGCCGGCGCCCGGCGGCAGGTCCGACCCGTCGGCGTGGCCGCGGACCTCGATCTTGTTGTTCTGACCGCGCACCACGGCGATCACACGGTCCAGGCCTTCACGGCCCTGTGGCTTTAGATCGGCAGAATCGGCCTCAAACGTGATCAATCCGCCCACGGTGAACTGCAAACCCTCTCGAATCCGCTTGACGGTGACCTCGCGACCGTCCACCCCGGGATCCTCGGCGTTGGAGCGGGTGGGGATCTTCTCGCGGTGCAGGGCCACTTCCAGCATGTTCTCGATCACGCTTTGCAGGGGCGTGGCGTCGATCGGCACGTCGCCCTGGCCGGTCACCACGCCCAGGGCCTGCTTGATGGCGTGAACGACCGGCTCGATGCGCTCCTTGCGGATCTCGCTGAACGCCGCGAGCAGGATGAAAAAGGTCAACAGCAGCGACATCATGTCGCCGTAGGTGACCACCCACTCGGGGACGCCTTCGGGGCATTTGCACTTTTTCTTATCGGCCATGCCGGTCGCCGCGTGGCGCTCACGCCGCCGCGGCCTCCTGGTCGTCGTCTTCCTTGCGCTGACTGGGCGGCAGGAAGGTGGTGAGCTTCTGCTCGACGATGCGCGGGTTGTCGCCGCTCTGGATGCTCATCACGCCTTTGATGATGATGGTCTTGGTCAGCACTTCCTCGGCGCTGCGGCTGGCGAGCTTGTCGGCCAGGGGCAGGAACACGACGTTGGCGAGGATCGCGCCGTACATCGTGGTCAACAGGGCCACCGCCATGCCGGCGCCGATCGAGGAGGGGTCGTCCATGTTCGCCAGCATCGCGACCAGGCCGATGAGCGTGCCGATCATGCCGAACGCCGGGGCGTACTTGCCGATCGTCGCGAAGATGTTCCGCCCGGCCTCGTGGCGCTCGACGAGGTTGTCCAACTCGGTGCTCATGATCTGCTCGATCAGCTCCGGGTCGGTGCCGTCGACCGCCATCTGGATGCCGCGGACGATGAACGGGTCTTCGATGTCCTTGCACTGGCTTTCGAGCGAAAGGATGCCATCGCGGCGGGCGACCTCGGCGTAGCTGACCAGGTCTTCGATGAGCTTCTGCGGCGAGGTGGCCTTGTGCTTGACGGCCTTACCGAACACCTTGCCCATGGCCTTGAGCCGACCCGCGGGGATGGCGATCATCGCCGCGCCGAACGATCCACCGATCACGATCATCACCGAGGGAATATCCAAAAACGCCTCGGGGCTGCCGCCGGACACGATCGCCCAGCCCAGCAGCGCGAAGGCAATGAACACACCCAGTAGTGTCGGCAGGTCCATGGAGAATCTCGTTCGGCCGCCACGGGGCGCTCGATCCGTCGAGCGCCCTTCCGTAGGTTCATCGACCGGCCGACCGACCCGCTTAACCGCCGCCGCCACGAATCAAGTCACGACGGCGGCAGCAATTTACGCAGCGACCGGCCGTAATCCACGGCTTTATCGACCACATCGTCGATCGATTCGAGCACGATGATCGTGTCGCCGTTGATCAGCTTGATCGTGGTGTCCGGCAGGGCCTCGACGGTCCGAATAAGCTCGGCGTTGACGACGAACCGCTGGCCGTTGAGCCGGGTAAGCGAAATCATGCGGGGCTCCTTCGTCGCTCGTCGCTCATGGCTCACGGCCTCGGCTTACCGGCCGATCAGCAGCAACTGCTGCAGCAGGTCGTCAGCGGTGGTGATCACGCGGCTGGCCGCGGAGAAGCCGGTGCTCGCGGAGATCAGATCGACGAACTCGCCGGCCAGATCGACGTTGCTCTGCTCCAGGGCGTTGGAGATGACCCGCCCGGCGGTGAACTCCGTCGGCCCACCGATGATCGGGTTGCCGCTGTTAGGCCCGGTGGTGAACAGGTTGTTGCCCACGCCCACCAGGCCCTGGTTGTTGAGGAAGGTGGCCAAGGCGACCCGCCCGACGGTGCGCGACAGGCCGTTGGTGAACGTGCCGGTGATCACGCCATCCTCGGCGACGCTGAACGCGTCCAGCGTGCCGATGGGCGAGCCATCCTGGCGGATCGCCGCGATCAGCGAGTTCTCGTCCGCCAGGGCCGAGATCGCATCGGTGCCATCGTCGAAGTCCATCGTGACGGTCAGCGGCGTGGTGGCGCCGTTCTCGCGGATCACGCTGAACGCCTCGTTGCTGGCCTGAAGAAACTGGCCGCGCGAATCGAACTCGACCACGCCCAGGCCCAGCACGCGATCCGGCCCGTCGTTGTCGTTGGACTCGGCCATCCACTGCCAGATCGTCCCGCCGCCCGAGACGTTCTCCTGCTTCACGAACGTCAGGTCCACGGTGATCGGCGTGCCCAGCGAGTCGAACACGGCGAAGCTGGTCCGCGCGCTCTCGCCGTCGGCGTCCTGCGTGTTGGTCATGACCATCGGCTGGGCGATGCCGGTGCTGACGTTGGACGCGGTGAAGCTGGTGGTTTCGATCTTCAGATCTTGCGCCTCGCCCTCGTTGCCGTTGATGACGATCTGTCCGGCGGTCAGTGCCACGCCGCCGCCCAGATCCTGGCCGTTCACGACGGTGCTGTCCAGGCCCAGGTACTCATCGAGGAAGGCGAGGTATTCATCGAGGGTGGCGCCGAAGGCATCGACACCCAGCGTGTCGGCGGTGGCGGCGTCGGTAAAGGCGAAGCGGGCTGAGTCAAGCGCCTGGCCGGCCTTCTCCACGCCGTCGACGGTGATGATGGTGTCCGTGCCGCCCTCGATGGCGAGAAACGAGCCGCCGGCGCCATCGGAGATAAACAGGTTGGTGCCGGGCACGGTCAGGTCTTCGGCACCGGCCGCTTCGGTGCCGGCGGTCAGCAGCGGATCGGTGAAAAACGCGCGGGAAGTGTGGATCGATCCGCCGGTGCTGATCGGCCCGGAGGCGTTGAGGTTGCCCTCGAAGTTCACGTTGCCGGTGGCCTCGGCGATGGTCAGCGAGCCCAGCGGGATTTCCAGCGACTCCAGCGCGCCGGGGACGATGTTGAAGTTGTCGTCCACGCCGAAGCCCTGGACCCGCGCGCCGCCGGCGGTGACCAGCTCGTTGCGATTGTTCAGCAGGAACTGACCGTCGCGCGTGAAGAACCGTTCGTCCTCGGTATCGACGACGAAGTAACCGTTGCCCTCGATGGCCATGTGAGAATTGACACCGGTGGCCTGCACGCCGCCGTTGGTGAAGTTCGTCTGCACCCCGGCCAGCCGCGTGCCCAGGCCCACCTGCACCGGGTTGGTCCCCCCCGAATCGCCCGAGGGCGGCGACCCCAGCGAAAGGTTCTGCAGCAACTGCGTGGTGAACATCGCGCGGCTGGCCTTGAAGGCCGGGGTGTTCACGTTCGCGATATTGTTGCCGATCACGTCGAGGTTGCGCGAGCTGGCGTCGAGGCCGCTGAGGCCCGTGCTGAAAGCGCCGGTCAGTCCCATGTCATGCTCCTGTCATTTTCAAGGCGGCGTCGGTCGTTCAGCCGCCCCGGGCTTCCCTCGCGGGTCCGGCCCGTGGTTGTTGCTCGGTCGTCTATCGTGCGCCGTCACCGGTCGGGATTCACCCAGACCGTCGAGTCGATGTTCGTCACGACCCCTTCGTTCATGCGTTGCTCGCTCAGAGCGGTGACCACCGTGCGGTTGGGGATGTTGACGATCAGGCCCAACCGATCCAAAAGCATCAGCGATTCGTTGGCGCCCCTGGCCGCGGCGCGGTCGGTCGCCTCGGCTACCGCTTCGAGCTGCTCAGGCCCCAGCGTCATGCCCATCTGCTCCAGCCGCTGGCTGGCGTGGCCGGACACCTTCACCGGCGCGGCATGCTGAGCGTCGGCCAGAATCTCGTCGAAGCTCTGCTGATCCAACGCCGGCTTTGGCGCATTGGGCAGCGCGGGCGCGCCCGCCGGACGCACCGCCGGCTCCAGCATTCGCAGCAGTTGCGCTCCACCCGCCATCGCGTGTTACTCCGTCACCGCCGCCGTGTTCGGCGGCAACTCGGCGATGCCCGTGACCTGGCTCATCGACATCGACCGGCCGTTGTCCAGCTCCAGGAACACGCCCTCGTCGGTCACGCGCACGCTGGTCACCAGCCCCGTCGAGTTCGAGTTGAGCGTATCGATGCCCTGCACGAGCTTGCCGATCATGTTGCCCGCCGCGGCGACCTGGTTCTGTTTGACCAGCCCCTCGAGCTGATCGTTGAGCGAGGTCTGGCTCTCGATGTTGCGCAGCGAGCTGAGCTGTTCGAGCAGCGCCGCCGAGTCCTGCGGGTTGAACGGATCCTGATTCTGCAATTCCTGGATAAGGATCTGGATGAACTCGCTGCTGTCGAGTTCGGCGAAGCCGTTGCTCGGGCCGGTGAGGGCTGATGTGGCGCTGCCAACTTCCATGGTGCTTCTCCTGCTTTGCTTACGCGACGAGGTCGAGCAGTTCTTCCTGGAACCCGCGGCGCGGTTGGTCGGGGTTCTGCTGCTGCGAGTCTTCCCGCTGCTGATTGGCCTGTTGATACATCGCGCCGCGGCTTCGGCCGTCGTTGGTCGAGCCGTCGGCGTTGTGTTGGGCGGTCACGGTGGTCAGCCCGGTCGGGCCCTGGGTCTGCACTTGCAGGTTTTCGACGGTCAGCCCGCGGCCCTCGAGCGCCTGGCGAAGCGTGGCCATCTGCTGTTGGAGCAGTTGGCCGACCTGCTGGTGGGCGGTTTCGAAGCTGGCGCGGACCACGCCGCCATCGAGGTGAACGCGGATGCGCAAGGCGCCCAGCTCCGGCGGGGTGAGGCGGATGGTGACCGTGCCGCCGCGCTGGTTGACCGCGCCCTGCAGACCGCGGACGACACGATCGGTGACCTGCTGACCATCGGGGCCGTCGAGCAGCGCCGCGTCGGCGGTGGACATGGTCGTGGCCGGGGTTGCGCTGGGCGTGATCGTTGCGCTGGGCGTCGGACCTGGGGCGGGCGTCGAAGCTTCTTCGGGCCCGGCGCTGGGCATCTGTGTTGTGGCGTAGCTGGCCGCAGCCTCGGCGGCGGCCACCGGACGCGGCGCGGTGTTGGACGATGCATCGGCGCCGGCCGACGTGGTCGGCGCTGCGGGCGGTGCATCGTCGATCGGTTGCGGCCGGGCTGGCGGCTCGGACCCGGTTGACGTTCCCTGCGGAGCCGAAGGCGCGCGCGGGGGCGGGGAATCGGGCCGCGCTTGTTGTTGTCCGTTGGATTGTTGCTGCTGTGCGCCGGTGTCGTTCGCCGTCTGGCCGCGATTGGCCTGCGGCGACACGGGGTCGCTGGCGCCGTCGGCCTGCAAAGCGGTCGGCGGCGGTGAGGCCGGGCGCTCGGCGGCCGACGCGGGGCGCGGCGGGGTGGCGGTTGCCGGGTCGCCCTGTTGCGGCGGCACGGCGGCCTGGGCCGGCGGGGCCGGCGGAGTCGGCGGCGGCGGTGTCGACTTCGGCGATGCCCCCTTCGTTTCATCGGCCACTTGTGTGACCGACTGCCCCCCGTCGGCGACCGGCTGCACCGCGACAGGGATCGTCGCGTGTTGGCCGTTGCTGTTCGACGCCTGGGCCGGGCCCGACGAAGTGGATGTCGATGGCGCGGCGTCCTGCGCCGACGCGGAGGGCGACGCAGTGGGCGGCGCAGTAGGTGGCGCGGTTGATGGGGATGCCGCCGCGGCGCCGGCCGGCTGGGCATCGACGACCGCGTCGGCCGGTGGAGCCGAATCGACCGGTTCGGCCTGCGGGACCGACACCTCGGCATCGGCGTCGTTCGTCGCGTCGGGCTTTGCCTTGCCGGCGTCGACCTTCGCGCTCGAGTCGTCTTTGGGCCCGGCGCTGGTTTGGTCGTCCGAACGATCGGCGTGGCCGGCCGAGCGCTCGCGCGAGTTGACATCGCCTCTGGGTGGGTCGTCGCGCCGGCGACCGGTCGGCTCGATGCGCTGATCGGACGGCGCGCTGACCGCCGCGTCGCGCAGCAGCGACTCGAACCCCGATCGGTCGGACGCATTGGCCCGTGGCGGCTCGACGAACGACAGCTTGTTCAATGTCTGATGGTCGATCTTCAACCGTTATCCTCCACGTCGCGCACCACGGCCGAACCGCGGGCACGCAGTCGCTCGGTCAGCTCGACGGCCCGCGAAACCTCCGGCTGGGCCTCGAACTCGGCCAGCACTTTCGCCGCCCGCCGGGGCTCCATCGCGTCCAGGTACGCGACGACCTGCTCGACTTCGCCCTGGTCGATCAACACGCTGAACATCGCCTTCACCTGATCGGCCTTGAGCTGCTCGTACAGCGCCACGGCCTTCTTGAACCCCTCGTCGTTGAGGCGGGTTTCGATCTCATCGATGCGCTGCTCCAGCGTCTGCTTGGCCGTGACCAGATCATCGCGCTGCCGCTCCATGTTCTGCCGGGCCAGGTGGAGGTTGCGCTGCAGGTCTTCCAGCTCGCGGCGGGTGCGTTCGAGCTGGCGAAGCAGCAGTTCGTTGCGCTGTTCCTCGGCGGCGAGGCGCTCGGCGGCCGAGCCCAGTCCCGCCGCGCCGGTGAGCCGGGCGTGGCGGTCGGCCGCGGCCCTGGCTTGCTCGGCCAGCTCCGCGGCCTGCTCCTCCTGTTCCTTCTCTTGATCGACGGTGAGCTTGAACGTATCGCGCACCTGGGCCAGGCGATCTTTGCTCACGCGGTCGGTCGCGGCCAGCCAGCCGACAAAGCCCAGCGCCGCCAGCACATGCACCACCATCAGCACGATCAGCACGTTCATCGCCAGCTTCATGCGGGCACCTCCCGCTCGCGTCGGATATGGCGCTGCAGGGCGGCCTCATCCAGCTCGGCGGCCTCGCGGCGCTTCTGCTGAGTCTGCCAACGCTTGAACTGCCGCTCGCGCAGCACTTCGACGGCCTTGCGGTCGCGCACCGCGTCGTTGAGCTTCGCCCGGGCCGCGTCGATCTGCCGGCCCAGCTCGAACATTCTGAACGCCGCCTGCTGCGCGTGCACCGTCGCGCGATGCACGTGCGCCGCGTGCTGGCGCAGGCGCGACACGTCCACCTGGCCGACCAGCGCCCCGGCCATCTGCGATTTGTCCTGCGTGATCGACCGCTGCTGATTGCGGAGCTGCGTTTCGATGATCAGCTTCTCGCGCAACAGCTTGGCCAGGTCGCGCTGCTGCTGTTCGGCCACGCGGCGGCGGTGGCGGAGCAGCGGCTCGAGTTGGAAGGTGAACTGTGCCATCCGTGGCCTGTCCGTGCGTCAGCGGGCCGTGGCTTGTTGGCCGCGGCCGGCGTTGGGTTGCTGGGTCATCCGTTTGATCTGGTCCATGATGCCCTGGCCCAGGGCGAGCAATTGTTCGCGTGTTTCGTCGAAGCCGAACGACTCGTCGCCGGCCTGCTGAAGCAGCGCGTCGATCCGGTCCTTGAGCTGGATCGCCAGATCGGCCTGGGGGTTGGAGCCGGCGGCATAGGCGCCGATGTTCACCAGGTCTTCCACGTCGCGGTACTGGCTGAGCAGCCGCAGCACCGCGTCGCGCGCCGCCTGGTGGGGCTTGTCGGTCACGGTGTTGGCCAGGCGGCTGATCGAGTCCAGCGGATCGATCGCCGGCCAGTGGGCCCGGTTGGCCAGGTCGCGGCTGAGGACGATGTGGCCGTCGAGGATGCCGCGGCAGGCGTCGCTGACCGGCTCGGTCATGTCGTCGCCTTCGACGAGGATGGTGAACAACCCGGTGATCGAGCCGCGCTGCGTGCGGCCGCAGCGTTCCATGAGCGTGGGCAGCAGCGCGAAGACACTGGGGGGATAGCCCTTGGTCGCCGGCGGCTCGCCGACGGCCAGGCCGATCTGCCGCTGGGCCTGGCAGAAGCGCGTGACCGAATCCATGAACAGCACCACGTCCAGACCGGCGTCGCGGAAGTGCTCGGCCACGCTGATCGCGTACATCGCGGCGCGCACGCGCAGCAGCGCCGGGTCGTCGCCGGTGGCCACGACGACCACGCTGCGGGCCAGGCCTTCGTCGCCCAGGGCGTGATGGATGAAGTCTTTGACTTCGCGGCCGCGCTCGCCGACCAGCGCGATGACCGAAACATCGGCGTCGGTGTGACGGGCGATCTGGCCCAGCAGCGTGCTCTTGCCGATGCCCGGGCCGGCGAAGATGCCCAGCCGCTGGCCGCGGCCCAACGTGAGCATCGAATCGATCGCCTTGACGCCGGTGCCCAGCGGCGTGTCG
>CAZUHK010000067.1:0-14486 GCA_964620345.1 uncultured Planctomycetaceae bacterium
GCGCCGCTGAAAAAGACAAACCCAAACCCCTGCAATACGCTTGTTTAAGGTCTAGAGCAACTTGCGTCAAGATTGGCCGCTTACCGCTTGGCATCGGAGCCACTGGGGTCGGCGTTCGCGCGAAGCCGCAAGCGGCCAGAAATTCAGCCAAACGCCATTCCCCGGATGATTCAAGCGGCCTGCGAAGTGTGACGTCGGTCGCTGTCATTCAGCATCTTCGTTTGCGCGGTGTCCTGCGCTGCTGCCCTGTGGCGAATCTTTCGGGTTCAAGGCCCTGGCGCGTTGGCGGGACGGCGCCGGCGGAACGCCGTCGGGGCCGTGTCCGTGAATTGTCGGAACAGCCGCGCAAAATGCTTGGGGTCGGCCAGGCCCACCTCCTGGGCGATCGTCGACACCGAATCGTGGGTCAGCAGCAGCAGATCCTTCGCCCGATCGATCCGGCAGAGGTTCACGAACGCCGCGGGCGTGTGACCCACCTGCTCGTGGAACAGCTCGGCGAAGCGGCTGCGCGACATGTAAGCGTGATCGGCCAGTTCCTCCACGCTCAGTGACCGGGGAAGGTTCGCGCGGATGTATTCAACCGCCCCGGCGATCCGCTCGTCCATCGCCTCAAAACCCTCGCCGAGCAAATGCTCCCGCAGCAGCAGGATCACGTCCTCCGTCCGGTTCATGATCCGCTCGCGGAACAGCGGCTGGGCCCGATTATAAAGTCGGTTCATCTCCCGCAACCGCCGCGCCACCCGCAACCGCAACCGCGCATCGCAGAGGTGAACCACACCCAGCCCCGGGGCCCGCTCGGGCACGCGAAGCCACGGCACCCACTCGCTGCGAACCGAAAACGTCACCGACATCGTCACCCAGTCGGCCTGCCCCACGATCCGACGCGACCACGCCACGTCCGGCCGGACCACCTTCGCATCCCCCGGGCCCAGACGCACCGGCGCACTGCCACGCACCGTCATCTCGCATTCCCCGGCCAGCGTCAGCGCGATCGCCCACAACGGATAACAGCGCGACACCGTGTGCCCCGGCGGGAAGCTCAAATCCCGCACGATCGGGCCGCCGGATCGTCGCATGACCTCGTCCATGGCCCTACATTAACCGCCTTCACCCCGCGCTGCATCATATTCGGACGATTATCCACTATTTTCCGCTTGTGCAACGCGAATCATGGGGTACCGTTAGGTCGTAAGGGAACCGGCCACGTCGAGCCGGGCACCCAACGCCTCAAACAGGCCCCGATCGTGTCGGGGCGAACCAAACCCCAAGGAGATTCGAAAATGAACGCGAGCAAGATGAACCGAACGAAACTGGCCGGCGTCGCCCTGGCCCTCACCGCCGGCCTGCTGTGGGCGGCAAACGCGCACGCCGCGATCACGTGGGTCGAAGTTGACGGCTCGGCTACTGATGGCAGCGTGCCGGACAACGACAACACCACCGTCAGCAGCGGAACCATCGAGAGCGACGGCTTCGACGGCAACACAACCGACAGCACCGATGGCAACTGGGACGAGTGGGATGGCGGTCCTGAGTTCGGATCGATCGCCCTGATCGCGCGGGGCAGCGAAACCGCCGGCACGCTCACGACCACGCTGGACTTGGCATTGGACACCGGCGTGGACTACAACCTTTTCGTCCTGTTCCGTAGCGACGAGTTCACACAAGGCAGTGTGACGGATCAGGAAGGCATCAACGTCAAGCTCGATTCGGATGTCGCTTTCCAGGCCTTCGACCGGAACACTGCGGGTGTTCAGCAGTTCGGGACCAGTGATTTTTACTACGCCGACTTCGCAACCGTCACGGGCGTGGCCGGGACGGACACGGTCACGATCAACGTCGAGCAATTCTTCACGGACTTTGACGGTCAGTTCACGGTCTATGACGCGATCGGCTTCGAGGTCGTCCCCGAGCCGGCGACGCTGGCGCTGCTCGGCCTCGGTGGGGCGGTGATCCTCGGCGGCCGCAACAAGCGCCGGGCGTGAGCCGGCGCCGCGGCGGGACGGGCGACGGGTGAGGCCCGGTTGGCGCGGGCCGACCGGTATGACGGCTCGATGCCCTTGCGAACAGGCGGCGATGGCAATGACCTCACCTGCTTCCCAACCCATGGCCCGCCGCGCGAACCCAACCCCCAAGCCCCCCGATGCGATGATCGGATCGCATCGGGGGGCTTTTGCGTTCACCCTGGTGGAGCTGATGGCGGTGATCGCGATCCTCTCGGTGCTGCTGGCGATCCTGCTGCCGGCGCTGGGCCGGGCCCGCGAACTGGCCCGCCGCGCCGTCTGCGCCAACAACCAGCATCAGATGGCGTTGGGCACGCTTACCTATGCCACCGACCATCGCGGTCGCTTCCCGATCACCACCCGCGAGCTGGGCACCGAGCACGCGAGCTGGATTCATTCCACGCTTTACGAGCAATGGCGCCGACGCGATGTCTCCGATGCATCCATGGTCTGCCCCAACCGCACGGATTTGTTCGCGTTGGATGTGCAGCGACTGATCGACGAGCTGCCCGACGATCATCCCCAAAAGGACACATGGCAAAGCGTGGTCGACAACCAGGGCCAGGATATCGGGGTCCGGCTGGGCTATTACGTCCTGTTCGGGCGAACCGACACGCCCTGGGGCGAACCGCCGCTCAACGCCTGGGTCTCGGCCCAACGCCTGAGCGATCAACATCCGAATCTGGCGCCGTTGATCGTCGACGTGATCGAACAAGGCACGCACTCGTTCAATCAACTGACCACCGCGCCGCACGGCGCGACCGGTTTGGTCGGCCCCGGCCAAGACCCCGAGGCGATCGGTTCGCAAGGCGGCAATGTCACCATGCTCGATGGTTCGGTGACCTGGCGGCCGCAAGCCGACATGCTCCCCCACGCCTCGACCGGCAACGGGCCTTACCCCATCGGCCAAAGCGGCTACTGGTAAGCATCCCCCCCGAAGTATTCCGCCCCCCGAAAGACCTGCGATGCATCGATGCCTGGCGTTCGTGCCGCTTCTCGCGGCGATTGTGTTGACGATGAGCTTCATGCCCGACCCGCCCGCCCAAGCTCAGACGCCCCCCGCCGACCCGCCGTCGAAGGCGGACGTCGCCGGCGTCCGCGTCGGCATCCTCTGGTGGGGCGAGTGGTTCGGTGGGATTCACACCCACAGCCGCGCGATCGAGCTGGGCAACCACCGCTGGCATCACCGCCTGCCGGCGCGGGCGAAGCTCATCGAGGACGCCGGCCGAATCAGCCGCGCCGACAACAAGCCCTATGAGATGGTCTACCGGACCGACGGCGAGTACGTGGGCATCCTGATCGAGGCCGCGTTCGACCCCGAGCACGCCTACGACCCCCGCCAACAGATCGCGGTGTACACCTCGGCGGACGGCCAGGATTACAAGCTGCTGGAAGACAAGGGCAAGACGCACGTGCCCGGCCGGGTCGGCGGCAAGCGGAAGTTCTGGCAGCGGATGGCCTGCTACAACGTCGGCGGGTACCGGGGCGACTACGCCGGCTGGAACCGCGTGCAACTGTTCAGCTACAAGCATTACCAGTTCTCCCCCGCGCCCCCGGACGGCACGAAATACTTCAAGATCGTCCTCGGCGAAGGCGCGGCGCACAAGGACTCGGTTCAGCTCATGGCGGTCCGCACCTACGAAGACGCCGAGACCTTCATCGCCGGGCAGATGATCGATCCGCTGGACGACTTCTCAAAGATGCACCACCACGATCAGGGTTTGGTTGTGCGGTCGGACCACAAGGCACGGTTCAAGTACGCCGACGCCGAGATCGACACGCAGGCCAAGTTCGACGCCGACCTGCGGGCGTTGATCGATTCGGGGGCGCATTACGTGGCGTTTCTCGACCCATCGATGAAGCACCCCAACCACGGCTGGGCCCGCTTCTACTTCAACAGCGAGCTGAAGGACGAGATCGAGTTCTGCGTCATCGGCGCGGTGAAACAGTACGAATGGGGCGAGACGCTGGCCGAGCAGCGGGCGCGATGGGTCGGGTACATGACGCACGAGAACTACCTGAAGACGCCGGACGGCCGGCCGATTTTCTTCCACCAGAAGATGACGAAGCAAGGCATCGCGGACCTGCGGGCCAGGGCGAAGGCGGCGGGGGTGAAGGACCCGTTCGTGCTGATCAATCACGCCGGTGAGCGGGAGATTCGACAGCTCGGCGCCGACGGGATGAGCAGCTACGGGGGTCGGCTTGACGGCTTCCTGCATCCGGGGTTCGATGCCGGGAAGTACGAGGATGCGAACCTGCCGGTCCTGCCGCACTGCGACCTGCGAATGAACCAGTTTCCGCGCGGCGAGATCGACTACCCGCATTACACCGAGAATTACCGGGATGGCACGCTCTGGACGATCCCTAAAGAACCGGGCCCGGATTTCAACAACAACGTCGACTGGTTCGGCAATGAGCTGCACGCGGCGATCCGGTGGACCGCGGCGAATCGGCGGATCGTCCCGACCCAGGCGATCCTGATGTACTGCTGGGACGAGCATGTCGAGGGCGGGCTGTTCGCCCCGACCCAGGGCTACGGCCGGTCGTACGTCGAGAAGATCCGCAGCATCATCGACGGCGCCGAGCCGACGCCGGTTATCGAGGCGCATTGGAAGTTCGACGGCAACGCCGAGGACACCGCGGACGGCGGGCACGACACCGCGGGGATGCATGACGGCCGACTGGCGCTCGGCGGCGCGTACGTCGAGGGCCGGGCCGGCAAGGCCCTTCGGCTCGAGGGCCAGGCCGCCGTGGACGTCGCGGACAAGCCGCTGCAACTGAGAGACGGCGAGAAAGATCGCTCGCGCTACCTCAACACGAACCTCGATCAGCAACACGCGATGACGATGACCGGCTGGGTGAAGGTCGAGCGGATGCCGGCCGAGGGAAGCTTCGTCTTCGCATGGGATAAGAATGGGTCGTATCGCCTTGGCATCGGCCACGATGGTTCGGTCATCGCCGCGGTCGCCACGGACGCGAACAAGTGGTACAGCCGGGGCACGGTCGCACGATCCGAAGCCGGCCTGGTTGAAGCCGACGGCCGGTGGCGTCACCTCGCCTGCGTCTACGATGGTCGCCGCGTCTTGATCTACCTCGACGGCGAGCGCATCGCGCAAAGCCAGAAGCCGATCAGCGGGCGAATCGCGGACACCGCGGCGCATCTGCGGTTTGGTCCCTGCAACGCCGATCAGCCGGCCCATCGGATCGTCCTCGATGACTTGCGCTTGTACTACGGTGCGATGGACGCCGGGGCAATTGGGCAAATGGCGGGCACACGGTTAGAGTAATGTCGAACGCTTTACAACCAGCCCAAAGGCAGTCCGTGCCCCACCGACCGAACGTACTGTTTGTGATGTGCGATCAACTCCGCGCCGATGCGATCGCGGCGTTGGGCAACCGGCACATTTACACCCCCAACATGGACCGCCTGGTGCGGCGCGGCGTGAGCTTCACGCAGGCCTATTCTTCCTGCCCGATCTGCGTGCCGGCGCGATACACCATCCGCACCGGCTGCGAGCCGCCGACCACCGGCTACTTCCACAACTACAAGCCCGAGCCGAACGTCATCGGCGATACCGCCATGGAAGATCGCTGCGGACCCTACCTGGCGCGGCGCATGACCGAGCTGGGCTACCGCACCTTCGGCATCGGCAAGTTCCACGCCCACCCCCGCTATGAAGAGCTCGGCTACGAAACCATGCTCGGCGCCGAGGAGTGGTCCAACCCCGCCGACCTGGACGGCGGCGACGCCTACGCCACCTACATCCGCAAGCACCACCCCGAGTACGACCACATCGAGCAACTGCACGGCGAGCGCAGCGAGATGTATTTCATGCCCCAGGCCAGTCCGCTGCCGCCGGAGCTGAACCACGAGGCGTTCTGCGCCGACCGCGCGGTCGACCTGGTTTCGCCGCAGGCCGATGACGGTCGGCCGTTCTTCGGCATGGTCTCGTTCGTCGGCCCGCATCCGCCGCTGGCGCCGCCGATTCCGTTCAATCGGCTCTACCACCCCGACCGGATGCCCCCGCCGATCCGCGGCGACGCGGCGGTCGATGACGCCGACGGCTGGCTCCGCTTTTCCCGCCATGCGATGTTCGCCGGCGAGCAGATGGACCCGATCCGCATCGCCGCCTGCCGCGCCAGATACTTCGGCGAGGTGACCTACATCGACTGGTGCCTGGGCAAGGTGCTCGATGCCGTGGAGGCCCGGCCCGATGCGGACAACACCGCCATCGTCTTCTTCTCCGACCACGGCGAGGCGCTGGGCGATCACAACGCGGTGCAGAAAGAAAGCTTCTTCGAGCAGTCCACCCGCGTGCCGCTGCTGGTCAGTTGGCCGGCGAAGCTCGAAGGCAGCCGACGCTTCGACGGATTGGCGGCACTGAGCGACCTGTTCGCCCTGGCCACCTCCCTGGCCGGGGAACCGGAGCGGCGCGAGGGCCACGACCAACTGTCCGCCCTGCTCGACGACGGGCCCCACCGCGACCGAGTGGTCGGCTGGTTCGGCCGACCCGGCACGCGGGAGTTCAAGATGATGATCCGGCGCGATCGCTGGAAGTACATCTACTTCGCCAACGGCGGGCGCGAGCTGCTGTTCGATGTCCAGGCCGACCCCGATGAGCGGCGCAACCTGAGCGTGCCGCTGGCCGAGCGGACCGCGGCGCTGCGGGACGAGGCCCGGGGCGAAGCCGAGCTGGCCGCCGATCGGCCGGGCTGCCCGGTGCTGCTGCACGACGGACAACTGCCCCGTTGGCCGTTTGAGCCGTTGCCCCCGATGCGCATCGTGCAACTGTCCGCGGGCGTGCGCGGCTATCCCGATCATCCCGCCCAGGTGCTCGAACAATGGCAGCCGCGCTTCAGGACCCAGTACGCCGGCTGAATCGCCGCCGTCACATCCCCGCGACGCAGGCGTCGATGATCGCGTCCAGATCGCCGCTGGCCAGGCAGATCACCGTGTCCGCCCCGCCGTAGTACACCCGCAGCCGCCGCTGGGCCATGTCCGCGATCGCCCCGCAACTGAAGATCACGTCGGGCGTCCGGCCTTCGAACTCGTAATCGACCTCCGGCGTGAGCAGGTAGCCGCCCATCCGCCCGATCACCTTCGTCGGATCCTCCAGGTCCAGCAGCACCGCCCCGAGCGAGTAGCGGGTCGTCGAACAACTGCGCGTCACGCCGTGAATGATCTCCAGCCAGCCGGCCTCGGTCTTGATCGGCGGGGTCGGGCCGATCTTGTGGCTGCCCCACGTCGCGATGCGGCCCAGCAGGTGCCGGTAGTGCCCCCAGTGGATCAGGTCCGGCGACCGCGAGATCCACATGTCGCCCTGGTTGTCCGGCGGTTTGCCGATCGACGGCCGATCGATCTTCCAGTAATACCCCCCGATCCTCTCAGGAAACAGACACGGCACACGGTTGTGCGCCAGCGCGATGCAATCCACAAACTCGACCGATTCAAAGTCCTTGGTCTTATACAGCAGGCCCACCACGACGCTACCGGTCGGCCGGACGATGTAATAGTCATCGCCGATCTTCGTCACCCGCGGGTCGATGATGTGCCCGTCCAGCTCGCGAATGCCCTGCAGGTCGCACCGCTCGAACAGCGGCTGGTCGTCGAACGTGAAGTTCAGCCCGTCCTCGCCGCGCGCGACGTAGATGTTCGGCGGCCGGCCGTCGGCGAAAACCACCGACACCAGCAGGATCGTCGTATCGCCCATCATCGTCTGTCCGCAGTTGAACACCGCGTCGGCCGGGCCGTGCGGGAAGTCGGCCGGGACGATCAGCGGGTTGTTTTCGTGACGCTTGAGCAGTGTGTTGTAGTAGGGTCGCATGGGATCCCTTCAATTCGTGGCCGTGATGCTCGTGCCACGGAGTTACGCCTGCCCCTCGATGATCTGCACGCTCGGCGGACCCTGCATGTTGAATCGCCCGTCTTCCCATCGAACCCGGATTTCACCACGGGGCGTGGGCAGCGTGACGTTGTAATTGAACGGCGCCTCGTGCGGCGTCAGGCGGACCGCCGCGCAGCCGGGCTCGATCACCTCGAAGCCGCTCAGGTGATGGATGAGAAACTCGGCCGGGCAGCCCGACCAGGCGTGGCTGAGCGAACGGAAGATGCCGAAGTACCGGTTGCCCGCGCCGCGCAGCGACCCGCTGGCGTTCCACTCCTCGGTGACCGAGGTGTGGCCCTTGTCGAGCATTCGCCGGCCCCAGCGCTCGCGGATCAGCCGCAGCGCCAGGTCGAAGCGCCCGGCGTTGCGCAACCCGCGCAACACCACGTGGCAGAAGAACGGCTCGGCCTCGACAAACGCCACGTCCGCCGAGTCGTAAAGATGGTCCAGCACCGATGCCGTCTGCGATGCGTCGGCGAGCCCGAACGCGAGCGGCGCCAGGTTGCTGTGCTCGGTCAGCCCAACGCCCGGCGGCGGGCCGGCGTCCTTGTCCCAGTCGCGGAACAGCCCGGCCTCGGCGTCGAAGAACACCTCGGCGAAGTTCGCAGCCAATACTTCCCGGCATTGCTGGCACTTCGTGGCGGTCTGCTCATCCCCGTTGAACCGCGCCATCGCGATCACATCGCCCAGCACGCCGTACCACAGCGCGTTGTACGGCGTCAGGGGCGGGCCGTCCGGCTGAAACACGTGGTCGATGAAGGTCCAGGTCGGGAAATGGCCGACCAGCCCGCGCTCGTCCATGTGACGCCAGTGGTAACGTACAATGCCCAGCACGTGGCGGTAAACGGCGCGCACCATCGCCGCATCCCCCGCGAATCGGTAATGCCGCCAGACCGCCTGAATCCAGTAAAGCGAGTAATCGACGATCTCGTTGCTCATGTGGCTGCGCGCGGTGGCGCTGAACACGTCGGCGCCCTGCGAGTTGTTGACCAGCAGCCCGTCGGGGCACGGCGTAGCGGTCGCCTGATGCAGGAACTGCTCGGGCATCGCCGTGTCGCCGAAGCAGGCATAGATGCCCGGCAGCGTCACCGCCGAATTGTCCCCCAGCCACTGGTTCCGCTCCCGCCACGGCGTGTCCATCAGAAAATCGCGGCTGCACAGACGGATCGTGTAGCGGCAGATGTCGAACACATCGTTGAGCGTCCGGTCGTCCGATTCAAACGCCCCCCGCTCTTCGTAGTCGTACGTGCAGATGCGCGCCTTCACCCGGTCGATCGCGATCGGCTTCTGCGTATCGGCCAGGCGGAGCTTGACGTAGCGGAAGCCCTTCCAGATCGTCGAGGTAAGCGTCTGCTTGCCAGGGGCCATCATGTAACAGTCGGCATAGGGCACCTCGATGGCGTTGTTGAAGGTGCCGTTGACCAGGCGCTCGACGTACCCGACGTCGAGCCGCCCTCCGTCTTCGGTCTCGACTTCGAGGTTGAGATAGCCGGTGATGACCCGGCCGAAGTCCAGGACGACCGCCGGCGAATAGATGCCGTCGAAAGCGCGGTCTCGCAGGTGTTCCGTGCTGCATTGCAGGACGGTTCGGCCGTCCTCGCCGCACATCGCCTCGGCGTTCTCGACGCGGCTGTATTGCACACCCTGGCCCGCCGCCGACAGATGCACGCTCAGCGACTCGGCCCGCTTGCGGGATAAGATTTGAAGCCCTTCCTCGGTCGCCTCGATCCGCGCCGGCCGCACGTCCCACTCGGCCAGCATCGGAATCTTCCGCGGCACCATCCGCTTCCACGGGCAGTGCCGGTCGCCCAGCGGCGGGTATCGATGCGGGGCGGCCCACGATGAATCGTCGAAGCCCGGCTGCGCCCAGCCGTGCGGGTGGCGCTCGACGTCGAAGTATTCCTGAAAGGCCGTGTTGCGGATGCCTTCCCGGTTTTCCGCGATCGACCAGCCGGTCTGCGAGCACACCCGCCACGTTTCATCCGTGCTCACGACGGTCCGCCCCGCGCCGTCCACGAGTTCGGCGAGCAGCCCGATCTGCGGCGCGCCGATCTGCGAAACCAGCACCGCGATGCAATTCTCGCCCCCCGCCAGGTGCGCCCAAAGGTCCACCTCGTCGTAGTACTTGTAGTAGTACGGGGAGGGCGGCACGCCGCGACAGACGAATCGGCCGTTCACGTAAAGCTGATAGTCGCGCTCGGCGCTGATCAACAGCCGCGCCCCGGTGGACTCATCGAGATCGAACGTGCGGCGGAATAGCGCACGGCTGCCCCGCGCGCCGGTCGCCTCAGGGCCGATCCACCGGCCGTGCCAGCGGCGGGAGACCGGCTCGTCGTGGAAATGCGTGTCGATCGTTTGCATGGACCCTCCGATGGTTTTGTGCAGGCATCGCAGCCGATCGCCGCAACGCGGTCAACACGATACTTCGTATGGCCCGGTGTCACAAAAGCGCCGGCCGGCGCCACCGCGCCGTCGGCGCTCGAGCCGGTCAACCGCCCCGATGCCGCCGCCGGTATCGAGCCGGGCTCAGCCGATAATGATCGCGGAAGCGGCGGCTGAAATGCTCGGGCGCGGGGTAGCCCACCAGCGCGCCGACCTCGGCGATCGGCTCGTCGGTCCGCCGCAGGATCACCGCCGCCCGCTCGGCGCGAATCCGCGCCAGGTACGCCATCGGCGGCATCCCCAGCGCCGCCGTGAACTGCCGCGACAAGTACGCCATCGAACAATCCACGCGCTCGGCCAGATCGTCCATCTTCCACGCATGCGCCGGCGCCTGCTCCAGCGCCTCGGCCGCCTTGCGCACCGCCCGCGGCACCGCCGGCCGCTCGCCCGCGTCCCGCGCCCAGCCCGCCGCCAGCTCACCCAGCAGCGCCGCGGCCCGACCGATGCCCCCCACCCGGTCGTGACGCGGCGGCTGATTTCGTCCGCTCGTCACCGGCTCCAGCAGCGCCCGCGCCCGCGCCATCGCCGGATCATCCAGCGCCAGCACGATCGGCTCGCCCGCATCAACCCGGTCCCCGTGGACCCGCAGCAGCGGCCCCACCGCATGCTCCTTGTAAAGCCACGCCAGCTCCCGCTCGAAAACAGATGGCAGGATCGCGCAGTTCAGGATCGCCAGCGACCGGCATGCGCGCAGCGAGTGGAACAGCCCCGGCCGAACCACAACCGCCTGCCCCGCGCCCAGCGGCGCCGCCCCGCCGTCGGTCTCGTGGACCGCCTCGCCGGACACCACAAGCGTCAATTCCCAGAAATCGTGGTCGTGGCGCGGGTTCTTGTCGCCCTCGTGGGTAAAACCCGTGATCCGCACCGGCGACGCCGCCTCAAGCCCAAGCGACTCGAGCGTCCAGTGCCGACGGGGTTGATGTCTGTCCACCATACCAACCATTCTAAGCCAAAAGATACACCACTGAGAACACTGAGGACACAGAGAGATCGAAGATTTGTAATGACAGCGACTTACGTCATATTTCGCAGGCCGTTTGACCCATCAAAGAAACACAGCCCGCGAGAAATCACACAAGGCAAAGTGTGTTGTAAATCATTTAATCACCTACACTTCTGTGTTCTCTGTGTTCTCTGTGGTGAATAATCCGGGCCAACCCCACCCCAGCCGAGAGCCGGGCCGAAAAAAATAGCAGTATTCGTCAACGAAAAAACTTGACAACCGCCGTGCATGGTGTATGTTGATAGTGGCTTCGGAACAGTTCCGTTCGCCAAGTGACGCTCACACCCCGTACCTCTTGTAAGGAGAATCCGATGAATCGCTTCATGACACTGACCCTCGCCGCCGCCGTCCTCGCCCTCGCCGCATCCGCCCACGCGGGCGTGATCTTTTCCGCTGCCGGGCCGATTACGGCCACCAGTGAGGCGGTCGACAGCGGCGCGGGCAACGTGAACAACGCCGCGCTCGGTCTTGATCGCACGTTGATCGTCACCTTTGACGTCGAGATCACCGACAACGACACGCAGAGTAGCAACGACCCCACCGCGGACGCCTGGGCTGCGGTTGGTTTCGGGTTTGATGATGACTCGGGCAGCAGCAACGGTGGCGACGTGCTCGGTTTCACCTCTGGTAGCCCGGGGGATCAGAACGAGTTCGCGCTGCTCATCCGTTCGCTTACTGATGCTTCAGACCCCAAAACCCACGTCGCTTGGGAAGACGGGGACAACACGGGGGGCGATTTTGGTTCGGACCTCGGCGGCACGCCGGGCAACGCCAACGATGGCATCGACGGCAAGGTGCGCGTCACGGTCAACCTCTCCGCCGCGGGCATCGCCGCCGGCGAAAGCGCCACGGTCAAGTATGAAGTCGACAACGACGCCGATGGCACGTTCGACGATACGGTCACCAAGAACGTCGACTGGGAAGACACGAACAACTTCATCTGGCTCGGTTCGCGCACCCAATCGGAGCATGAGTTCACGAACCTGGTGATTGAATCGGTCCCCGAGCCGGCAACGCTGGCGCTGCTGGGCCTCGGCGGAGCGGTCATGCTCAGCGGTCGGCGGCGCTGCGCCTGATGAGGGGCCCGCGACCGACTGCCTCGTCCGGTATGTCGCACGACAGTTGAATACGGGAAGAGGGACGGCCGGCGGCCGTCCCTCTTTTTTCACCCCGCAAACGCGCCGTCGCTCGATCGGATCACTGTGCCGGGGGATGGAGTGAAGCATTATGAGGCATCTGTTCACCAAGACCCGCCTGACCCTCGCCCTGGGGCTGATCGGTGCGGGCATGCTCTTCGCCGGCCCCGTCACGCCGGCCCACGCGACCGCTGACTGGTTCCGCCCCGTCGACCAGCCGGTGTTCACCACCGCCCCCGCCAAAAACCACGATCCGATCTTCTTCGTTGAGCCGGACAACCCCGATTACAAGTACCACCTGATCATCAGCGAGGATGAAGACAAGGCCTTCTACTGGCGGACCAATACCTTCTCGTGGAACAGCGATCAGTGGGAACTGGTCAGTGACAACTACAAGATCGACGCCAACGGGCAATTCGAGTACGACGACGGCGTCAAGGTCGGCGACACGTACTACATTTACGAAGCCGGCGAGAACGATCCCGACGGCGTCGTCTACACCTACACCGGCGACCTGGCCGACGCCAGTGGCAACTGGACCGTCGCCGGCTCGTTCCCCAAGGCCCAAGCCGACGACGTGGGCGTGTGGTACGAGGACGGCGTGTTCCACATGTACGGCGAGAACGGCGACGTGGATGGGTTGCCGTTCGACGGCGCGACACTGGCCCACCTGACCTCGTCGACGGGGGTCGGCGACTGGACGGTGCAGCGCACCGATGCGGTCGTGCCCGGCGAGGGTTTCGGCGTCGGCGACGCGACCATCGCCAAGATCGACGGCAAGTACTGGCTCTACTCCGACCGCGAAAGCGAAGACCAGACCTACCGCATCACCGCCTGGTCGGCCGACAGTCTCGACGACCAGTTCCAGTTCGAGGGCATCGCCATCGCACCGCGCGAGGGCGAAACCGACGACTACGACAACGAACGCATCCAGGACGGCGACATCGGCTACGTCTCCGAACTGGACCGGTGGGTCATGTTCGCCAACGTCCGCGACCGCGACGGCAACCCCGGCCCCGGGAACACACAGTTTGTCAGCGCCTTTTACTCCGGCGTGCCCGGACCCGACCCCGAACCCGAGCCGGGCGTGATCTACGAGTTCGACGGGCCGATCACGGTCGGCGCCGGCGACGCCGAGCCGGTCACGGGACTCGGCAACCTCAACAACGATGACCTCGGTGACAACCGCACCGTGATCGTCGAGTTCGACGTGGAGTTGACCAGCGCCACTTCGGACGTCACCTGGTTCGCGCTCGGCTTCGGCTTCGACGGCGAGCCGGGTGCCGGAGCCGGCTCATCGGACGTGGTCAACAACAGCGAGTTCGCCCTGCTGGTCCGCACGCTCACGAACGATGAAGACAAGGGCCACCAGCGGTTCGAAGACGGGGGCGCCGCGAACTTCGGCGACGACCTGGCCGGCACGCCCGGCGATGACACCGATGGGATCGACGGTAAGGTTCGCATCACCATCGACCTGTCTGCCGCGGGCATCGCCACCGGCGAAACCGCGATGGTCACCTACGAGGTCGACAACGATGCGGACGGCGTGTTCGATGACATCTCGACGGGCAACACGATCGACTGGGAAGATGCGATCAACTTCCTCTGGCTCGGCTCGCGCGGCGAGAGTGACACGAGGTGACCAACTTCACGATCACCGGCGTGCCCGAGCCGGGCACGGTCGCGCTGCTGGGCCTGGGCGGATTGGTGCTGGCCCGACGCCCGCGCCAGCGTTGCGCACAAGGTTGATTCCTCCTCCGCGGCGGGTCGGCTCCACGGAGCCGGCTCGCCGTTTTGATTGGCCGGTCCGGCGACGAGCGCCGACCACTTCGCTTTGACAGGACAGCCCGTGACCAATTCAAGCCGCGGTTTTACGTTAGTTGAGCTTCTGGTGGTGATCACGGTCCTCTCGGTGCTGCTGGCGATGCTCATGCCGGCGCTGAGGCGGGTCCGCCACATCGCCCGCACGACGGTGTGCCTTTCCAATCACAAACAGATCGGCCTTGGGCTGTTGCAGTAC
>CAZUHK010000068.1:0-1043 GCA_964620345.1 uncultured Planctomycetaceae bacterium
ACCCACCCCATCCACCCCACCGACATCGAACGCGCCTTCGCCCACGCCCTGGGCGACGACCTGAACATGCCCGGCGCCCTGGGCGAGTTGAACAAGTGGATCAATGCGACGGCGCACCCCGCCGATACCGACCGAGCCGCGATGTGGCGAATCGATTCGGTGCTGGGCCTGCTGGCGTCGAGCGCGAAGCCGCAAGCGGCGGACGATGCTGCGATCGACGCCAAAGTCCGCCAACTCGACCAAGCCCGGGCCAACAAGGACTACGCCACGAGCGACGCGATCCGCGACGAACTGACCGCGCAGGGCATCGAGGTTCAGATCGGCCGGGGGGGATCGACCTGGCAGCGGAAGATCAGGGCCGGTTGAGCGGCCGACCGGTTGACGCCGGGCGATCAACCGAAGAAATCATCCAACTCCTGGTCTTTGAGCTTCTGGCGGACGCGCTCGATGGCCTGGTCGAGGTCGGCGGGGTGCTGGGAGGCCGGGGCATGTTGTTTGATCTCGCGTAGCACGTTCATGGCCTTGTCCAACTCGCCGTCGTTCTCCAGGCGCCGGGCTTCACGCAAGCGTTCGGCCAGGCGCTCGCGGGCCGCGTCGTCGGGTTTGGGTGCATCGTCGTCCGGCTCGGCGAAGAGGTTGTCGTCGGGCGCATCGGCATCGTCGTCGGCCGGGGGGGGATTGCCGTTGAGGTCGGTCGCGCCCGGGTCGGCGATGGGGTCGGCGTCATCGGTGTCGTCGGTCGCGGGGATCGTGGCGCGATCGGCGCCGAAGTCTTCGCCGAGCAGCTCGTCGTCGGTGGTGTCGACCGGCGGGGGGGGGATGGGCTGTTCGGGCTTGTCGCCGACGCCGCGGCCGATGATGAACACGGCCGCGGCGATGACGATGGCGAACAGCAGGACGTTGATGCCGATCAGCAGCCAGGTCATTGCGCCGGGTCGGGAGCCGCCGGCCGGCAGCTCGGCGGCGCCGTCGGACTGGCCGAGGGCGCGGACCGTCTCATGGCATAGCGGGATGATCCCCTCGCCGAGCTCCATCAGCGAGGT
>CAZUHK010000068.1:1053-14484 GCA_964620345.1 uncultured Planctomycetaceae bacterium
GTCGGACTGGCCGGCGGTGTTCAGGGTGTCCGGCTCCTCTTCACCGGTGGCGGTGAGCCAGGCCAGGGCATCGGGCGTGCCGCCAGCGCCGCCCGAGGGCCCCGGGCCGGCGCCGGCTGGTTGGCCTTGGGACTCGGGCTCGGTGCGCAGGCCCGCGAGGATGGATGAGCCGACCGGCTGGTCGGTCGTGGGCGGCGCCGCGGCCGCGGCCGCCGCGGGGCGCTGTGCGGCACCGGCCTCGGGCCTGGTCTGGATTGCTTCGTAGGTGCCGGTCTCGGTCATCTTCGGCTGGGGCTGGACGTCGCTGCCCATCGGCGCCAGGCCCAGGTTGTCGCGCAGCTTGGGCGTGAAGAACACCTCGCCGCATTCACCGCAGTGTTCGTCGGTCTTCTGGCAGTGGGCCCCGCAGGCGTGGCAATAGCCCAGCAGGTGCGCCACGCCCGGCACGTTCCGCGCGACCGACCAGAACTGCCGCGTCGTCGGGCCTTTGAGGATCGTGGTCGGCCGGACCTTGCCCTTGTCGATCTGCCTGGTCAGCACGTCGTACGAGCAGCCGGGCCGAAACGGGTGATGCCGATCGCGGATGAACCAAGGCCCCATGTGCTGCTGGGTCACCTTCAGCGACAGCGAATCGAAGTACCCGCCGCACGCCGCGCAGCGGTCTTCGGGTTCGGTCTGCGTGCTGCCGCAGTAGGGGCAGAGAATCAGTTTGGATGGGTTGGCCAAAGCTCACCTCACGGGTGGGGATGCCTCACGCCCCGACGAAGCGTCAGCATATCGCAGTGTTCGCGGTTGTGCCAAAGGGTTAGACGCGGCGGGGCGGGCGGTTGGTTCGCACGTGGCGAGTTGGCATGCCGTGCGGACCGCCGACCGGTGTCGCGGTGGGATGTGACGGGTAGAATATGGGGATGACTACCAAGCAAAAAGTCGTTGCCGCCCTCCGCGATCTGCCGGACGATGCGTCCTACGAGGACGCGATTGAGCGGCTGGTGTTTCTCGCGAAGGTCGAGCGGGGCATCCACCAGGCCGACACCGGGCAGACGATCACACACCAACAGTTGAAGCGGCGGATGGCGCAGTGGCTCAAGTAAGGTGAACCGTCCAGGCCGCGGACGACCTGGCTTGCATCACCCAGTTTATCTCGAGAGACTCGCCTCACTACGCCGCGTTGTTCGCTCATCGCATCGTCACCGCGGTCAGCCGGCTGGAGACGTTTGCCGGGGCGGGCCGAATTGTCCCCGAGTTTGAGGACGAATCGATCCGCGAGATCATCGTGGGCGACTACCGCGTGGTGTATCGGCGTCGCGACGATGTCTGCGAAATCCTGACCGTGTGGCACGGCGCACGGCCGCTCGAGGTGGGGCGCGACTTGCGTTCATAGCCCGACATCGCCCGCCCGGTTGTGCTTTGTCGCCGCCGATGGCCGATCATACAATCCGCACCGCTCTCCTGCCCAAGGCCACGCCATGAAGATCGAAGTCGCCAATCGCATCACCCGTCTGCCGCCGTACATGCTCGGTCGGCTCAAGCAGTTGACCTACGACAAGCGCAAGGCCGGCTTCGATGTGATCGACCTGAACATGGGCAACCCCAACGATCCCACCCCCCCGGCGATCGTCGAGAAGCTGGCCGAGGCCGCGAGCGATCTGCGCAACCAGCGCTACTCGGCCTCCAAGGGCGTGTTCAACCTCCGCCGCGAGGTCGCCCGCAAGTACAAACGCATCTGGGGCGTCGATCTGGACCCCGAGAGCGAAGTCGTCGCGTGCATCGGCTCCAAAGAGGGCTTTAGTCACATGATGCTCGCGCTGCTGGGCCCCGGCGACACCGCGATCGTGGGCGACCCGGCCTTCCAGATCCATACCTACGCCGTGGCCCTGGCCGGCGGCAACGTCATCAAGGTGCCCCTGGGCAACGACGAGGCCTTCCTCGCGCGTATCGAAGACGTCTGCGAGCACCTGTACCCCAAGCCCAAGGTGCTCATCCTCAACTACCCGCACAACCCGACCACCATCACCGTCGAGCTGCCCTTCTGGGAAAAGGTGGTGGACCTGGCCAATCGGCACGGCGTGATGATCGTCAGCGACTTCGCCTACGGCGAGACGACTTTTGACGGCTACCGGGCGCCCAGCTTCATGCAGGCCGCGGGGGCACGCGACGTGGGTGTCGAGTTTCTCACCATGAGCAAGGCCTACAACATGGCCGGCTGGCGCATCGGCTTTTGCGTGGGCAACCCGCAGATGCTCAACGCCCTGTGTACCGTCAAGGGCTACTACGACTACGGCATCTTCCAGGCGGTGCAGATCGCCTCGATCATCGCGATGCGCGAGCACGATCAGGCGGTGCAGCAACAAGCCGCGATCTATCAGAAGCGGCGGGACGTGCTGGTCGAGCAGTGCCGCAAGATCGGCTGGAACGTCGACCCGCCCAAGGGCACGATGTTCATCTGGGCCCGGGTCGCCGACGAACACCTGGCGAAGTACGGCGGGTCGACCATCGACCTGTGCCTGGACCTGATCGACCGGGCCGAGGTCGCCATGTGCCCCGGCGGGGCATTCGGCGAGCTGGGCGAGGGGTACGTGCGCATCGCCATGGTCGAGAACGAACAGCGCATCCGCCAGGCCTTCCGCCAGCTCGACCGCGTGCTCAACAAGGGCCACGAACGCATCAAGCAGCGGGCGTAGGGGCACGCTCGCGGGCTTTTTCGGGGGCCTTTGAGCTTCGGTGAAGTTCAGCGGGGCCGTTCGGCGCGCCGGGTCCGCGCCAGACCATCGCCCGTCAGAGCATATCAAGGCGTCGGCCCTGACAATCTTGGTCCATCGTCGAAAACAGGGGAGTTGAATAGGAGACAACGATTCTGTCGCGACAGACCCCGATTGTCTCAATGTTTGGCCGCTAATCCAAAAGATTCACCAAAACTTCTGTGTTCTTTGCGGCCGCGGCGGTGAATCATCCGGGGTAGATGGATACCCCAGCCCTGCTTTTTGTCAATGACAACCGACCAATGACCACTGACTATTGCTCACCCGTGCTGGCGGAGCGCAAGGATCAGTTCGACCTTGCCGACATGTTCTTCGAGGCGGCGGGCGATCTCGCCGGCGCCCAGGCCTTCGTCGGCCAACTGGTAGACGTTGCGCGTCAGCGGGTCGGCGTCGGGCGCGGCGGACGGTGGATCAGCCGAGCCGTTGTCGGTCGGGTCTTCGGCGGGCCCCGACGGGCCGGCTCGCTCGCCGCCGAGCGCTGCGATGCGTTGGTCGGCCTGATCGATGAGCTGTTCCAGCCGGCGGCTCTTGGCGTCGAGCTGGGCGGAGAACTGGCGCGTCACATCTTCAAGTTCGACCATCATCGAGCGCAGGTCGTTCTTCATCGCGTTGACCTGCCGGTCGCGCTCGATCTTCTGCCGCGGGTCGATCTGCTGGGTCTTGCTCAGGCGCTTGCGGAAGTTGTACATCACGATCGTCAGCAGCAGCAGCACGCCGGCCACCATGAGCACGTTGCCGAACGTATTGTCCTTGCCGCCGTCGTCGGTCGCCGCCAGCAGGATCAGCAGGTCGATCATTGCTCACCCCCGGCGTGCCAGGCGGCCAGCGCGGCGTCGATGACGCGGCGCGGCGACACGCCGTGCGACTTCGCGGCGGCCGCGGCGTCGTCGAACTCGACCTTCGCCACCACGTCACGTCCATCGAGCCGGCCAACCTTCACGCGGATCGACCCATAGGGCGTGGCCGCCGTCTCGTGCCGGCGCTCGGTGACCCGCCTCACGCACAGCCGCATCCGCACGCCGAAGCTGCCGGTCAGCTCGATCATGCATCCGGCGAGGCGATCGGCGTCGGCCTCGGTGGCCAGCGCCGCGAGC
Organism: uncultured Planctomycetaceae bacterium; assembly: GCA_964620345.1. Lineage (GTDB taxonomy): Bacteria > Planctomycetota > Phycisphaerae > Phycisphaerales > Zrk34 > CAZUHK01. The sequence goes on from CAZUHK010000068.1 coordinate 4,907, forward strand.
GTCACGCCCGGCCGGCCCTTCTTCATCGTGATCGGCATCGCCCAGGCGTCCAGCGCCCCTTCGGCCAGCAGCGTGCCGATCGCATCACCGACCACCTCGCCCGATGCATCGTCGAGGTTGGCTTCGATCTGCACGACTTGGGTGGGCGGCTGATCCATCCGCGGCTCGCTCGGCCCCTTTGCGGTTTATCATGGGCGACATGACGGGCAACGCGCTCATGGTAATTCGCCGGCACACCTTCGTCATCTGCCTCGACGCGGGGCTGAGGCGTTGCGGCGTCGAACCGGGCGATCGGCTGGTGCTCGCCGTCAGCGGCGGGGCCGACTCCACCGCCCTGGTGCTGGGCGCGGCGGCGCTGGCGACGCTCGACAAGTGGCGGCTCGACCTGCACGTCGCGCACGTGCATCACCACCTGCGCGACGACGCCGACGGCGATGCGGCGTTCGTTCAGCGGCTGGCCGCTGAATGGTCGCTGCCGTTTCACCGGCGTGATGTGCATCCGCGGGGCAAGGCCGGCAACCTCGAGGCCGTCGCGCGGCGGATGCGGTACGACGCCCTGCTGAACGTGGCGCAACGGATCGACGCCGATGCGATCGCCACGGCGCATCACGCCGACGATCAGTTGGAGACGATGCTGATGCGCCTGATGCGTGGTACGTCGGTCGCGGGGCTTTCGGGCATGGCGCCGCGGCGCAAGCTTGGCGATCGGCGGCTGGTGCGGCCGATGCTCCGCATCGACGCCGTGCTGCCGCGGCATCTGCTGGAGACGGTCGGGCAGGCGTGGTGCGAAGATGACACCAACCATGCGATGGACCGCACGCGGGCGCGGTTGCGGGAGCAGGTGTTGCCGGTGCTGCGATCGTTGCGACCCGACGCCGCGGCCAAGGCGGTGCACGCCGCCGATCAACTCCGCCAGGCCCGCGCCGTGTTGCGACGCCTCGAACGCGACGCGGCCGACCGACTGCTGATCCGCAACGGCGAGGTTTTCACGATCGAACGTGCGGCGCTGCGCGAGCGGAACCGCATCATCGCGACCGGCGTGGTGCGCCGCGCCTGCCGGCGGCTGGGCGTGCCCGGCGATCGGCTGGGTCGCAAGCTCGCCGGCGCCATCGCCGCCGCGGCGTGCGATGCGAGCAACGAACCCCGCCGCTTCGATCTCGCCGGCGGCGTCACCGCCCACGTCGATGCGACGCGGTTGCGGCTGGGCCCCTGGGCCCACTGAAACCCCCGCCCCGCCCTGCTATCATCGGGGCATGAAGCTCATCATCAACGGCGAAGAAAAGACCATCGGCGCCGATGGGGAACTGAGCGTCGAGCGGCTCATCAGCGAGCTGGGCATGACCGGCGCGCCCTGCGCGGTCGAGGTCAACCGGCAGGTCGTGCCCAAGCGGCGCCACGCCGAGCACCGTCTGGGCGAAGGCGACCAGGTCGAGATCGTCTCCCTCGTGGGCGGCGGCTGAAGGCATTTTGGATTGGCGATTTTGGATTGTCGATTGACGGACCATGACGACGACGCAAACAACTGTGACGGACCATCCCCTCATCGTCGGCCGGCGCACGCTGGCCAGCCGGCTGATCGTCGGCACGGGCAAGTACCGCGACTACGAGACGATGCAGCGGGCGCTCGACGCCTCGGGCGCGCAGGTGATCACGGTGGCGGTGCGGCGTGAGCGGCTGATCGACGCTCAGGGCCGATCGCTGCTGGACTTCATCGACACCTCGCGCTACACCATCCTGCCCAACACCGCCGGCTGCTTCAGCGCCGATGATGCGGTGCGCGTGGCGCGGCTGGGCCGGGAGATCCTCGACCAGCTCGACAACCCCGGCAAGGACTGGGTCAAGCTCGAAGTGCTGGGCGACAAGAAAACGCTCCTGCCCGATCCTCAAGGCACGCTGGAGGCGACCGGGGAACTGGTCGCCGACGGGTTCAAGGTGCTCTGCTACACCAGCGACGACCCGATCATGGCCGCGAAGATCAAGCAGGCCGGCGCGGCGAGCGTCATGCCGGCCGGCTCGCCCATCGGCTCGGGCCAGGGCGTGCTCAACCCCAACGCCATCCGCATCATCCTCGAACTGCTCAAGGATGGCGACCCGACCTACCCCGTCATCGTCGACGCCGGCGTGGGCACGGCCAGCGACGTGACCATCGCCATGGAGCTGGGCGCCGACGGCGTGCTGCTGAACACCGGCATCGCCCACGCCACCGACGCGGTGAGCATGGCCCACGCCATGCGCCACGCCACCGAAGCCGGCCGCCTGGCCTACCTCGCCGGCCGCATCCCCAAGAAGCTCTACGCCACCGCCAGCTCACCGTGGGACGGCGTGATCAGCTACATCCCCGGTGAGTGATCCGTTTATCCCGGCGAGCCGGGCACTGTGTGCCCGGTTCCTTCGATATCCATAGACCGGTCCGCGTACAGGGGCGTGTACAGCAGACCGGCGACACAGTCGCCGGCTCGCCTTTCGATGCGCATATAAGAAGCCCGCACCCCTGGGTGGTGGGGGCGGGCTTCGGAGACGGTCATTGGCTTGGGGGCGTCGGGTTCCATCAACGCCCCGGCCACGACCCGTTAGACCGCTAGCGGGTCATGTCGGACCAGCCGAGTCGGCCGCTCAATACTCCATGCTGACGCCGAACACGCCGTACACCTCAACGTCGCTGTCGGCGCCAACGATGTTGAAGTTGTTCGGGCCGCTGATCTCCTGGGTCGAATTGCCCAGGAAGATCGCGTGCACGCCGGCGTAAACCGACCAGCTACCGACCTCGGCGGGCATGAAGCTCAGCGGCATACTGGCCTCGAGGCCGATGTCGAAGAAGCCGAAGGCGTCGTCATCGTCGATGCCCGAGCCGGCGTTGGTCTCGTAGTAATCCTCGATGCTGAAGCCGGCGGTCATCGGCACGCTGATGTCGATCGGATACGTTTCGCTCTGAACGGCGGTGAAGCCGGGCGCGATGCCGATTTCCAGGTACGTGCCCTGCTCGACGCCGACGTCCGAGCCGCCCTGGGTTTCAATGGCGACCATGACGTACGGCTGCAAGCCGGTCCAGCCCGGCAACGGGCCTTCGCCCCACAGTTCGGCGTCGTCGTAGGCCAGCGTGATGTCCACTTCATCGGCGAAGATGCCGCCGAACGCCGGGGAGGTCAGCGTGACGTACGCCACGTCCAGCGCGAAGTTGGCCGGCAGGCCGATCGAGACGCCGGCGTAGAAGTCGGCCTCGAACAAGTCGGTCTCGAAGCCCGAGGCGCCGGGCGAGGGGTTGGCCGGCGAGGAGCCGGTGCCGCTGTGGATCGAACCCCAGAAGCCACCGTACACATCGACGTTGTCCAGGCCGAACGGCCCGAGGTTGATCGCCACATCGATCCACGGCTGGCTGATGAAGCCCTGGTTTTCCTGGGCCATGCCGCGGAACCAGTACTGAGTCACGAAGTCCACGCCGCCGCTGACGGACACGGCGCCGAGGTTGGGGCCTTCGTCCTGTGCGCGGGCCTGGCCGGCCATAACGGTGGTGGCCACAACCGCGGCAACGACACAACCGAGCACACGCGGGCTGTCTGTCCTGTGATGGGTCTCGAACATGAGTGTCTCCTTGTAAATCAATCCGTTGGGTGGAACCTGAACACGCTTGGTCGGCACCGTGCCGACTGATTAGCTGGCGATAAACAAGGCCCGTGCCACAAGCGCCGCGACCGCCGCTCTGCGCACAAAGAGCACGCATGCAACGCCCATTGCGGTCATAATTGAGGGGGTTGATGACCTGCCGCGCAGCAGTTGTCGCGCGATTGCCCACAAACTAAGCGGCGAACGGAAATCAGCCCGGGCTGATGCCGCGCTCGAACTCCTGCAGGCGCCGGCTCTGGTCGCGGCGGACCGTCTCCAGCGTCAGCCGGGGGACGTGGTACGCCGGCACTTCGTCGGTCACGTTGCCGCAGTGTTCCTGGATGACGTGATAGAGGAACTTGAACGCATCGCGCGGCTGGCGCATCTGGTCCAGCGCGTCGATCAGCAGTTGCCGATCGACCTGCTCCTCGAACAGGTCGGCCAGCGCGATCGGCTCGGCATCGTCGGGCCGACATGCGTTGAGCCGCCGGCTGCACAGGTCGTACAGCAGCGCCCCGCTCCACGACAGCCGATCGACCATGTGCTGCTTATCCAGGCGGGCGCGCTGGAAGAAGTCGCCTTCTTCCTTGCGGATCAGGTGGCGCAGCTCCATCGGCAGCAGCAGCTTGACGCCCAGGCCGTCCTGCTGGAGGAACTTATTGTCGAGCATGGGCCAGATCAGCGCTTTCATCCGGCCCGGGTCGCCGGCGATGGCTTCGGGCTCATCGACGCGATCGACCAGGACCAGCAGCGAGCGGTAGCCGAACGCGCGCAGCGTTTCGATCAGCCGCTGCATGAGCTGGTATCGGGCGTCCAGGTCGTCGCGCTGGGGCAGCGGCTGGGCGGCGAGGTCGCCCTGGGGCATCTGGCCGATGGCGCGGCGAAGTTGGTCGGGCTGGTGCTCGATCACGCGCAGCTCGCGCTGCAGGCGCCGCGCCAGGCGCCAGGTCGAAAGCCATCGCCACGCCCCTCCGGCCAGCAGCAGCACCGACGCGGCCGCCAGCGCCCCGGCGACGACGGTGAGGAACAGGTCATCGATGTCGCCGATGCGCATGCCCAGGTACAGCCCGCCGGCCAGCAGCGCCGCGACCGTGCCCAGCCAGGGCATGGCCGCGCCGCCGACAAAGGCGCGCAGCCCAAGCGATTTGCGCAGCCGCTCCCACCGCCCGGCGCGGTCGTGCGAGTCGGGCTGATCGTAGAGCAGCGCGAGCGTCGCCAGCTCGATTCGGCGCTGCCGCGGCAGACGCCGGGCCTTGCGGATCGGCCCATCGTCCGACGCGGGGCTGTTGAGGATGTGGCTGACCAGGTCGGTCACCACCTCGGCGAGGATCGCGTCGAAGTGATCGGCCAGGCAAATGTACGCCAGCGCCCGGTCGTGGCTGCCGTGGGTGCGGCGGCGGGCCAGGCGGTCGAGGATCGGGTTGATGTCGTCGTAGCGGACGACCCACGCCTTGCCATCGTCCGCGTTGGCGTTGTGCTGGGCGATGTGGCGTTCGATCATCAGGCGCAGGGCGGTCTTGCCGCTGCCTTTTTCACCGAAGACCACCGCGGGCCGGGGCCGGCCGGGCTCGCCGAGCACCTTGTCGAAATCCGGGTGGGCCGTGGCGCCCTCGGCCAGGCGGGCGAACACCGGATCGTCCCGCGCCTCCTCGGCGTTGAACGGGTTCTCGCGGATCGACCAGTGCCCGAAGAACGTGCTGAGTTGCATATGCGAATCATACCGAAGATGGTGAACGGCGACAGTGAACCAGCGCACCGACGCGCGCCCTGCAGATTTCACAGGCGATGCAACAACGCCGGTGCCGATGCGTAAGATCGTTGCATCGGGAAAGGAACCGACGATGATTCCACTTGCCCTGATCTGGCTGAGCGGCGTGGTGGCGACGATGAGCGTTGCCGCGCCCGGCGACGAGGCCGAGGCCGCCGAGGCGCCCGCGCCGGCCATCGCCCTGCTCGACAAGCTCGAAGCCCGCGGCCGCGAACTCGATGCCTACCAGGCCGACGTCGTGTACACCCGCGAGCAGGGCTTGCTGGGCGATCGTCAGGTGCGCATCGGTCAAGTGCTCTACCAGGCCGGCAGCGAGGAGCCGGATCGGCCGGCGCGTTTCGCGATCCGTTTCACGCACCTGATCGCCGACGGCGCCCGCCGCGAACGCCCGCGCCACTTCATCTTCGACGGCACGTGGCTGGCCGAGGTCCACCCCGACCAGAAGCAGTTCATCAAGCGGCAGGTGGTCGCCGGCGGCGAGCGGTTCGACCCCCTGAAGATCGGCGAAGGCCCGTTCCCCCTGCCCTTGGGCCAGCGCCGGGCCGACATCACCCGCCTGTTCGAACCCCGCATCGTCGCGCCGGCGGATGACGACCCGGCCGACACCACGCATCTCAAGCTCGTGGCGAAGAAGCACCCGGACACCGGCAAGCCCGCGACGCAGTTCGAGCAGGTCGACCTGTGGTACGACCACCAGACGCTGCTGCCGGTGAAGGTGATCACCCTCGAAGGCGAGGATGAAGCCGAGGCGAACGTCACGACAGTGCGGCTGCGCGACGCGACGACGCCGGAGCTGACCGACGAGCAGGCCGCCGAGGCATTCAGCACCAAGACCCCGCCGCGCGGTCAGGGCTGGTTCGTGCAGATCAAGCCGCTGGAACTGGACAAACCCAAACCCAAGCCGAACCGGACCGACTGACGCGCCCGCGGCCGCCCCTGCCAACGCACCAGGACGAAAGACACAAAAGGCGCAGCCAGACGGTGCATCGTCGCAACCTCAAAAGTTTCATCCCCAGCCAGGATGGCTCGATCCCGGCGCGACCGACAACGCCGACCGTTCAGAACGTTTGCGTGACCGCACGATGGCGGTAATCTATTGAAGCACGCTCAGGGCGATTAGCTCAGTTGGCTAGAGCGCCTCCCTTACAAGGAGGAAGTCACTGGTTCGAGTCCAGTATCGCCCATTTCGACGCGAACGCGGCGGGCGATCCGTTAAAAAACGATTTCCAGTTGACCCCGACCGCCCGATCGGTTCTACTGTTTCCGGGAGTTCTGCCCGGCAGGGCTGCGAGAGACGAACCACACATTCGGGAGAGAGCTACGATGGACAATCAATCGAAACGGCTTGGGATGTTCGCGTCCGCCATTGTCGTGACGCTGGCTTGTGGGCTGACTGACGCAGCGCAGAAGACGGCCACGTTCACCGGCGCCTCGGGCGTGGATGCCAACAGCTACAACGACCCGGCCAACTGGGACATCGGCGAGGTGCCGATCAACAACGCCACCGACACATTCATCGTGAACATCCCCGGCGGGGTCACGGTGAACTACGACGTGCCGCAGCTCGGCGGAGCGACCAATCAGGTTGACGCCCTGTCGATCAGCAGTTCGTCCACGCTCAACTACAACCCCGGACGGGCGCTCAACGCGACCGCCGCGTCGATCGACGGGGCGACGATCGACCTGACGACCGGTTCAACGACCATCCTGCCGACGTCGCTCTACGATGTGACGCGCGCCGGTGATCTGCTCACGGCGGATGGCACCGGGACCGTACTCGATCTGTCGGCAACCACCACGATGACGCGCACCAACATGGGCGGCAATCCAACGACAACGCTCTCGGCTTCCGGCGGCGCGTTGATTGACCTGTCGGGCCTGACCACCATCACCAACAATTCCGGTGATGACGTGCTGCGTTTTACCAGCACCTCGGGGGGCACGTACGACTTCTCGGCGCTGACCACGATCACCGGGCCGGTGGAGTTCGACATCGACGCCGCGGCGTTCGCCCTGACCGCCCTGCAATCGACCACCGGCGGCTTTTCGCTGACACGCACCGCGGGATCGACCACCACGTTCGACAACCTGCTCTCGTCGTCCGGCGGCGTCTGGCGTGTGCCGACCGGCGGCTCAATCAACGCGGCCTCTCTCACGCAATTGCGCAACACGACGGTCGATTTTTCCGGTGGCAGCACGCTCAACACGCCGTCGCTGGTTGATATCCAAGGATCGTTCATCCAACTCGATCCCACGGCCACCTTCAACCACGGCGCGCTGTTCAATATCGATGATGCGAAATTCGAGCTGTTCGGCGGCGCATCGCTCACCGTTTCGGCCGGCAGCTACCGCTCCGACGGCACCGGCACCATCATCAGTCTTGATGGCCCAGGCACGACGCTGGACATGTCCAGCGTCACCACATGGACCCAGAACAATCTCGGCGGCACGCCAAACCGTACCGTCACCGTCAAGAACAACGCCACGCTCGATCTGTCGAACCTGACGTCGATCACCAACAGCTTGGGCGACGATCAACTGATTTTCGAGATACAGTCCAACGGCACGATCGACTTCACAAACCTGCAATCAGTTGATGGCCCCGTACAGTTTGACATCGAGGTGCCAAGCTTCACGTTACCCGCGCTCAACAGGTTCGACAACGGCACATGGACGGTCGATGAAAACAGCACCATCCATGCCCCCACCCTGACCGAACTGCGTAACACCACGGTGAACATCGCAGACGGCGGCGAATTGAATGCCCCGGTGTTGAACGATATCTCCGGCTCGACGATCAACCTTGGTCCGAACCAGACGTTCACGCACGGGAACCTGGGCGCGATCGACTCGACGCGATTCTTCCTGACCGGCGGCGCCAACCTCGCCGTCACCGCCACAAGCTATGCGGCCAACAGGACCGGCACGATCATCTCCGTCGATGGCATCGGCACCTTGCTGGACCTCTCGACGGTGGCGACCTGGACCCAGGCCAACCTTGGCGGCGATCCCGATCGGACCGTCGTGGCCCAGAGCGGCGGCAAGATCGACCTGTCGGGCCTGCAGACGATCACCGTCGATGCCAGCAACGAGATTCTCACCTTTCGCGCCACCTCCAGCGGCTTGATCGACCTGAGCTCGCTACAGACCGCCAACGGGCCGGTCGTGTTCGACGTCGACGCCGAATCGACGATCAAGCTCGGCGATTTCACCGTGACGCCCAACGTGACCATCAACGTCAACGACGTGACCAGCACGCTGATGGTCAACGGCTCGCTGCTGCTGGATCCGAGCGCGGTGATCAACGTCGCGACCGGCGGCGGGTTCTCCGTCGGCGGCAACTACGCCTTCGAGACGATGATCGAAGCCAACGCCGACCTGTCGGAAGGCGCGCTGACGATGAACGGCTCGGGCACCGCCGCCAACCCGCAGTTCCTCGAAGTCGGCGGCGAGAACCTCGGCCTGCCGGCGCCCGTCACCGACCCCACCGCCATCCCCGGCACCGATGGCAACTTCGCCATCGGCCAGCTCACCGTCGGCCAGGTCGGCCAGGACACCGTCGTCGAGCTGCGCGACGTGATCGACAACGGCAACCGCAACTCGCTCGAAGCGCTGTACCTCGCGGGCCTCGGCGGCGACGACGGGCTGAAGCTGTTCGGCAACTCGACACTGATCATCAACAGCATCGACGTCTACGTCTTCCTGAACAACGATGGCAAGCTCGGCGACACCGTGGCCGGCGGCGAGTGGGTTCACCTCAACGCCCTGCTGGCCGGTCTGGGCGTGAACCAGCTTTCGCTGTCACAACTGACCAACGACTCGGCGGCCAACGGCATTGTCCTGATCCCCGAGCCCGCATCGCTGGCGCTGCTGGGCCTGGGCGGGCTGGCGATGGCGCGTCGGCGGCGTCGGTAAAGCCCGCTGCCGGGCCTGATACGTCTTGCACCTGAATCTCGTACACGTTCGGCGCTTGTCAGGATTGCGCCATCCGAGACGTTTGGTGATGATGCGGTTTTACCGCAAGCAGGCCACGTCATGCACATCGAAGAACGTTAGAGCATCTTTCAGCGACCCGTAGCGGGTGCCCACCTTGTCCCGAAGGGCAAGGTGTGATGACGTCCGCACTCCCGCACGCCTTGCCGCTAAAGCGGACAAGGTGTGGCGCCCGACAGACGCGACGCGACGCTGCAACCTGCTCTAGCCCTTAAAC
>CAZUHK010000069.1:0-14460 GCA_964620345.1 uncultured Planctomycetaceae bacterium
ACGACACGACCCTGATCCTACCACCAGGAGGCTTGCTACATGGCATCACACCTTGCCCGCTTTAGCGGCAAGGTGTGCGGACGTGCGGACGGCATCACACCTTGCCCTTCGGGACAAGGGGTGTCACCCGACAGCCGCGACGCCACGCTGCAACCCGCTCTAATGCGTTTCGCGCCGCGTGCGGCCGTCAATCCAGCTTCTCCGCTTCGATGTTCGCCGCCTGCCCCTGCTTTTTCGCTTCGACGTAACGCTTGACCCAGTTCTCCCAGCTCTTGCCGCTGGCCGGGTCGCGGTCGGCGAACTTCAGCGCGGCGATGTCGGCGTATCGGACCGTCGCGTTGGCCGAGCCGTCGGCGGGCATGATGCGGATACTCGAATCGTCCAGGCCCTGACCCGTGCGGCGGTCGAACAGGTAGCCGGCGAGGGTCGAGCCGTCCTTGAGCGTCACGGTGATGTCGCCGCGGTAGTCGAAGGCCGCTTCCAGCGCGTCGAACAGATCTTCGGGCGTGGCCAGATCGGGCACGTGGCCCTCCAGGGATCGTTGGTCGTCGGGCATGGGGCCGATGGTACGGCCCGCGTCAGCCCTTGCCAACCCGCTCACCGCACGACACGCCGTCGGCAAAACGATTACACTACCCGCGAACCACACTTTCCAAGGGAGACACCCCATGAAGAAATTCCTGCTGTTCCTGGTCGCGCTGGTCGTGATCCTGGCCGTTGTCGTCGGCGTGGTGCTGTTCCGCGTCGACTCGATCGCCAAGGCCGGCGTCGAGCGCGGCGGGACCTACGCCCTGGGCGTGCCCACCACCGTCGAGGGCGTCTCGGTTTCGCTGTGGGGTGGCACTTTCGACATGTCCGGCCTGCAGGTGGCCAACCCGCAGGGCTTCGACGCGCCGTTCCTGATGAAAAACGGCGCGTTCAACCTCGCGGTCGATTCGGGCAGCTTCTTCTCCGATGAGATCGTTGTGCCGCTGATCCAACTCGACGGCATGGACATACACTTCATCAAGAAGGACGGCAAGAACAACATCTCGCCCGTGCTTGAGCACCTCAAGCAATTCGAGGGCGGCGCCGAAGCGCAGGAGCAGACCGGCTCGGGCAAGAAGTTCATCATCAACAAGCTGGTGATCAAGAACGTCACCGCGCACGTGGACGTGCCGGTCGTCGGGCAAAAGAGCGTGAAGGTGCCGGACATCGTGCTGGAGGACCTGACGCCGGACAACGCCCAGGGCCTGCTGATGAGCGAGATCATGGCGCGGATTTTCCCGATGATCACCGCCGCGGCGATGCAATCGCTGGGCGACATCCTGCCGGCCGACCTGGCGGGCGTGCTCAAGGGCGACCTGGCGGGCGTGGCCGATCACCTGGGCGGCAACGTCGCGGCGTTGATCAAGGAGCCGGGCAAGCTGCTCGAAGGCGCCGCGGGCAAGGCGACCGAAGCGATCGACAAGGCCACCGAAGGCCTGGGCGACAAGCTCAAAGAAGGCATCGGCGATGACGCCGGCGACAAGGTGAAGGAAGGGACCGACAAGCTCAAGCAAGGCATCGGCAACCTCATGGGCGGCGACGACGAAGAACAGCAGTAACCCGATGCCCGCTCGCCGCCCACTGCCGGATATCCAGGCGTGACATTGAAGTATCGGTTGCTGGCGGTTGACCTCGATGGCACGCTGCTGGATTCGTCCGGCCGGGTGCCCGAGGCCAACGTCCATGCCCTGCAACGCGCCCGGGCCGCGGGGCTGTTCACCGTGATCTGCACCGGCCGGGGCCTCAAGGAATCGGCCGGCATCATCCGGGCCCTCGATTACGACCAGCCGATGGTCCTGGCCAACGGCGCGATGATCGCCGACGCGGAGACCGGCCTGACCCTCCACCGCGCCGCGCTCGAGCCGCACGTTGCGATGTCCGTGGTCGATCATCTGTGCCAGGGCGACGATGCGGTGCTCGTCCTGCTCGATCCGGCCGAGGTCGAGCACGATTACCTGGTGGTCCGGCCCGAGCGGCTGACCGACAACACCCGCTGGTGGTTCGACCATGTCAACGCGACGTACCGCGCCACCGACCGGCCCAGCGAGGCCGACCTGCATCATGCCCTGCGGGTGGGGATCGTCGGCCCGGCCAGCCACATGCCGCCGGTGCAGGCCCGCGTCGAGCGCCGGTTCACCGGCCTGTTCGTCCAGCACTTCATGGCCGTGGACAACACCGACCCGCGCGAGGAGCCGGTACACATCCTCGAAGTGTTCACCGAGGGCGTGAGCAAGTGGAGCGCGCTGGAGTGGCTGGCCCAGACGCACAACATCGCGCCGCGCCAGATCGCGGCGATCGGCGATCAGATCAACGACATCGCGATGATCGACGGCGCCGGCTGCGGGATCGCGATGGCCAACGCCGTGCCGCGGGTGCTGGAGCTGGCCGACCGGCGGACGGCGAGCAACGACGAGGCGGGCGTGGCCGCGGCGATCGAGCGCCTGCTGGCCGGGCAGTGGTAAACTGGTGAACTTGCGAGGATTAAAACAGGCCGCCGATCGCTTCTGTCGAGTTTTTCCGGATTTTACGCTTGCGTCCACGCCTGTCGGGGGTATCATATGCACAGAGCAACATCGCCGATGGTTCGGCGAGACCATGGTCGGCCTGAGACCCCGACCTTTCAGAGAGAGACCCACCACCTTTGCCTGGCGTGGGCTTTTGAGAGGGAGCTATCGTGAAAGTCTTTCATATTGCTGCGCTGTTCGTCGCGGCCGTCGTGCTGCCGGTCCTGCCGGCCCGGGCGATCCTCATCACCTTCGATGACCTGCCGGATCAGACGACCACCATCCGCGATGAGAACCCCCACCCGGACTTCCCCGACGACCCGTCGCGCAACATCGCCGTCCGCCCCGGCGGGCACACTTCCCTGGTGCTCTCGGCCGGCGGCGTCACCGTCACCATCACCCGAGAAAACGGCACGGCCTTCGACCTGGTCGACAACGACCCGGACGATGGGCCCAACGACAACGTCTTTCTCCACGGCCAGCAGGACAAGAGCGAGGTGTTCGGCAAGCGCTCGCTCGATCCGTTCTCCAACACGTCCAACAACGGCTTCATCTTCAACTTTTCCGATCCGATCAAGGTGTTCGGCCTGATCGCCGGCGACTACGGCTTCGACGCCGACTCGCTCTCGCTGTTCGCCTACTCCGGCGCCAACGCGACCGGCACGATCGTCGCCCAGGACAGCTTCGATCCGCTGGACCCCAACAACGACAACACCATCCCCGCCAAGTTCGCCAACGGCCAGTTCTTCCGCGAGTGGGACGAGCAACGCTTCGACGTGAACGTCGGCCAGGACGACCCGGGCTTCCAGAGCGTGCTGTTCAAGGGCGGGGCGGTGAACATGTCCGTCTTCGTCGATCGCATCGCGTTCGAGCTGGGCTCCAACCAACTGCCCGGCGATGATGAACTCGACGACCCGTCGAACACCGGCACGTCGACCACGTTCATTCCCGAGCCCACGACGACGACGCTGATGTTGTGCGGCGCAGCGGCCGCGGCGCTGACCCGCCGACGCTCGCGACCATGATCGGGGACCCGTTCTTCTCCCCGACCCCAGATCGGGTTGACACGCCCCGCGGCGCCGCGGGGCGTGTTGTTTGTCTGGCACTCACAGTCGCGGCTCTTCCAGCGGCACCGGGCACACGTCCCGCCGATCGCACGTCGGGCAGTGCCGGGCTTCCCAGATCGCGTTGAAATAGCCGGCGAGCTGGTCGATCAGCGCACCATCGGTGACGATCAGCCCGGCCTCGAAGTTCCGCCGGCGCTCGCCCTTGGCGCCCAGGCCGGCGCCGGTGAGGTTGGCGCTGCCCACGTACGCCCGGCGCGAGTCGATCACGATCACCTTCGCGTGTACCCGCGGGCAACGCCGCAGCGTCATGCCCGGCCGATAGTGCTGCTTGAGCTCGCGCAGCGCCGGCCCGCTGGGCACGCCCGCGTGCAGCACCCGCACCTCCACGCCCCGCGCCGCGCGGTCGGCCATCACCTTCACGATCGACGCCGCGCTCCGCCGGCCGTTGGGCACCAGCATCGACTTGAAGTTCGCCGTGAGGATGTCCACGCTCACCTCGGCCTCGGCGATGCCGTGCTTGACCAGGCGATCGAAGTGCTCGTGATCGAAGATGAGCCGGGGCGAGGCCATGCGTGAACTATCGGCTGTTTGCGGCGTGGTCGGTGAAGCGACCACGCCCCACCGCCCCACCGTCTCAGCCCGACCGCTTGCCGCGCTTGGCCTTGCGCCCGACCCGGGTGCCCGGTTCGCCGGGCTTGGGCTTGGGTTTGGCATCGCCCTTCTTGACCTTGCCGGTCTGCGGCGCGGCCTTGAGCTCGTCGATGCGGTCGCGCAGGTTCGCGGCCTTCTCGAACTCCAACGCCTCGGCGGCTTCGAGCATGTCCTTCTCCAGCATCGCGATCAGCTCGCCCACCTCGTACTCTTGCTCGGTGTCGGCCACGACGCTCTGGGCGGTCTTGCGGGCACGCAGCTCGAACTCGATGCCGCGGCGGATCGCCTTCTTGATCGTCTGGGGCGTGATGCCGTGCTCGGCGTTGAACGCCAACTGCTTCTCGCGGCGGCGCTCGGTTTCGTCCATCGCCGCCTGCATCGCCGGCGTCACCGCGTCGGCGTAAAGAATCACCCGCGCGTGCACGTTGCGCGCCGCCCGGCCCATCTGCTGAATCATGCTCGTCTGGCTGCGCAGGAAGCCGGCCTTGTCCGCGTCCATGATCGCCACCAGCGACACCTCCGGCAGGTCCAGCCCCTCACGCAAAAGGTTCACGCCCACCAGCACGTCGAACGCCCCGCCGCGCAGGTCGCGCAGGATCTCCACCCGCTCGATCGTGTCGATCTCGCTGTGCAGGTACCGCGTCTTGAGGCCCTGCTCCGAAAGGTAGCGCGACAGGTCTTCAGCCAAGCGTTTGGTGAGCGTGGTCACCAGGGTGCGCTCGCCGTCGGCCGCACGCTGCTTGGCCATCTCGCACAGGTCAGCCACCTGCCCGCGGGCGCTGCGCACTTCGACTTGCGGGTCCACCAGGCCCGTCGGCCGGATCACCTGCTCGACGATCTCCCCGCCGGTCTTGTCCAATTCATACGGCCCGGGCGTGGCGCTGACGAACATGACCTGCGGCCACAACCGCTCGATCTCCTCGAACTTCAGCGGCCGGTTGTCCATGGCGCTGGGCAGGCGGAAGCCGTGCTCGACCAGCACCTGCTTGCGGTTGCGATCGCCGTTGTACATCGCCCCGAGTTGGGGGATGGTCACGTGTGATTCATCGATGATCAGCAGGTAGTCGTCCGGGAAGTAATCCAGCAGCGTGTAGGGCCGACTGCCCGGCGGCCGGCCGTCGAGGTGGCGGCTGTAGTTCTCGATGCCCGAGCAGTAGCCCACTTCCTGCATCATCTCCAGGTCGTACTTGGTGCGCGACAGCAGCCGCTGGGCTTCGAGCAGCTTGCCCTCGTGGCGCAGGGCCATCACCTGCTTGTCGAGCTCTTGCCTGATCGACGCGATGGCGCCCTTCTGCTGATCCTCGGGCATGACGTAGTGCACGGCGGGGTAGATGAACAGCTTGTCCTCTTCGGCGAGGATCTCGCCGGTCGTGGGGTCGATGTACTGCAGCGCGTCGATCTCATCGCCGAACAGCTCGATGCGGTAGGCGAACTCGTCGTAAGCCGGGTGCAGCTCGATCACGTCGCCGCGCACTCTGAACGTGCCGCGCTTGAAGTCGAAGTCGTTGCGGGCGTACTGCAGATCGGTCAGCGCGCGCAGGAATTCCTGCCGATCGATCGAGCGGCCCTTGTACAGCGGGATGACGCGGCCCTTGTATTCCTCCGGCGAGCCCAGGCCGAAGATGCACGACACCGACGCGACGATGATCACGTCCCGCCGGCTGACCAGGTTGGTCGTCGCCGCCAGGCGCAGGCGGTCCAGGTCGTCGTTGCGCGACGAGTCCTTTTCGATGTAGATGTCGCGGGCGGGGATGTACGCCTCGGGCTGGTAATAGTCGTAGTAGCTGACGAAGTAGCTCACGGCGTTGTGGGGAAACAACTCGTGCATCTCTTCGTAGAGCTGCGCGGCGAGGGTCTTGTTGTGGCTGACGATGAGCGTGGGCCGATTCAGCCGGGCGATGGCGTGGGCCATCGTGAAGGTCTTGCCCGAGCCGGTGACGCCCAGCAGCGTCTGGTACTTGCGGTCGCTCTCCACGCCGCGGACCAGGGCGTCGATCGCCTGGGGCTGATCGCCCGCGGGCTGGTACTCGGTGACGAGATCGAAGGTTTCGGTGGTGGCGGGCATGGGCGGATTGTAGGCGACCTGGCGTGGCGGCTTAAGCCGCCACGCCGGGGTGATGCGCAGGCGCCTGCGCGCGAAACAGGCAGGATCGCGTGCGATTCGCGGCGGCGCCCGTGCTTTTCTGGTCACCGCCGACCACAAAGCCCGCATGCCGCGGCTTGCGCGGCCTCTAAGCGCGCATGGCAAGAGTTTTGCATCTATAACAGGACCGTCCGCCGCTGTGGGCGGGCCACAGGTTCCCGTTTTACCCGGAGCAGATTCGCCCATGAGTCACGAAACCCGTCAAGCGGCCATCGAGAGTATCGCCCTGTCGCCCCCGGTCCAGTCGAGCTTTGATTACCGCGCCCAACCAACCTACGAGGCGTGGGGCCAGAACGTCTTCTCCCTCAAGGAGATGGAATCGCGCCTGCCCAAGGCCGTCTATAAATCCCTGAAGACGACGATCGAGACCGGCGGCGAGCTGGACCCGGGCGTCGCCGACGCCGCGGCCGAGGCGATGAAGACCTGGGCCCTGGAGCACGGCGCGACGCACTACGCCCACGTGTTCTACCCGCTGACGGGTCTGACCGCGGAGAAGCACGACAGCTTCTTCGACCCCGATGGCCACGGCGGCACGATCGGCCGCTTCGACGGCAAGTCGCTGATCCAGGGCGAGCCGGACGGCTCCTCCTTCCCCTCCGGCGGCATCCGCGCGACCTTCGAGGCCCGCGGGTACACGATCTGGGACGTGACCAGCCCCGCCTACATCATGGAGAATCCCAACGGCGCGACGCTGTGCATCCCCACCGCGTTCGTCTCGTGGACCGGCGAGGCGCTGGACAAGAAAACCCCCGTGCTGCGTTCCATGCAGGCGCTCAACGTGCAGGCCAACCGGGTGCTGGATATCTTCGGCAACGGCGGCGCGTTCGTCAGCTCCACCGCCGGGGCCGAGCAGGAATACTTCCTGATCGACAAGAGCTTCTACTACGCCCGGCCGGACCTCATGGCCGCGTCGCGCACGCTCTTCGGCGCCCCGCCGCCCAAGGGCCAGGAGTTCGACGACCACTACTTCGGCGCGATCCCCGAGCGCGTGCAGGCCTGCATGTTCGAGGCCGAGCGCGAGCTGTTCAAGCTGGGCATCCCCGTCAAGACCCGCCACAACGAAGTCGCCCCGGGCCAGTACGAGATCGCCCCGGTGTTCGAGTTCGCCAACGTCGCGACCGATCATCAGCAGTTGATCATGGTCACCCTCAAGCGGGTGGCCGAGAAGCACGGCATGGTGTGCCTGATGCACGAAAAGCCCTTCGCGGGGGTCAACGGCTCGGGCAAGCACCTGAACTACTCGATGGGCTCGAGCGTCGCGGGCAACCTGTTCGACCCCGGCGACACGCCCAGCGAGAACGCGCAGTTCCTGGTGTTCTGCGCCGCGATGATCAAGGCCGTTCACAAGTGGTCGAAACTGCTGCGGGCGGCGATCGCCTCGGCGAGCAACGACCACCGCCTGGGCGCCAACGAGGCCCCGCCGGCCATCCTCTCGGTCTTCCTGGGCGACGAGCTGACCGAGGTGATGGAATCGATCGCCTCGGGCAAGCCGATCAAGAGCAAGAAGAGCCAGTTGAGCGTGGGCGTGGACGTGCTGCCGCCGATCCCCAAGCACGCGGGCGACCGCAACCGCACCAGCCCGATGGCGTTCACGGGCAACCGCTTCGAGTTCCGCGCGGTCGGCTCCAGCCAGTCGATCGCCGGGCCGCTGGTCGTGCTCAACACGATCATGGCCGAGCAGCTCGACGAGGCCGCGACCCAGCTCGAAAAGGCCGACACCGCCACGCCCAAGAAGCTCGGCGACGCGGTGGCCAAGTACATCAAGGGCGTGTGGACCGAGTGCTCGGCGGTGGTGTTCAACGGCGACGGCTATTCCGACGCCTGGCACAAGCAGGCCCAGAAGCGCGGCCTGCCCAACCTGCGGACCAGCGCCGACGCACTGCCCTACATCAAGGCCAAGCGGACCATCGACCTGTTCAAGACCTACAAGGTGCTGACCAAGCGCGAGGTGGAAAGCCGCTTCGAGGTTTACGCCGAGCAGTACATCGCCTCGGTCAACGTCGAGAGCAACCTGGTGGTCGAGATGGTGCGCACGGTCATCATGCCCGCGGCGATCCGCTACCAGAACGAGCTGGCCCAGTCGCTGGCGAACCTCAAGGCCGTGGGCATCGAGCCCGACCACAAGACGATCGCCGTGGTGACCGACCTGATCGCCAAGCTGCAGGACGCCTCGGCCGAGCTGGTCGAGCTCAAGGAGCAGGAAGAGTCGATCAAGAGCGTGGAGAAGCACATGGACTGCGTCCGCGATCAGATCCTGCCGAAGATGCTGGAGATCCGCGGGTACGTCGACGCCCTGGAGGGCTACGTCGCCGACGACCTTTGGCCGCTGCCGACGTACCAGGAGATGCTGTTCATCAAGTGACCCGCTGATCCGACGAGCGGCTGCTTGAAAAAGAGGCACCGGTTGTCGGACTATTTACTCGATGCGTAACTTGCGCGCACCGGCTCGGGGCCACTTGCCCGAGCCGGCGCTTTTTTCGTCGCGCTGACCGACACCCGACACGCGGCGGCGGTGTTGCGTCCGCGGGCCGCTTGGGCTATCACCATCGGTAGTGGCATGGGGGTTGCACCCTCTCACGCCCCCGCAACAGGCAAACGGTTCCACGTCCAAAGATCAGGAGCAAACGCAATGACACCCAAAGAAGTGGTCGCGCTGGCCAAGGAAAAAGGCGTCGAGTTCGCCGACTTCAAATTCACCGACGTGCCGGGCATGATGCAGCACTTCTCGATCCCCGTGAAGGAGCTGGACGAAGATCTGTTCACCGATGGGCTGGGCTTCGACGGCTCGTCGATCCGCGGCTTCCAGCAGATTCACGAGTCGGACATGCTGCTGATGCCCGACCCGGCCACCGCGATCGTCGACCCGGCCTGCAAGGTGCCCACCCTCTCGATCCTCTGCAACATCTCCGACCCGATCACCGGTGAGAAGTACACCCGCGACGCCCGCTACATCGCCCAGAAGGCCGTGGCCTACCTCAACGACTCGGGCATCGGCGACACCTGCTTCTTCGGCCCCGAGGCCGAGTTCTTTGTCTTCAACGATCTGCGCTACAGCTCCAACGAGTCCAACGGCTGCTTCTACCAGGTCGATTCGGTCGAGGGCAACTGGAACTCCGGCGCCCTCGAGGAAGGCGGCAACCTCGGCTACAAGCCCCGGCCCAAGGAAGGGTACTTCCCGGTCATGCCCTCCGACACACTCCAGGACCTGCGAAGCCAGATGGTGATGAAGATGCAGGAGTGCGGCATCGACGTCGAGCTGCACCACCACGAGGTCGCCCAGGGCGGCCAGTGCGAGATCGACCTGCGCTTCGACACCATGGTCGCCATGTGCGACAAGCTGATGATGTACAAGTACATCATCAAGAACGTCGCCCGCGACAACGGCATGGTCGCCACCTTCATGCCCAAGCCCCTGTTCAACGACAACGGCAGCGGCATGCACTGCCACCAGTCGATCTGGAAGGGCGGCAAGAACGTCTTCTACGACGCCTCGGGCTACGCCAACCTTTCCGAAACCGCGCTGCACTACATCGGCGGGCTGCTCAAGCACCTGCCGGCCCTGTGCGCCTTCATCGCACCGACCACCAACAGCTACAAACGCCTGGTGCCCGGCTTCGAGGCGCCGGTCAACATCGCCTACTCCCAGCGCAACCGCTCGGCCTGCGTCCGAATCCCCCGCTACGCCTCTTCGGAGAAGGCCACCCGCATGGAGCTGCGCTGCCCCGATCCCTCGTGCAACCCCTACTTCGCCCTGAGCGCGATGCTCATGGCCGGCCTGGACGGCATCAACAACAAAATCGACCCCGGCGCGCCGATGGACCGCAACCTCTACGACCTGGAGCCCGAAGAGCTGGCGCAGATCCCGCAGGTGCCCGGCTCGCTCGACGAGGCGCTCGAAGCCCTCGACGCCGATCACCAGTTCCTACTGGCCGGCGACGTGTTCACCAATGACCTAGTCGAGAAGTACGTCGAGTACAAACGCGACGAAGAAGTCGACCCGATCCGCCTGCGGCCCCACCCCCACGAGTTCTACCTGTACCACGACATTTGATCCGTCGACAAAGCACCCCAGCGCCCCGGCGCCCACGTTTCCGGAACGTGGGCGTCTTTGCTTTACAATGCCCCCATGAAGCCCTCCGCCGAGCAACTGGCCGCGGCGTGCCCGCGGGCGGATCGCAAGCTGATCGATCAGCACATCGAGCGGCTGAGCGAGACGTACTTCCAGCGGTTCGACCTCGATCAGGTCGGGGCGCACCTGTGCGGGCTGGCCGAGCTGTCGCGCGATCGGCCGGTGCGCGTGCTCCTCGAGACCCTGGGCGATCAGCGCGTGTCGCTGACGGTGCTCAGCCAGGATTACCCCGGGGTGTTCTCGCTGATCACCGGCACGCTCGCGGGGTTGGGGTTTTCGATCGACTCGGGCGATGTGTTCACGTACGGCCGCTCCTCGGGCGTGGGCGGCGCCGGCGGCATCAGGCCGCGGCGGGGTTATCCGCGCCGGCGGCGCGGCGCGGTCAAGCCCGCGCATCGCCGACGCATCATCGATCACTTCACCGGCACGCTCGATCAGGACGTCGATGCACAACGGTTCGGCGAGGAGCTGGAACAGACGCTGGGCGAGCTGATCGGCCGCATCGAACAAGACCCCCAGGCCGGCTCGATCGAAGCACGCCACCGCACCAACGAGCGGGTCACCCGCCGCCTGCGCCACCTGGCCGACGATCGCTTCCCCGTGCTGTACCCCGTGAAGCTCGACACGCAACAGGGCGACGACGGGCTGACGCACATGACGATCGTCGCGCAGGACACGCCGGCCTTCCTCTACTCGCTGACCAACGCCCTGGCGCTGATGGGCATGTCGATCGAATCGGTCCGGGCATCGACGCACGAGGGCATGGTTGAGGACGACATCGGCTTCGTCGATGCGAAGGGCAACGTCGTGATCGATCGCGGCACGCTCGACCGCGTTCGGCTGGCCGTGCTGCTGACCAAGCAGTTCACCTACTACCTGGACAAGAGCCCCGACCCGTACACGGCGCTGAGCCGATTCGAGCAGATCGCCGAGGACGTGCTGCGGCGGGACGACCCGCAGTGGTGGGCGCAGACGCTTTCGGACCCCAAGTCGATGCGCCGCCTGGCGCGGCTGCTGGGCGCCAGCGATTACCTGTGGGAAGACTTCATCCGCCTGCAGTACGAGGCGCTGCTGCCGATCCTTGCCAAACAGCATGACGAGCACGCGGTCGCGCACGACCGGCAGACGATCCGCACGCGCCTGGCGGCCGAGCTGAGCCGCGCAACCACGCCCAGCGAGAAGCGCAAGGCGCTCAACCGGTTCAAGGATCAGGAGGTGTACCGGATCGACCTGGATCAGATCCTCAACACCGACACGGACTTCCGCGAGTTCTCGTACAAGCTCAGCGCGTTGGCCGACGCGGTGGTGGGCGCGGCCGCGGCGCTGGCCTATCGGTCGCTGCGCAGCGACCACGGCGAGCCGATCGACGCCGAGTCGGGCCGGCCGTGCCCGTGGAGCATCTGCGGCCTGGGCAAGCTCGGCGGCGAGGCGCTGGGCTATGCGTCGGACATCGAGCTGCTGTTCGTGTACGACGGCTCGGGCCAGACCGACGGCGCTGAGCCGATCCACGTCGGCGAGTTCTACAACCTGCTGGCGCGCGAGGTGAGCAACATGATCGAGGCCAAGCAGGAGGGCATCTTCCGCGTGGACCTGCGGGTGCGGCCGTACGGGAAGAACGCGCCGCTGGCCGTGAGCTTACCGTCGATGCGAAAGTACTATTCGCCCGGCGGCGACGCGCTGGCGTGGGAGCGGATGGCGCTGGTGCGGCTGCGGCCGGTCGCCGGCGACGAACCACTGGGCCGGCGCATCGGCCAAATGCGCGACGAGCTGGTGTACCGCAGCGAGCCGCCGCCGCTGGACGAGCTGTGGCGGATGCGAAGGATGCAATGGCAGCAGAAGAAACGGCCGACCGGCGAGTTCAACGCCAAGTATTCACCGGGCGCCCTGGTCGATGTCGAGTACGCCGTGCAGACGCTTCAGGTGACCTACGGCCACGAGCACCCGAAGCTGCGCACGCCGCGAATCCACGTGGCGCTGGAGGCGCTGGTCGAGGCCAACGTGCTCGAGGGCGACGACGCGCTGATGCTGCGCAACGCCTACCGGTTCATGCGGCAGCTCATCAACGGCCTGCGCATGCTGCGGGGCAATGCGGAGGACCTGTTCGTCCCGCCGACCCACAGCCCGGCGTTCACCTACCTGGCCCGGCGGATGGGCTACGAGCCGCCCGATGCCGCCGAGGGGCTCAAGAAAGACCTGGACTATCACGTGCGTGCGGTGAAGCAGTTCGTGGCGCATCAGTTCGGCCCGCAGGCCCTGCCGGATTACAAGGCCGCGGACCGGGCACCGGGCGATTGAACAACCGCGCCGGCGGTGAGCGTCCTGTTACACATGGAGCGGTGCATGCGGGCAATGCTGGTGATGGTTATGGTCGCCTCGGCCAGTGCCGCGACCTGGGCCCAGGGCGCCTCGGCGGCGCAGGTCGATCGTTTCCTGGTGGCGACCAGCCGGCAGATCGCCGAGCCGCGCCTGCGCGGCAAGTGGCTGACTTACCACGTCGGCCGCGAGGGGCGGACCATTTACGACCTGGCCCAACGCCAGCCGCACGATCGCATCCGCCAGTACCAGCGCATCCCCTACGGCATCAACGACACGATCGTGCTCGACTACGACCCGCGCCAGTCCAGCGGCTGGATCTACCGTTACGCCACGAAGCAGCGCACCGGCTTCCGCGTGCATCGGCTCGGCGAGGTCGAGCGGATGTGGATGGCCCACGACTGGTTCGCCTACGACCAGGTGCGGATCGATCCGCAGACGATGCGCAAGACGACCACGCTGAACATCTGCGACCTGGCCAACCGGTGGCGCCGCACGTTCATCACCCGCCGGTTCGACCCCGAGAGCGTCGCGGTCGGCCACAGCGTGCTGGTCTGGTACAACCCGTGGGTCGGCGAGGAGGGCATCTGGATCTTCGACAAGGCCGGCGCGGCCGACGGCAAGGGGCCACGGCCCAAACGCTTGATCGAAGTGGTCGGCGTGATCCGCCCGGACACCGACGACCGGCGCATCGCCTGGTTCGATACCGACTCGGCCTACTACCACGACCTGAAGACCGGCAAGACGGCCGACCTGCTCGAGGGCACAGACAATCGCGCCGCGACCGCCGTGCGCATCGACCGCGACTGGGCCGCGTGGGCCGATGACGACTGGCAGATCTTCGCCCGCCACCTGCCCACCGGCAAAGTCGTCCGCGTGACCAGCTCCGACGACGCGGGCTTCAACGAACTGATCGACCTATCGGGCGGGTACATCGTCTGGCGATGCGCCGATCAGTTGTGGGCGGCGAAGCTGACGGCGCCGAAGAAAGACGTGGCCCCCGAATCTCGACCAGCCGGTCGGCCTGATTAAAGTCGGCGGCGCGGTTCAGGGTGACGCCGCCGCAGGCCGCACGGGCTGGATATCAAGGCCAGCGTGTTGGACAATCGCCACGGCAACACCCGGCCGCCTGAACAAGCCAACCCCCGCGCCCGCCCTAACGAGGGAAGCTCATAATCCGGGCCAGCGCCCGTCACTTGACCCGTCGCGTGTTCATGCTACATTGCCATGACCGGGCGCAGCCCCGCCACCGCCCGACGACATCCAGACTTTCTTCTACCAATCCCCTGTAGCTCAATTGGTAGAGCGGGCGGCTGTTAACCGCCAGGTTACTGGTTCGAGTCCAGTCGGGGGAGCTTCATGGCCGGTGGCAAACTCGCTGCCGGCCACATTTTTGCGATCAGCAGGTCACGAGCATCTGCGCCCATAACCCGCTGTCGCAAAGGGATATGGGAATATGAGTCCGCCCCGCGAGCCCAACCCGATTCTCTCGTCTGTTAACCGCACACGCGGGGTCGGGGCGATTTTCCCGCCAGACTCTCAGACTCTCGCCGCCGAGAGCGACCCACGGTTAACAGACAAGTTCGACTCGGCCCCTCGACATAATGATGTTCGCGGCGTTGCCAC
>CAZUHK010000070.1:0-14129 GCA_964620345.1 uncultured Planctomycetaceae bacterium
ATGGCGTTCTTCCGTCTCTCCCCCGGGGATTCAGTCCGATCGGGTCTCGGATTCGGATGCGGGGTGTTCATCGGTGTGTCGGGCGCGGGCGTTCTTCCAGGTTTCGGCGAACATGGCGACGGCGGCGTGGAGTCGGCTCTTCACGGTGCCGAGCGGAATACCGAGCGTATCGGCGATCTGGCTGTAGCTCATCTTCTGGAAGTAGGCGAGCAGGAGGATCTCCCGAAGGTGTCCGGGCAGGTCGTCGACCGTCTGCCGTACGAAGTGACTACGTTCGGCGTCGGCGAGCGGTTCGTCCGGTCCGTCCATTCCCGCGTCGAGGAGGTCCACGAAGCGTTGTCCGTCCCCCTCCTCGCCCACCGAATCGGAGAGTGATAACGCATGGTGACGACCGTGTTTACGGTGATAGTCCCGGGCCTTGTTCGCGGCAATCGTGAACAGCCACGGCTTGAACCGCCGGCTGGTGTCGAACGTGTCGATCGACAGATGCACCTGCAAGAACGCTTCCTGGAACACGTCTTCCGCCGCGGCCCGGCTGCCGGTGAAGCGGATCAGGAAGTGAAACAGCTCCTGCCGATACCGCCGCACCAGCGCCTCGAATGCCTCGTGCTCGCCGGCGCGATAGCGCTCGATGAGTTGCTCATCGCGGACCTTCGCAGTGCCGGGAGATGACGGGGAATCGCTCATGAGGTCTCGACGGAGCCAAGAGCGACGGATTATAGACGCCCGCCGCGCTCATCCCAACCGCGCGCGGCGCGCGGCCTCACGCACGCACGCCCGGACGATCGCCCGCCGGCCGACCGTTTTTGCCCGCCGCGGCATTGGACTGGCCGGCCAAAGCCCTTAATATGCCGCAGACGCAACGGGAGCTGCGTGAACCGATTGAAAGGACCGACCCGCCCATGGGTGTACCGATTTCTCAGATGTGGACCGTCGCCAGCTACGTGCTCAAGCAGCGCTGGGTGAAGCGCAACGAGCGTTACCCGCTGGTGCTGATGCTCGAGCCGCTGTTCCGCTGCAACCTCGCTTGCGCCGGCTGTGGCAAGATCCAGTACCCCCCGCACATCCTCAAGCGCGACGTGCCGCTGGAAGATTGCCTCAAGGCCGTGGATGAATGCGGCGCGCCGATGGTGAGCATTCCCGGCGGCGAGCCGCTGCTGTACCCGCACATCCGCGAGCTGGTGGAGGAGCTGATCAGACGCCGCAAGTACATCTACCTGTGTACCAACGCGCTGAAGCTCAAAGAGGCGCTGGACGGCCGGTGGTTCACGCCCAGCAAGTACCTCACGTTCAGCGTGCATATGGATGGCCAGAAGGAGCACCACGACTTCGCCGTCTGTCGCGAGGGCACGTACAACAAGGCAGCCGAGGCGATCCGGCAGGCCTGCGACGCCGGCTTCAGGGTCACGACCAACACCACGCTCTTCGAAGGCGCCGACCCGAACATGGTCCGCGATTTCTTCGACGAGATGATGGGCCTGGGCGTCGAGGGCTGCATGGTCAGCCCCGGCTATGCCTACCCCAAGGCGCCCGACCAGAAGAGCTTCATGCGCGAGCGTGAGAACACCAATCGCTTCTTCGAGATGGTGCTGAGCAACCGTAAGAAGAAGTGGCTGTTCAACCAGAGCCCGCTGTATCTGGAGTTTCTCATGGGCCGGCGCGAGTACGAGTGCACGCCCTGGGGCAACCCGACCTACAACATGTTCGGCTGGCAAAAGCCCTGCTACCTGCTGCAGGACGGGTACGTCGATACGTTCGAAGAACTGATGGAAACGACCGACTGGGAGAACTACGGCCGCGAATCGGGCAACCCCGAATGCCAGCAGTGCATGGTTCACTGCGGCTATGAGCCGTCGGCCGTCAACCACACCTTCGCCAGCTTCGGCGGGTTGTGGGCGACGATCAAGGCGATCGTCTTCAACCGCTACGCCAACCCCACCGCCCAGCAACGCCTCGAAGAAGAAACGCAAAAGCCCCACGGCCCCCTGGCGCAGCTCGAAAACATCACCATCAACGGTGAGCCGGTCACCGGCAAACGCGAGAAGACCGAAGCGGCTTAGCCACGAAGACGCGAAGTACACGAAGCAGAAACAAACCGCCAAGCAGCCAAGGGGCCAAGCATCACAAGGCAACCTTGGCTGCTTGGCGGTTCAACTTCCTTTCCCCCGGGCTTCGTGTGCTTCGCGTCTTCGTGGCTGAACGTTCATGCCCAGGGACATCCGCATCAAGCGAGCGTACGACCCACCGGCCCGATCGGACGGCGTGCGGGTGTTGGTCGATCGGCTCTGGCCGCGCGGGGTCAGCAAAGAAGGCGGGAAGATCGACCACTGGGCGAAGGCGCTGGCGCCCAGCGCCGAGCTGCGCAAGTGGTTCAACCACGACCCGGCGAAGTTCGATGCGTTCGCGCGGCGCTACCGCGCCGAGCTCGACAGCAAGGGCGACCAGATCGACGAACTGCTTGAACGGATCGGCGACCGTCGCGCCACGCTGGTGTACGCGGCTCGGGACGTGGCACACAACGGCGCCGTGGTGCTGCGCGACCGCCTGCGCGAGGTCCAATGAAAAACCCCGCCGCGGGGCGGGGCCGGAGACAGATGCTCGACCGGTGTGTTCCGTGTCGGTCAGGCAGCGGTGCGGCGGGCCGGCGAGGCGTGGTCGTTGATGTACAGCACGCTGGTCCAGCCGCCCAGTTCGGTCTGTTCCACGCCGTAGGCCGCGAAGTCTGCTTCCCACAGGTGGTCGTTGACGACGTACTTGAACCGGTACTCGCCGTCGGGCAGGTCGAGATTCAGCCGCCACCACCCGCGGTCGTCGCGCGTCATGGCGTGGGCCGCGGGCTGCCACTGGTTGAAGTCGCCGGCGATCGCGACGCGGTCGGCGCCGGGGCGGAAATAGGCAAACTCGATCCTGCCGTCTTCGCGATGGATGATCATGATGGGGTTGCGCCTCCTGGTTGTCGCGGCCGAATTGGGATACTGATTTCATCGGCGTCGGCCGCGGGCGACTTTCGCCGCGCCGCGGCGGACGGGCAATCTTTTCGATCCGCCTGTTGTGCATCGGTGCGAGTCCGGCCCAAGCGCCAGCCGGCGCGGCCAAGTCGGCGGTTATCGGCCGAACTTGCAGCGGCTTGGCGACGCGACGGCGCGCCGGTTAGAATGCCCCGCGTCTTCACCAGGTGACCCATGCCCGATCAGAAACCCGACGACATCGAGAACGTGCTGGGGGCGATGGCCGATGGCGAGCACGATGCGCCTGAAAAGGACCACGAAACCGCCGCGCCCGACGCCGGCGCCCCGGACCAGAACGTGGCCGAGGCCGAGCAGACCGAATCGGACCTTTTCGAGGGCGGGGCGCCCGCGTCCAGCGGGCCGCGCCCGCGGCGCCGGCCCAATGCCAACGCCGCTCGCCGCCGCGGCCCCACGCCCCTGTCCCGCATGGCCGTCAAGGCCTGCATGGTCGTGGGCATGCTCCTGTTCATCCCCGCCCTCTGGGCCGTGGCTGTGCTGATCGGCCTGGACGTGCCGGCCTCGCACAGCCCCAACGCGGACGGCATGGCGCTGCTGATGCTGGTCTGCTGGCCGATCGCGCTGGCGCTGGTCATCGGCGCATACCTGTACGCCAAGCAGATCGCCCGGCACGACGCCGCGCTGGCCGCCGACGAGCAGGTTGAGCCGGACCCCGCGGCCGAGATTTAGCCGCGCCGGCGGGGCACGGCGATTGCTCGTTTAATATTTGTGTGAGAATCGCGCTATGTCGTTGCCGCGTCGTTGACACGACGCGCGACCGGTCGTATCAGTGCCCATGCCCTGGGCCAATGGCGTGTCCGCCCCTGGTTGGCGCCGGCGAACGGAGTTTGGGCCGCCGGCAGGCCACCCAGACCACAACCCACCCATGCCCCGCGGGGCGAGGAGTCCGACCATGGCCGCCAAGAAGGCCGCCTCCGGCAAGAAGTCCACGAAAAAGAAGTCAACCAAGAAGTCGACCAAGACGACGAAGAAGACCTCGAAGAAGCCCGCCAGGCAAACCACCCGCAAGAAGACGACGAAGAAGTCTTCGCGCAAGGCCACCGCGTTGCCGGCGACCGGTTCCGAACCGACCCATGATGAGATCGCCGCCCGCGCGTTCATGGTCTGGGAACGCAAGGGCAAGCCCGCCGGCCAGGACTATTACAACTGGAAAGAAGCCGAGGCCGAACTCCGCGCCGAGCGCGGGCTGATCTGAATCGCGGAAGTCGGCACTTCGCACTTGCGGCTTTCCACTTCACTTATGCCCCGCCGGCCCGCCGCCCTCGAAGTATTTGCGGTGGATCGCGGCGGTCAGGTCGATGTCGTTGATGTTCGCCAGCGTACACAGCCATGCCAGCACGTCGGCGAATTCCTCTTCGAGGTTGGCCCGGTCGTCGCCGTGCAGGGCCGTGGCCAGTTCGCCGACCTCCTCGATCAGCCACATGAACGTCGCCGGCGTGCCCCGCGCCGCGTCGGTGTCGTAGTAGCGGTCGCGGATGTGCTGTTGAAAGGCGGCGAGCGTCAACGGGTTGGCATCGGGCATGGCAGTCCTTTCGAGAATGTCGAATGACGAATGAATACCGCGAGCGGCGTCACCTTCCGGGCGTTAGACATTCATCATTCGTCATTGGTCATTAAGATACCCCCATGTCCTCCGAGAGCCACACCCCGCATTTCGCCGTCCGCTCGATCATCGGGCAATTGTCGCTGTTGCTGACCTGGGCGGTGCTGCTGGCGGTGAGCTTTCCCCGGCCGGGCTGGTGGGCACCGGCCCACGTGGCGCTGCTGCCGCTGGTGATCCTCGCCGTTCGGGGGCGGTCGGCCCGGCGGGTGGGAGTGCTGACGTACCTGGTCGGCCTGGCGTGGTGGGCGTGGATGCTGCGCTGGCTGATCCCGGTCACCGGGCCGGGCTACCTGCTGCTCGCGGCGTATTGCGCATTGTATCCGCTGGCTTTCGTGTTCATCGTGCGCGCGGTCAGCCGGCGGATGCACGTGCCGCTGGTGTTCATCGTTCCCCTGGCGTGGGTGGCGTTGGAGTACGTGCGCGGCGTGTGGGTGCTGACCGGTTTTCCGTGGTTCAACCTCGGCCACACCCAGCCGACCACGATGATTCAGGTCGCCGACCTGGTCGGGGCCTACGGCGTGTCATTTGTCGTCGCGATGACGTCCGGCCTGCTGGCCGATCTGCTGACCAACCCGTTGGTGTCCCACCGCGGCGGGGTCGGGCGCACGGTGAAGCTCGGGGGAATCGTATGGCTGGTCGTGATCGTCGGCTCGGCCGGCTACGGCTTGTGGCGCACCGGCCAGACCGACATGCTGCCGGACACGACCGGGCGTTCGCTGCGTGTGGCGGTGGTGCAGACCGACGTGCCGCAGGACAACAAGATTCGCCCCACGCCCCAGCAGTCGCGGGAGGACTTCGAGCAATTGCTTGATCTGACCCGGCAGACGGCGGCCGACGACCCGCAGTTGGTGGTCTGGCCCGAGACGGTCGTGCCGCGGGCGCTCAATGAGGAGACGCTGCTGGCCGGGCAGGTCGCGCGCCGCACGCTGGCCGACACCCCGCCGACCGACGCGGCCGAGCGCGACTCGCTGGCGTACTGGGCCGCGGCGGTGGACTACTACCGCGGCATCGTCGAGCTGGCCGTCGAGCGGCGGTTGTGGCTGCTGGCCGGGGCCCACGCGCACGTGGACCTGGGGCTGGACAGCTACCGCCGGTACAACGCGGCGTATCTGTTCGACCCGCGCGGCCGGCGCATCGGGCGGTACGACAAGGTGCATCGCGTGCCGTTCGGCGAGTACATTCTGTTTGAGGATTCGCTGCCGTGGCTGGCGAGCTGGCTGCGCGGCATCGCGCCGGTGCCGGCCAACTCGCTTAGCGCGGGGGACGACTTCGATCCCCTGGCCCTCGCGATCGAGCCGGCCGGGGCGGGCGCGTCGGCGAATCCTGTCCTCTGGCGGGTCGGCACGCCGATCTGTTTCGAGGACGTGTTCAGCGATGCCTGTCGACAGATGATCTACATCGACGGGCGAAAGCGAGGCGACCTGCTGGTGAACCTGACCAACGACGGGTGGTACCCCGGCACCGACCAGCCGCTGCAACACGAACGGATCGCCCGGCTGCGCTGTGTGGAGAACCGCGTGCCGATGGCCCGGGCGGTCAACCGCGGGGTGAGCGCTTTGATCGACTCGGCCGGCCGCGTCGTCGCCCGCGTCGAGGTGGACGGCCGGCGCCAGCTCGTCGCCGGCGCGGTCGGTGGTGAACTGTGGCGGGACGACCGCCGTACCCTGTTCGGCCGCATCGGCGACGCCTTCGCCCTGTTCTGCGTGGTGATGAGCGGCATCCTGCTGATTCTGTCGGCCTTGGCGGCGCGACTGTTGAGGAGCCAGACATGAAACGACTGACGCAACTGCTGGCCATCGTGCTGCTCGTGTTGCCCGCCGCGGCGCAGAACGAAGGCGAGGCGATCGATCAACGCAACCGGGCGACGAGCCGCGCCGCGGTGCGCGATCGGGCCGTGAGGGTCATCGTGACCCTCAGCCAGGATCGCAACGCGGTGTACCGAGCCAACGCGATCGAGGCGATGCACCCGATGCCCGACCGGGCGCTGCCGCTGGCCCAGCGCGGGCTGGCCGATGAGAACCCGGCGGTGCGTTTTGCCGCGGTGGTGACCGCGGGGATGCTCCAGTTTGACTCGCTTCGCACGGCGATCCGGCCGCTGTTGCGCGATGCCGACCCGTCTGTCCGGGCCGCGGCGCTCTATTCGCTGCACGGGCTGGGCGATGAGGTCAACCTCACGCCCCTGGCCGGCCTGCTGCGCAGCAAGGACCCGGCGGTGCGGGCTAACGTGGCGATGCTGCTGGGGCTGATGGGCGATAAGTCCGCGGCGCCCATGCTCAAGCAGGCGGCCGGCGCGCCGATGCCCCGGGCCGGCGCGGCGCGCGACGCGGTCGTCCGCTGCCAGTTCGCCGAGGCGATCGTCAAGCTCGGCGATGACTCGGAACTCGATACCCTCCGCGCCAGCGCGTACAACACGTTCGGCGAGGTGCGGGTGATCGCGATCAACGCGCTGGGCACGGTGGGGGATGAACGGATGATTCCCGCGCTCCAGCAGTTTGTACACAAGCGCCAGGCGCCCGCGGGCACCGAGGGCGCCGAGGGCGCGTCGGGCCAAGCCGAGGCGGCCGAGCCGGCCGAGCCGGTCGAGGTGCGTCTGGCCGCGGCCGCGGCGCTGGCGCGGATGGGGCGATTCACGGGGTTGCGCCAGGTGCTGGCATTGAGCGAACACCCCAGTCCCGTGGTGCGCAGCCAGGCGGCGTGGGCGTTGGGCTGGTTCGCAGACGAGGCGAGCTTCAAGCGGCTGGCGGCGATGCTGGACGACGAAACGCCGATCATCCGCATCGCCGCGGCGGCCTCGGTGGTCCGTCGTGTTGACGCCGCGAAAGGCCGGCGATGATTTTTGACCGCGGCCGGCAGTTGACAATCTCGCGCCAACCCGTTTTATTAACGGTGTTTGGAGGCGCCGCTCCCTGTCCGCAGCCCGGAGCCGACGCCGTGTTG
Organism: uncultured Planctomycetaceae bacterium; assembly: GCA_964620345.1. Taxonomy (GTDB): domain Bacteria; phylum Planctomycetota; class Phycisphaerae; order Phycisphaerales; family Zrk34; genus CAZUHK01. The sequence continues at coordinate 7,567 of CAZUHK010000070.1, forward strand.
GAGTTGAAGTGGAGTAACCCGCCTGACTCGGCCGGCCCGGCCACCTGGAGGCATTCGTGAGCATCATCACCAAAATCTTCGTCGTGCTGGCGACTGTTCTGGCCATCCTCATCGTGCCGTTGATGATCGCCTATGTGAACAACACCGAGCACTTCAAGCAGCAGTGGCTGGAGACGCGCGGCCAACTCGCCGCCGCCCAGAGCGCCGCCCGCATCAGCGAGGCCCAGCTCGCCCAGGCCCAGGCCCGCTTCGCCGAGGACATCAAGGACGCCGAGCAGGAGAAGGCCGGCCTGATCGACAACATCAACGGCCTGATGAGCCAGATTCAGGCCAAGGATGTGGCCATCACCGACCTGCGCGATCAACTGGTCGGCGTGCAGGCGGACCTCAAGCAGGCGATCGATTCGTCCAAGCAGGCCCATGACATCATCGCGACACTGGAAGAAGAAGTGAAGCGTCGCCGCGAGCAGGCCGTGGTCGCCGAGAAGCGTCTGGTCGAGCTGACCGATCAGAATCAGGAACTCGAAACCTCGCTGCAACTGGCGGTCGAGAACGTCCGCCTGCTCAAGGAGCAGTTGGCCGACTCTGAGACGCTGATCGACGAAATGCAGGAGAAGATCGCCCGCGGCGGTCAGCAGCAGACCGCCGGCGACGTGGTCGGGCCGGGGCCCGTGCTGCCGCCGGGCGACATCCGCGGCATCATCACTAACGTGCAGCGCGTCGGCGAGGCCGATGTGTTCGTCGCCGTGAACGTCGGCCAGAACGACCAGGTCGCCCCCGGCATGAACTTCATCATCCACGATGGCGATCAGTACGTCGGGTCGCTGACGATCACGAAGGTGGACCTGAACCAGTCGGCCGGTCGGGTCACGCTCAAGCGGGGCACGGTGAGCGAGAATCAGCAGGTGCTCGCCACCGCGGAGTGAGCCCCGGCAAGCAATGGGGTACGTTCGAGAATTGACGCGGCTCAGGAGTCGCGAAGCAGGAGCCAGCCATGAGTCGAGCCGATTCGGGCACGTCCGTCCGCCGAGCCAGGCCCACGCCCAACGTTTACAGCGTGCTGGTGGTCATCGCCACGCTGATGCTCGCGCTCGGGGCGGTGTTCATGTTCACCAAGAACGTCGAGCAGACCCAGGGCGACTTCGCCGATTCTCAGGGCCAGGGATCCAACCCGTTTTACATCATCGGCCAGGACGGCTGAGCGGCGCACGCAGCGCGCCCCGCGCCTTTCGTCGCCGCCCCGCCGGTTGCTTGTTCACCGCTTTTATTCATAATCGACTCGCGGTTGGGCCGATCTTCCGATAACACGGAAAGTTTCGGCCGCATCGGGTCGTGTGGCCGTGCGTCGCCAGATCGGAAAGGGGCCCAGCGCACCTTGTTTTTTGATTCACTGCTAGGTTGGGTCAGTGTCGATATGGGCATCGACCTGGGCACGTGCAACACGCTGGTGTGCGTGCGCGGTGAGGGTATCGTGCTCAACGAGCCCAGCGTGGTGGCCGTCAAGAAGGGCACCAACAAGGTGCTGCAGGGCGGCAACGCCGTGGGCTGGGTCGCCAAGGAGATGCTCGGCAAGACGCCGGGAAGCATCACGGCAATCCGCCCGTTGAAAGACGGTGTGATCAGCGATTTCGAGATCACCGAGTCGATGCTGGGCTACTTCATCCGCAAGGTCCAGGGCCGCAACCGCTTCATCGGCCCGCGCGTGGTGATCGCGATCCCCTCGGGCATCACCGCGGTGGAGAAGCGGGCGGTGCTCGACTCGGCCGAGCGTGCCGGCGCCCGGCGCGTCTACCTCGTCGAGGAGCCCATGGCCGCGGGCATCGGCGCGGGCCTGCCGATCGTCGAGGCCACCGCTTCCATGATCGTCGATATCGGCGGCGGCACGACCGAGGTCGCCATCATGTCCCTGGCCGACATCGCCGAGTGTACCAGCGTCCGCACCGCCGGCGACGACATGGACGAAGCGATCATCAACCACATGAAGAAGATCTACAACCTGATGATCGGCGAACAGACGGCCGAGCGGATCAAGATCGAGATCGGCTCGGCCGCACCCGTCGGCGAGGAGACCACCATGGAGGTGCGCGGCCGGGACATGATTTCCGGCCTGCCGCGCAAGACCGTGGTGACCAGCGAAGAGATCCGCGAGGCGTTGCAGGAGCCGCTGTCGGCGATCATCAACACCGTCACCCGCACGCTCGAACGCGCCGAGCCAGAGCTCGCGGCCGACCTGGTCGACAACGGCATCGTCCTGGCCGGCGGCGGGGCGCTGTTGCGCGGCATCGACGTGATCCTTTCCAACGCCACCGGCCTGGACGTCCGCATCGCCGAAGACCCGCTGACCTGCGTCGCCCGTGGCACCTCCATCTACCTCGAAAACATCGAGGACTGGAAGGGCACCATGGAAAGCGACATGGACGAAGCGTAGGGAATGGTCGATTGCCGATTGCCGATTTTCGATTGGGGTCGCGCGGCGCAGCATCTGCTGAATCGACAATCGAAGATCGACGATCGAAAATGCCCCCATGCCTTCTCCGCGTAAGCTCATCATTCCCGGCCTGCTGATCGCCCTGGTGCTCGGTGCATTGCTTCCGACGACCGGCGCGATCGGCCGTGCCTATCAGGCGATCGCCCGGCCGCCGGCCAACATCGTCAAGATGCTCCTGGCGCCTGGGGCCAGCGCGTTCAATGCGGTGACCACGGCGCTACGCGACACCGGCGACCGCGCGGTGGCCACCGAGAAGCTGCTGGAACTGCACGAACAGGTCTGGCGCGACGCGCTGCTGCTGCGGTTGTACTACGACAATGAGCGACTGCGCCGCGAGAACGCGGCGCTGCAGGAGCTGAGCACGCGCTTCGTCGGGCGGGATTACACGTTCCGCCTGGTGTCGGTGATCGGCCGGCGGTTTGAGCCGGCGGGCCACACGTTCACGCTGGGTCACGGCGGCCGGCACGGGCTGGCCGAGGGGCAGGTGGTGGTCGCCGGGCCGAACCTGGTCGGCCGCGTCGTTGATGCGGGGCGATCGACCGCGACGGTCAACCTGATCAGCACGCCGGGCACGCGGCTGAACACGATCGTCGCCCCGGCCGACTGGTCGCGGACCGGCATCCGCCGCGCGCAGTTGCAGACGCGGCAGTTCGACGCCGACGGCGCCGATCGGCTGGTGGCCCTGGTGCCCGACGCAGCACCGATCGAGGTCGGCCACATCGCCTACCTGCGCGACCGCGGCTTCGAATGGCCGGCCGAGGCCCAGGGCATGGTGGTCGGCCAGGTCGTTCACATCGAGCCGGTCTACGACCCGCCGCAGCGCAAGCGTGTGGTGGTGCGGCCGCTGCGGCCGTTCCGCTTCATCGACAAGATCACCGTGCTGGTCACCAGCGCCGACGCCCAGGCCCAGCCGGACGATCGGGAGGGCGGGGAATGAACTGGACGGTCTTCGCCATCTTCGCGTACCTGTTCGTCGCGATGCAGCAGGGCCTGGCCGGGCTGTTCCTGATCCCGCTGGGCGGCGGGCAAATCCTGCCGCGGTTCGAACTGGTGCTGGTGGTGTTCGTCGCACTGTTCGCCCCGATGCGCACCGTGCTGTTCGCCTGGGCGATCGTCGGCGTGCTGATCGACCTGGTCAGCACCACCGCCACGGGCGCGACATTGATCGGCCCCCACGCCATCGCCTACCTCGCCGGCGGCATCGTCGTGCTGCAACTGCGCACCATGGTGCTGCGCACCCACCCGCTGAGCCACGCTTTCGGTGTGTTCTGCTCGGCACTGGCGGTCGCGCTGGTGCTCGTGGCGATCTATTCGATCCGCGACTGGTCGTACGGCGGCGAGGCCGACTACCCCGCCACGGCCGACCTGATCCACCGCGTGCTCGGCGGCGTCTACACCGCGGCCCTGGCCATGGTCATCACCTGGCCGCTGGTACGAATCATCCCCGTGTTCGGCCTGCAACTGTCACGCACGGCGCGGCGGTAGGGCAGTCGTGGGCGTTGGCACGAAGCGACTGTATCGTTTGGTGACTTCGTGGCTCAGTCCCCCGCCGGCTTCTCGCGGTACTCGTCGAGCCAGCGGTCGGCCTGGCCATCGGGGATGTTCAGGTACTCACCGCCGTAGCGGCCGGCGAGTTCTTCGAAGGCCGGGGCGTCGCGCCCGAGCTTGATGACGTGCAGCGTCGTCGGCGCCTCGGCCAGAGCGTCGGCGAGCTTGTCCAGCTCGAAGCGGACCGGCTTTTCACTGACGATCAGCACCACCCGCGCCGGCTGCTGAGCAAGGGCGAGCTGCAGCGCGGTCAGCAGGTTCTGCCCCCCGACCGCGTCGAGCTTGCCCAGCAGTTGCTCGTACGGCTCGCGGTCCCACTTGCCCGGCGGCCGGGCCTGTTCGGGGTAGTGGTACTCGCCGGTCTCCGTGGCGAAGCAGAGCATCATCGTCGATGAATCGCCCTTGCCCGGCAGTTGCGAAAGCGCGGCGCGGACCAGCTCGATGTAGCGCACCATCGCGATGGAGGTGTCGATGGTAACGACCGTCGTGCCCGGCGCGTGGCCAAGGTCCAGGCCCAGCAGGTTGAGCTTGTCTTCGAGCAGCGGGTTGGGCGGGCCCTCGACGATGTACTGTTCGTCGTTGCCGTTGACGACCTGCTGCGGGTCGTTCTGTTGCTGGGCGCGGTGCTCGTCGGCCTGCTTGAGCACGTGGATCGAGAGCATGACGACCGCGGCGCCGAGGATGCCGAAGAAGGCGATGAACGCGACAAGCACGCCGACCCGTACGCCGAGGCGGGCTTTGCGGGCGACGACCACGCGGTCGAGCTGTTCCTCGGAGACCACGACGCGCCGGCCGGTCTGGGTCACGTAGGTGGTCGCCCGCTCGGCGGTCGTTTCGGGCGCCGCCGGGGCCGGTTCACCCGGCCGCGCCGGGCGCCCCGGGCGCGAGGGGCGGCCGGCCTGTTTAAGCTGCTCGGCCTTGCCGTCCTTCGACGCCGGCACCGTCATCAGCGTCCCGCAGTCGTAGCACCGACAGATGCCGCCGGCGAACCCATCGTCCACCTCCAGCGCATCGTTGCAGTTGGGGCAGTTGAGCTTGATCATGCGCGTCCCATTCTACTCATCCAGCCCCGTGAAGCGTGGCGCCACCCGCGCGGCTGAGCTAAACCGTTAGGATATCTTCGTCATGTCCGACGATCATGGGCCACAAACCAACGCCGATGCCGACGCCGGGCACAAGCCCGTCATGGTGGGCGAGGTGCTCGAAGCGCTCGGGCCCCAACCGGGCAGCACGGTGCTCGACGGCACGGTGGGTCGCGCCGGCCACGCTCGGGCGATCCTGCGACGCCTGATGCCCGGCGGGCGGTACGTCGGCCTCGACGCCGATCCGGCCAACGTCCGGTTCGCCCCGGGCACGCTGGCCGAGTTCGGCCAGGCGTTCACCGCCCACCACGCCAACTTCGCCGACGCCCGGGCGGTGCTGGATCGGCTGGGCATCGGGCGCGTCGACGGCGTGCTGGCCGACCTGGGCTTCGCTTCGGTGCAGTTGGACGATCCGTCGCGCGGGTTTTCGTTCATGCACGACGGCCCGCTGGACATGCGGCTGGACCCCACCGCCGGCTACAGCGCCGCGGATCTGGTCGCCGAACTGGACGAGCGCTCGCTGGCCGACCTGATCTACCGCTTCGGCGAGGAGCGGCTGAGCCGACCGATCAGCCGAAAAATTGTCGCCGCGCGTCGCGACGCGCCGATTAAAACCACGAGGCGACTGGCGGACATCGTCGCCGCGGCGTACGGCGGGCGCGCTCATCGGCAGCGGATTCACCCGGCCACGCGGACGTTCCAGGCCCTGCGCATCGCGGTGAACGATGAGATGGGGCGGCTGGGCGCGTTGCTGGAGCGGTTGCCCGACCTGCTGGCCGGCGAGGGCCGGGCCGTGATCATCAGCTTCCACTCGTTGGAAGACCGGATGGTCAAGCAGGCCTTCCGCAAATGGTCGGACGCGGGTCGGGCGGAGTTGCTCAGCCGCAAGCCGCTGCGGCCGACCGAGGCCGAACGCGCCGCCAACCCGCGCAGCCGCTCGGCGAAGCTGCGCGGCCTGCGGTGGATCGAGCACGCGATGTAGCGGGCGAGGCGCGACCTGTTACAATGCCCGGGCGCGTGCTGAAGGAACGGCACCTACGAACTACGGACGGTTCACATCATGACACGCGAAACCAAGCTGGGCCTGCTCGTCGGGATGGCGATGATCATTTTCATCTGCATCCTCGTCTCCGACTACCTTGCCAAATCCCACGGCCCCGACACGCCGGACCTGTCTCACCTCGAAGCCGGCGTTGACCCGTCGCACTCGCCGCGGCGCCCCGAGCCGGCCCCGCGGGACGAGGTTGACCAGCCGCTGCCGACGCCGGGCGACGACCGGCTCGCCGCCGGCGATCAGCCCCGGCCCCAGCAGCGCCGCTATGAGGATGACCTGCATCGGCTCACCGTCACCGACGACCCGCCGCCGGACGTGCTGGTTAACTCGACCGACCCCGATGGCCAGATCGGCGATCCGGCGCCGCGTGAAGACGCGCAACCCGAACGCC
>CAZUHK010000071.1:0-14126 GCA_964620345.1 uncultured Planctomycetaceae bacterium
CGGCCTGTTTGCCTGCGCCGTCGCCTCGGCACGCGGCGCGGAGGCGGGCGGAGCGTTCGACCTGGCCACCGCGAACATCGCCGCCGCCGCGGGCCTTTCGCTCGGCGAATACACCGCGCTGCACATGGCGGGCGTGATGAGCTTCGAGGACGGCCTGACGCTCGTGCGCCGCCGCGGCGAGCTGATGCAGGAAGCGGCCGAGGCATCCGACGGCTCAATGGTCGCACTGATCGGCGCCGGCGAACCGCAGGCGACCGAGTTGTGCGACCGCGCCCGCGAGAACGATGTGCTCACCTGCGCGAACTTCAACTGCCCGGGGCAGATCGTGATCAGCGGTTCGACCGCCGCGTGCGAGCGGGCCGTCGCGGTCGCCGCTGAGATGGAGCTGCGCGCCGCACCGCTGACGGTCGCCGGCGCGTTTCATTCGCCGCTGATGCGGCCCGCGGCCGACCGCATGGCCGATGAACTGGCCAAGGTCGATTTCGAACCGCCGGCGTTCTGCGTGCTCAGCAACGTCACCGGCCAGCCGCACGGCAGCGACGTCGAGCGGATCAGGCAGTTGCTGGTCCGCCAGATCGTCGAGCCGGTGCGCTTCGAGCAGAATCTGCAATGGCTGGTCGCCAACGCCGCGGGCCGCTTCATCGAGCTGGCGCCCGGCAAGGTGCTCAGCGGCTTGATGCGCCGGACCGATCGGAAGACGAGGGTGGAGAACTTCGCCGAGTCGGCGTGAGACGAACGAAACGCGAAAGTATGCACATGGCAGAAAAGATCGAACAACGTGTCGCGATCGTGACCGGCGCCAGCCGCGGCATCGGTCAGGCGATCGCCCAGGCGCTCGCGGCCGACGGCCGGCTGGTCGTGCTGGTCGCGCGCAATCGGGAAAAGCTCGACGCGGTCAGACAACAGATCGAAACCGATGGCGGCGCGGCTGCGGTCAGAACCTGCGACATCGCCGACGGCGACGCGGTCACCGCACTGATCGAGAGTGTTGTCGACGAATTCGGCCGGCTGGACATCCTGGTGAACAACGCGGGCATCACGCGCGACACGCTGTTGCTGCGGATGAGCGATCAGCAATGGGACGAGGTGATCGCCACGAACCTTCGCTCGGCGTTCATCGCCTGCCGCGCCGCGGCCAAGCCCATGATGCGCGGCAAGTGGGGGCGGATCGTCAACATCGCCAGCGTGTCGGGCCTGGTGGGCAACGCCGGTCAGGCCAACTACGCCGCGAGCAAGGCGGGCCTGCTGGGCCTGACCAAGTCGATCGCCAAGGAGCTGGCCGGCAAGCACATCACCGCGAACGTGGTGGCGCCGGGCTTCGTCGAGACGGACATGACCGACGTGCTGCCCGAGGCGGTGAAGGAAGGGGCGCTGGCGTTCATTCCGCACAAGCGGATGGGCCGGCCCGAGGAGATCGCCGCGGCGGTGGCGTACCTGGCCGGTGAAGACGCCGGTTACACCACCGGGCAGGTGCTGGCCATCGACGGCGGGATGACGATGGTGTAGCGTACGCAAAACCCCGGCTCAGGCGGCCGCGATCACTTGTGACCGCCTGCCGGTGTCGATATATTGCCTCAACCTCACGGGCGAGGCGGATGTTAGAACACAAGACCGCATCCGACCCAAGGAGATCGTTCATGGAATCGAGCGAAGTCGAACAGAAAGTCATTGACATCGTCGCCGAGCAGATGGGCGTGGATAAGGGCGAGATCAACCGCGATACGCACTTCATCAACGACCTCAACGCCGACAGTCTGGACACCGTCGAACTCGTCATGGAGTTTGAGGACGAGTTTGAGACCTCGATTCCCGATGAGGAAGCCGAGAAGATTCAGACCGTCGGTCAGGCGATCGATTACATCAATCAGCACATCGAGAAGTCCGGCGGCGAGTGATTGCGCCGGCCGCTTCAATGCGCTGTCACCGCCCGGCGCCGTCGCGTGACGGCCGCGGCGGTGTTCGCCTCGAGCCCGCAACTCCGCAGGACGTGGATCGCCCATGATTGGTCGTCGCGTTGTCATCACCGGCCTGGGCTGGGCCACCAGTTTGGGCCGCAGCGTTCCCGACGTCTGGCAGAAACTGCTGGCCGGCGAGAGCGGCGTGCGCCGCATCGGCCGGTGGGATGCGACCGAGCACACCTCTCAGATCGCCGGTGAGATCACAGACTGGGATGGCTCGCCGCACCTGGACTTCCAGGCCTGCAAGCGGATGGATCGCTTCGCCCAGTTCGCCATGGCCGCGAGCATCGACGCCGTGGCCGACAGCGGCCTGGACACCGCCAACGAAGACCCGTGGCGGTGCGGCGTGATCATCGGCTCGGGGATCGGCGGCATGGAGGAGTTTGAGTCCGGCCATAAGAAGGTGATGGAGCGCGGGCCCAAGCGCGCCAGCCCGCTGATGATTCCCAAGCTCATGATCAACGCCGGCTCGGCCAGCGTGTCGATCCACTACGGCTTTAAGGGCGTGAACTACGCGACGGTCACCGCGTGCGCCGCGGCCGGCCACGCCATCGCCGACGCGATGCGGGCCATCGCCCTGGGCGACGCCGACATGATCGTCACCGGCGGCTCGGAGGCGGCGGTCACGCCGCTGGGCGTGGGCTGCTTCATGGTCATGCGGGCGTTGTCGTCCCGCAACGACGAGCCGACCCGGGCCAGCCGGCCTTTCGACCGCGATCGCGATGGCTTCGTCATCGCCGAGGGCTGCGGTATCGTCGTGCTCGAAGAGTACGAGCGTGCCAGGGCGCGCGGCGCGACGATCTACGCCGAGGTGCTGGGCGCCGGGATGACCGGCGATGGCAGCCACCTCACCGCGCCCGACCCCGAGGGCCGCGGCGCCGCCGAGGCCATGCGCCGCGCCCTGGCCAGCGCCGAGCTCAATGCCGATCAGATCGACCACATCAACCCCCACGCCACCAGCACCCACCGGGGCGACATGGCCGAGCACAATGCGGTCAAGAACGTGTTCGGCGATCACGCCAAGAACCTGGTTATCAGCGCCACCAAGAGCATGACCGGCCACCTGCTGGGCGCCTCGGGCGGCATCGAGACCATCATGACCGCCCTGGCCCTTCAGAGCGGCGACTGCCCACCTACGATCAACCTCGATCACCCCGACGAGGGCTGCGACCTGAACTACTGCGCCAACCAGGCCCAGCACCACGTCATGAAGTACGCGATGTGCAACAACTTCGGCTTCGGCGGTCACAACATCTCCCTGGTTCTTGGCAAAGTCTAACGCGCCCCTAAAGCCCGGCGACCGCCGTCGCCGGGCCTGCCTGCCCGCCCGCGCTCTTATCAAACTTCACTCATCGTTTAGCCGATAACCTCGATATGCCCGACGCCAAGGACGTTCAATCCATCCTCAAGCTGCGCTTACCGGTCATCGTGCGTATCGGCGACCGGCGGATGTCGCTGGGCGAGGTGATGGACCTGGCGCCGGGCGCGATGCTCGAACTGCCCCGGCCGGCCGACGAGCCGCTGGACCTGATGGTCAACAACAAGCTCATCGGCCGCGGCAGCGCGGTGAAGGTCGGTGAGAACTTCGGGCTGAAGGTGCAGATGATCGGCGATGCCGCCGAACGCATCCGAGCGCTGGGGCCGCAAACCGACAAGTCCGCCCCCGCCGACGCGCCGACGGCCGACCATGCCGATCCGAACGACAACGCCTGAGTCGCGTTTCACAACAACGAGATCGGATCCACGTCCACCGCCATGCGCGCGTCGCTGAGTAGTGCCCCGCGGTCGCGTGCGGCGGTCAGCAGCTTCTGAAGCCGGCCGGCCGACGACGCGGTGATCTCGATCTGCACGCGGTGGTACCCGCCGATGCGGGCGATCGGCGGGGTCAGGGGCCCGAGCACCGCGGCGCCGAGGTCGGCCCGCTCATTGACCTCCAGCAGCACCGTGTTGAGCCGATCCGCCGCGGCCAGGGCTTTGTCGATGTCCTGATCGCGGCAGACGACCCGCGCCATGCGCGTCATCGGCGGCAGGTGCGCGCGGGCGCGCTGGTCGAGCTCGGCCTCGGCGAAACCGGCGTAGTCGTGCGCCGCGGCGCGTTGGATCACCGTCGCCTCGGGCGTGAAGGTCTGCACGACCACGCGCCCGGCGTTCTCGCCGCGGCCGCTGCGGCCGGACACCTGCGCGATCAACTGAAACGTCCGCTCGGCCGCGCGGAAGTCCGGCAGGTGCAGCGCCGTGTCAGCGCTGACCACGCCGACCAGCCGCACATTCGGAAAGTCCAGGCCCTTGGCGATCATCTGCGTGCCGATCAGCAGGTCGATCTCTTGCCTGCGGAACGTCTCCAGGGCCTTGTGATAGTCCCGGCCGGTGCGCATCGCGTCCGAGTCCATGCGCAGCAGCTTTGCGCGGGGCAGCTTGCGCGCCAGCTCCTCCTCGACGCGCTGGGTGCCCACGCCGAACACGCTTACCTTCTTGCCGCATAGCGGGCACGAGCTGGGCAGCAGGTTTTCGTAGCCGCAGTAGTGGCATCGCATCACCCCGCCGGACTTGACGCGCGTGTCTTTGTGATAGACCAGGTTCACGTCGCAGTGCTCGCACGCCATGACCCAGCCGCAGCCCTGATCGGGGCAGGCGATATAGCTGGCGTAGCCGCGGCGGTTGAGCAGCAGCATCGCCTGGGCGCCGTGCTCGAAGGTCTGCCGCAGCGCCGCTTCGAGCCGCCGGCTGAGCAGGTGCATCGCCTGGTCGCCCACGTGCTGGCGCTGGCGGCGCTCCTCGAGCATGTCGACGACCTCGACGGTCGGCATTGTCCAGTCGCTCACCCGCCGCGGCAGTTCGAGCAGCCGGCTCGTGCCGCGTCGCGTCGCGTTGTAGTAGCTTTCCAGCGAGGGCGTGGCCGATCCCAGCACGACGGGGATGCCGTGCATCTGCGCCCGCTTGATCGCCACGTCGCGCCCGTGATAGCGCGGGGCCTGGTCCTGCTTGTAGCTGCCATCGTGCTCTTCGTCGACGATGATCAGGCCCAGGTTGTCCGTCGGGGCGAACACCGCCGAGCGGGCGCCCACGACGACCTGCGCCCAGCCGTCACGGATCGCCAGCCACTGCTGGTGCCGCTGGGCCGCGGTCAGCCCCGAGTGCAGCACGGCCACGCGATCGAACCGGCCGATGAACCGGCCGACGGTCTGCGGCGTCAGCGAGATTTCCGGCACCAGCACCACCGCGAGCTTACCCGCGGCGACGACCGGCTCGATCGCCTTGATGTACACCTCGGTCTTCCCCGAGCCGGTCACCCCGTGCAGCAGGTTCACGCGGAAGCCGGCGTCGAGCGACGCGGTGATCTGTTCGACCACGCCGCGCTGGTCGTCGGTGAGCATCAGCTTGTGGGTGTGGGCCTGGTCGGAAATGTCGGCCGGTCGGGCGACGACATCGCTCTGCTCGACCTGCCGCAGCAGCCCCTTGGCGATGAGCTGCTTGACCGGCCAGACGCTGCGGATGGCGGCCACATCGGCGAGCGTGCGTGCATCCATCGGCAGTTTGCCCAACGCCGCGAGCTCCAGCGCCTTGCCCAGCACCTCCTGCTGCTTGGGCGGCAGCTTGTGGTGCTTCACGATCGAAGGCAGCGCCTCGGCGGCGATCGCCTCGGTCATGTCGACCAGTTGCCGGCTCTTCATCCCCGTGCCGTGCTTCACCGCGGCCGGCAGCATCGTCGCCAGCACCATCCCCAGCGGGCAGCAGTAGTATTCGCTGATCCACCGCGCCAGCTCGATCAGCGAGTCCGGCAGGTTGACCGGCTCGCGCTCCAGCGCGGCGATGGGCTTGATCTTCGCCGGATCGAGTTCGGTCGAGTCGCTGAGCGACAGCACGTAGCCGCTGACCGTGCGATTGCCCCGGCCCAGCGGCACGACCACGCGGTCACCGACACGCAGTTCGTCCAACTCATCCGGCACCGCGTAGGTCAGCCCGTCGGGCCGCTCCAGCCCCTGCTCGGGCGCGACCTGCGCGAAGCGGCCGGACGTCGTGGTCGACTCATCGGACTGGAACAGATTCGCCATGGTGCGAGTATATCGCTTGGCAGTGGACCGGATTTGTTTCCCGCGAAGCGACACAATCGCTTCGCGGTTGGTTTTGGGCCGAGTCATCGCCGATAGTGGTTCCATGCCTGTGAAGCGGAACATCCTGCTGATCCTCACCAGCGGCCATCGCGGCGATGGGCTGGGGGCTTCGGGCGCGTGGCCGATCCAGACGCCGGCGCTGGACGCGATCGCGTCGAACGGTCTGGCGCTGACGGCGATCAGCCCGTCGCCAGAACCGGCCGCGGCGCGTCGCGCGGTGTTCAGCGGCCTGCACCCGCGCCAGCAATCAGCCGCCGACGTCGCCGCGGGGCGGATGGACGGCTGGGCCAAGGCGTTTGCCGATGCCGGCTGGTTCATCGCGGGCGCCGGCTGCGTCGGGCCGATCGCCACACACTTGGTCGAGTCGCGATGTGTGGCCGATGTCGATCAACTTCGGCGTGACGACTGCGCGTACCTTCGCTGGGCGGACAAGGCGGGGTTGATTGAGCGTGTCGAGGCCCAACGCGCCGCCCGGCGTCGCACCGGGCCGTTCGAGCCGGCCGACCCGTTCGAGCACCCCGACGATGATGTGGACGGCTTTGTCGCGACCAGCGCCGCGGCCATGGTTGGCCGGCTGCCCAAGGATGAGCCGTGGCTGATGGTGGCCGCGTTCACCGGTCCGGGCAACGACCTGCCGGCCCCGAGGATGTATCGCGAACTGATCGACCCGCGACAGATCGACCAGCCGTTCGTCATGCCCGACCTGCGCGAGCTGGACCGCTACGCCCGGCTGGATCATCCGCGCACGTTGCTGCAGCGGTTGAGCCCGACCCAACTCGACGCGATCCGTGCGAATTACCTGGCGCGGGTGTGCATGATCGACTTCTTCGTCGCCTCGCTGCGGCACGCGATCGATCGGGCGGGCCTGGCACGCAACACGTGGGTCGTGCTGTCCAGCGATCGCGGCTGCCTGCTGGGCGAGCGCGGGTTGACCGGCGTGACCAGCTTTCTGGGCAGTGGGGCGTACGTGCCGCTGTGGGTGCTGCCGCCGACGGGCGTGGGCGATCGGCACGCCGCGGCCGACCGGGACCGGCGCGATCAGGATGGGTTGGTCAGCGGGGGCGACCTGTGCGCGACGCTGTGCGACATCGCGGGCGTCGACCCGCCGCCGGCCTGTACCGGCCGTAGCGTGCTGCCCGCCCTGGCCGGCGGCACCGTCGGCCGCCCGGCCGTCATCAGCGAGTTCGACCATCGCCTGCTGATCGAGACGCTGCGGCACAAGGCGACCTACGACACGCAGACCACGCACCTTCGCGCCCTGTTCGACATGGTCAACGACCCCGGCGAGAAGCACGACCTGGCCGGCACGCCGTGCGCCGCCGACGTGAGCGATTCGCTGAAGTGGCGTCTGGCCGACGTGCTGATGCAGCTATCACCCTGATCGGCGGGCCCGGCGACCGACAAGTCAGCCCGCGTCCGGCGTGCGGGTGAGGCGATAGAGGAACAGCAGGGCGTTGTACTCGTCGGCTTCGCGGGGCTTGCGGGTGGTCAGGTCAAGTGCGGGGCGGGCGGCGTAGTCGGCCGCGGCGGCGGCGGCGCGCAGGGCATCGGCGTCGGCGCCGGGGGTGATGATGAACAGCTCGGCCGGCGCTTCGGCGGCGAGCCAGTGACGCAGCACATCGCGGGTGTCGCCGACCGAATCGGGTGCGCGGTAGTGCTCGGTGAGGTTCGGCGCCGAGCGGCCCATGTAGTAGATCAGCACGTTGGGCGGGCGGTGGGGCCAACTGATGATGCGCTGGTCGCCGACGATCGCGATGACCTCGGCGGCCTTGCCCCGAAGCGGGTCGTTGTTGAGCGGCGCGCGGTTCTGCGCGGTCTGCCAGCCGATGTTCATCGCCACGCCGAACACCACCGTCAGCACCATCGCGGCCCGCGTGTGGCGCCGGCCGAACGCCCATGCAACCCCCAGCGCGATCGCCAGCAGCACCGCGCCCGAGCCGATCGCGGGGGCCATCTGGATCAAGCCACCCACGTGCAGCACGATCGGCAGGGCGATCGCCAGGACCGCGAGGGTGATCGCGTGACCGATCCACACGGCGGCGGCTTTGGGGTCGTACATCCGCCGCCGCCACAGGTCGACGTGGAAGCCGACCAGCGCCCCGATCAGCAGCGCCGCCGGGGCGGCCAGGGGAACGATGTACCGCGTCTCGCGCTCGCGCGGCAGCGTCATGAGCACCAGCCCCGCGACCAGCCACATCCACGCGAACCGCAACGGTTGAGCCCGCGCGGCGAAGCGCTTCTCCCACGGGATCACCAGCCCCGCGACCAGATAGCTCGCCCACGGCAGGACGAACGCGAAGATGAGCAGGTAGTAGAACGGCGGGTTGCTCGGGCGGAAGTCCTGCACCGCGCGACCAAAGCCCTCGCTCAGATACCATGCGCCCCATTCGTCCCTGGCCGCGGTCAGCTCGACAAATGCCAGCCACGGCACCAGGGACAGTCCTGCGAGCAGCGACAGCCCGCCCAACGTCGCCAGGTACCGCCAGCGCACCGGCCGATGCAGCAGCACGAAGCACACGGTCGGCAACGTCAGCAGCACCCAGCTCACCGGCCCCTTGGCCTGGAAAGCCAGCACCAGGCCAAGACCGGCCACCGTCCAGCCCCATCGCTCGCGCTGCCAGGCCTTGCACAGCCCGAGCATCGCCAGCACGCAGAACGCGGCGAGAAAGATGTCGTGCCGGGCGAAGGAGTACTCGTACACCGGCAGGTACATCGTCGCCCACGCCAGACCGGCCCAGAGTCCGGCGCGGCGGTCGAACAGGCGCGTGCCCAACAGGTAGATCAGCACCGCGGTGAGCGCGCCAAAGCCCGTCGCCAGGCCCCGCAGCAGTTCGGCCGACGCGCGATCACCCTCGATCACCGATGCCACGGCCCCACCGATCCAGAACGGCAGCGGCGGCTTGAGCACACGCGGCCGATCATTCAAGGTCGGGATCAGCCAGTGTCCATCCCGCGCCATTTCCTGGACGGTCAGTGCGTAGCCGGTCTCCAGCGAATTGATCAGATCGCCCCGGCCAAGGTCGAAATAGCCCACGAGCATGACCACGGCCACGAGCAGCCCGATCGCGCGGGCGTGCTCGGCGAGCGTGGCGCCCGGGGCGGGGTGACGGATTGCGATGGGCCCGGTCGTGTCGGTCATGCCGCGGACATCCCGGGGGCCAGGGGCATCATTCGGGCTCGTGCTCGATCGCCGGCAAGCTCACCACCGCGACCTTCAGGAAGCCCGGCACCTCGCGCAGCTTCGCGAGCTGGGCATCGGTGGGTTCGCCATCGACGTGCAGCACCATCAGCGCCGAGTCCTGCCGCCGGCTGAGCGACATGTCGGCGATGTTGATGTTCGCATCGCCCAACTGCTTGCCGACCGAGCCGACCATGCCCGGCCGGTCCTCGTTCTTAATCAGCAGCATCGTGCCCTCGGGGATCATGTCCATGCGGTAGCCGTCGATCTCCAGCACGCGCGGCATGCCGTCGGCGAAGACGCTGCCGACGATGTGGCGGTGTTTGGAGCCGCTCTGGACGTCGATGGTGATCCGCGGCGTGCGATGCTTCTCGTCCACCACCGTGGTGCTGTGCTCGATGCCGCGCTGCTGGGCGATCAGCTCGACGTTGATCATGTTCACCGGGTCGTCGAGCATGGTGCGCAGCAGTTCGATCACGACCATCCGCTCGTAGGTGTTCGCGGCCGAGCTCAGCTCGTGGCCGTTGACTTTCACCGCGACGTCCTGGATGCCCTGCTCGCAGATCGGCGCGACGAGTCGCGCCATGCGGCGGGCGAGGTCGGCGAACTTTTCCTGCGTCTCGTCCAGGTCGATCCGCACGCCGCCCAGGTTCACCGCGCCGCGCAGGCCGTCGCCGCGGAGATACTCGATCAACTGGGCGCAGGCGTCGGTGCTCACGGCCTCTTGGGCCTCGGCGGTCGAGGCGCCCAGGTGGGGCGTGCAGAGGATCTTGGGGTGCGTGCGGATCGGGTCGTCCTGGGCCGGCGGCTCGGACTCGTAGACGTCGATCGCAGCGCCGGCGCACTTGCCCGAATCGCAGGCGGCGATGAGGTCGGGGATGTCGATCACCCCGCCGCGGGCGGCGTTGACCACACGCACGCCGGCCTTGCACGCGGCGAAGGTCTTCTCGTTGAGCATGCCCCGCGTCGAATCGTTCAGCGGCACGTGGAAGGTCAGGTAATCGCACTGGCCGAGCATGGGTTCGAGGTCGCTGAACATCTTGACGCGGCCGTCCAGCGCGGTCTTGGCGTTGAACACCGGGTCGTAGGCCAGCACGTTCATGCCGAACGCCAGCCCGCGCTCGGCGACGGTGTGGCCGATGCGGCCGAAGCCGACCACGCCCAGCGTCTTGCCCGAAAGCTGCGTGCCGACAAACTTGCTGCGGTCCCACCCGCCCTGGTGCATGGCCAGGTACGCCGGGCCGATGTTCCGCGACAGGGCCATCAGCAGGGCGAAGGCGTGCTCGGCGGTGGTGATGGTGCTGGCCTCGGCGGAGTTCATCACCAGCACGCCTTTTTCGGTCGCGGCCTTGAGGTCGATGTTGTCCACACCCACGCCCGCCCGCGCGATGGCTTTGAGCTTGCCGGGGCTTTCCAGCACCTTCGCGGTGACCTGCACGCCGCTGCGGACGATCAGGCCGTCGTATTGGCCGATGATGCCGGCGATTTCGTCCTCCGACAGGCCGGTCTTGACGTCCAACTCGACGCCATCGTGGCTGCGGAGGTAGTTCAGTCCCTTGTCAGCCAGCTTGTCGCCGACCAGAATGCGTATCGTTTGAGCCATCAATGTCCTGTCTTCTCGATATGGTATGTGGTGTTTGATGTCGGGTCGTAGGGCCGCGGGGCCCGCGGATCGTCGGTGGCGATCAATCCTAACGCGATGCTCTGGGATTGTCGATTGCCCGCCCGGCGGTCTTTGGTTACCATGCGGAGCTTATTAGACATAGGGCAAAATCACCGGGCCACAAGGGCCTCGCACGGAGAACCACCATGGCGCTGACCGCCACGGCCAAGCAACAGATCATCGACGACCACAAGCGAGCCGACGACGACACCGGCTCGCCTGAGGTGCAGATCGCGCTGCTCACCCAGCGGATCACCGACCTGACCGAGCACCTGCGGACCCACCGTCACGACTACCACACCCGTCGCGGGCTGATCATCATGGTTGGCCAGCGCAATCGTCTGCTGAAGTACCTGATGCGCAAGGATCGCTCGCGTTATCTCGAGCTGATTCAGAAGCTGGGGCTTCGCAAGTAACCTCCGTCGCGGTCGCGGCGGCTCGGTGCCGCACGCGGGAGGCAGTCGGCGCTGGGTCCCGGTTCCAAACACCCGCCCAGCCCACCGCGGCTCATCGCCAACTGTCCCCTGTGGGTCCACCGAATCCCGCCCGCCGTGGCCTTTCACACCACGCCCGCTATCCACCGGGCAGGATTCGAAAAGGAACCCACCATGAGTCACGTGATCGTTGAACGCGAGATCGGCGGGCGAACGCTCCGCCTGGAAACCGGCAAGTACGCCCGCCAGGCCGACGCCTGCGTCTTCGCCACCTACGGCGAAACCACCGTCCTGTGTGCCGTCGTCCGCGGCGAGCCCCGCGAGGGCATCGACTTCTTCCCCCTGCAGATCGACTACCGCGAACGCACCAGCGCCGCGGGCAAGTTTCCCGGTGGCTTCCGCAAGCGCGAGGGCGCGCCCAACCAGAAAGAAGTGCTCACCATGCGGCTGATCGACCGGCCTCTGCGGCCCCTGTTTCCCAAGGGGCTGATGGACGAGGTGGTCATTCAGAACTGGGTCGAGTCGGCCGATGGCGAGAACGACCCGGACGTGATCGCCGGCACCGGCGCCGCGGCCGCGGTCGCGATCAGCTCGATCCCCCACGATGGCCCGCTCGCCACCGTCCGCGTCGGCCGCGTCGAAGGTCAGTTCGTGATCTTCCCCACCGCCAGCCAGATGGAATACTCCGACCTGGACCTGGTGCTCTCGGGCCACCGCGAGGGCGTGAACATGATCGAGGTCGGCTCGCAGGAGATGCCCGAGGCCGATGTGCTGGCCGCGATCAAGTTCGGCCACGAGCACATCCTCACCATCCTCGACGCGATCGACGAGCTGGTCAGCAAGGCCGGCCAGAAGAAGACCGCCGAGCTGCGTCTGCCGCCCCAAGAGGTCTTCGACGCCGCGATCCAAGCCCTGACCGACAAGATTTACCAGGCCAAGCAGATCGAAGGCAAGCTGGAGCGCGATGAAGCGGTCAGGAAGGTTTTCACCGAATACCTCGACCAGGTCGCGCCCGAGCCGGACGAGAACGCCGACCTCAGCTACACCGCCTACAAGCGGGCGACGGCCAAGCGCAAGCAGGTCAAGGCGACGTTCGAGGCGGTCGAGGAGCAGGCGACGCGCCGCATGATCCTCGACGGCCGCCGGCCCGACGGCCGCGGCCCCGATGACATTCGCCAGCTCACCTGCGAGGTCGGCGTGCTGGCCCGCGCGCACGGCTCGGCCACCTTCACCCGCGGCGAGACCCAGGCACTGGTCTCCACCACACTGGGCGTCGGCCGCGATGAGCAGATCGTCGACGGCCTGGGCGAAGAATACCGCCAGAAGTTCATGCTGCACTACAACTTCCCGCCGTTCTGCGTCGGCGAGGCGCGGCGAATATCCGGCCCGTCCCGCCGCGAGATCGGCCACGGCGCCCTGGCCGAACGCTCGCTCGCCGGCGTGCTGCCCGCCGTCGAAGACTTCCCCTACACCATCCGATTGGTCAGTGAGATCCTCGAATCCAACGGCTCCAGTTCCATGGCCAGCGTCTGCGGCGGCTGCCTGGCGCTCATGGACGCCGGCGTCCCCATCACCAACACCGTCGCCGGCATCTCCATCGGCATGGTCCAGGAAGACAACCAGCGAGTCCTCATCACCGACATCCTCGGCGAGGAAGACCACTTCGGCGACATGGACTTCAAGGTCTCCGGCACCCACCAGGGCATCACCGGTATCCAGCTCGACCTCAAGACCCGCGGGCTGACCTTCGACCTGATCGAGGAGATCTTCACCGCCGCGAAAACCGCACGGATGAAGATCATCCAGGCGATCGAGGCGGCCATCGCCAAGCCGCGCGAGACCACCTCCGTCCATGCCCCGCGCCTGCTGCGGATCAAGATCAACCCCGAGAAGATCGGTCTGCTCATCGGCCCCGGCGGCAAGAACATCCGCGCCATTCAGGAAGCCACCGAATCGACCATCGAGGTCGAGGAGGACGGCACCGTCATCGTCTCGGCCGTCGGCGGCGGCAAGGCCGAGAAAGCCATCGAAGAAATCGAACGCATGTGCGAAGAAGTCCAGGTCGGCAAGATCTACAACGGCAAAGTCTCGACGATCAAGGATTTCGGCGCGTTCATCGAAGTGATCCCCGGACAGGACGGCCTGTGCCACATCTCCGAACTGGCCGACGGCTACGTCGAGAAGGTCACCGACGTGGTAAAGGTCGGCGACCGTGTCCGCGTGAAGGTCATCAGCAAGGACGAGCAGGGCCGGCTCAAGCTCAGCCGCAAAGCCGTGCTCAGCGAAGAGGCCGAGGGCGACGAGAAGCAGCAACCGGCCGAGTCGGCGAAGTAGTCACCTCGCACTCGATGGAACCACGAAGCCGCGGCCTCAGCGCCGCGGCTTTTTCATGGTGTGCCGGGCATGGCCCGCGACTTGGCGGTACGAGTCTTCGACGGACCCTGAAGACGGGAACCCGATCAACCACCACCACCCGCGCAGTGAGCGTCGGCTGTATCGGCCCATCGAATCAGGGATTTGATCCAAATCGCTCAGCAGACCGCGCGAGGGCTTGACGTCCATGTCATGACCTCCCGTCACGGGTTTGCAATCAATACAAGGCCTTGCTGAAACTCCGTCACTATCTCAAATCGGCCATTCGTCCAACAACACGCCAAATGTGCTTGCCCTGCCGGATCCCTGGACCGCTTCGATTGCGTCGCGCCGACCATTTTGCGGTTCCGCCCCGAACGCCATCAACATAAGCGGTAAGTGGTTCTTGGGCGAGTGAGATAGGTGTAT
>CAZUHK010000072.1:0-14053 GCA_964620345.1 uncultured Planctomycetaceae bacterium
CACACCTTGTCCCGAAGGGCAAGGTGTGATGGCGTCCGCACTCCCGCACACCTTGCCGCTAAAGCGGACAAGGTGTGGCACCCACGCCGGGCCGCTGAAAGTTGCTCTAGCGTTTCTGCATCCGTCGCGCGATCGCGTGCCATACCAGGCCGGCGGCAATGCATGCGCCGCCCGCGGCCATGGTGGGCCAGGGGATGAACGCCGCCAGACCGATGCAGCCGAGCAGGCCCAGCCGCGCGAAGGCGCGGGGGTACAGCCGATGCTCGGCCGGCAGGCGCAGCGCCGCGGCGTTGGTCAGGCCGTAGTACAGCAGCACGGTGAACGCGCTGAAGGTCCAGGTGGTTTTCACATCGCCGATCATCGCCAGGCCACCGATGAGCAGGGCGACGGCGATGACTGCGGCGGTGGGCGTGGTGCCGGTCGTGTTGAGCGTGGCGAGCTTGGCGGGCATGTCGCCGCGTCGGCCCATCGCCAGCGCGACGCGCGACAGGCCGAGGATGAGGTTGAGCAGCACGCCGATCATCGCCAGCGCCGCGCCGATCGTCACGGCCCAGACCAACCCGGGCAACTGCCACGCGCGAGCGACCCACTCAAGCGGCGCGGTCTGCATGTCGTGGCGCGGCCCTGGGAGCCAATCGCTGGCGCTGGCGCCCACGACGATGATGCTCACCATCGTGTAAAGCACAGCGGTTACCACGAGCGTCAGGATCACCGCGCGCGGAATCGTGCGGCGTGGATCGTTGACCTCCTCGCCCAGCGTCGCGATGCGGCCGTAGCCGGTGAACGCCACGAACGCCAACGCCGCGGCGTGAAGGATGCCGGCCAGTCCCGGACCGGGCCGGGCCGCATCGGGCGCGTCGTCCGGCACGGACCCGGGGTTGAACGACTCGAACCGGAAAACCCCCACGCAGATGAACGTCACCAACACCGCCAGCGTCAGCGTCACCAGCACCGCGTTGACCTGGTTCGATCGGCGCAGGCCCGCGAGCACCAGCACGCTCAGCAGCGCGACGATGCCGCCGCCGACCAGCCGCAACGCCATCGGCCCGCCGGCCGGATCGACACCCGCCCACGGCAGCAGGTATGCCCCGACGCCCAGCGCCGCGGTCGCCGCCGATGCGCTCTTGGCCAGCAGGAACAGCCACCCGGCCGTGAAGCCCGCGGCGGGATGCAGGAAGCGATAGCCGTACTCGTACGTGCCGCCCGCGACCGGATGCGCCGCGGCGAGTTGGGCGCTGCTCAGTCCATTGCACAGCGCGACGAACGCCGCGAGCCCGATCGCCAGCGGCGCCGCCTGCCCCAGCGCCGGATCGCCTCCGCCGGCGACGACCACCACCAGCCCGATCGACACGAACACGCCGGTGCCCAGGATCGACCCCAGCCCCAGCAGCACCGCGCCCGGCACGCCGAGCTCGCGCTGGAGTGTGCGATGGTCCGTCATGGCCGAAGTGTAGCTGATCCGCCGCTCGCGACTTCGCGCTTGCCCCACGCCGCCACCGTGCTACCCTCGCCGGCGCCGACCCCCACGATGGAGTTTTCACCATGAGCGATCCACTGCGCCTCGCCCTGCTGGGCTGCGGCGGGATCATGAACAAGCACGCCGGGCAATCCGCGGCGATTTCCGAAGTTCAGATCGTCGGCTTGTGCGATACGGTCGAGCCCAACATGGATCGGCTGATCGACCGATCGCTGAGCCACATGGATGCGCCCCCGCCGAAGTTCGACGACGCGGCGACGATGTATGCCCAGACCCGGCCCGACGCGGTCGTGATCGCCACGCCCCACACGCTGCACTACGACCACACCGTGCAGGCGCTCGATGCCGGCTGCCACATCCTCATGGAAAAGCCGATGGTCACCGACCTCAAGCACGCGGTCGACCTCGAGCGGCGTGTCCACGAATCAGGCAAGGTGTTCTGCATCGCCTACAACACGCCGTGCTCGGTCGAGTTTCACAAGCTGCGCCAGATGATCCGCGGCAAGGAGCTGGGCGAGCTGAAGGTGGTCAACCTTTACCTCAGCCAGCCGTGGTACTACTTGACCAAAGGCAGTTGGCGGCAGGATCCGGCGTTGTCCGGCGGGGGGCAGATGTACGACTCGGGCGCCCACGCGCTCAACTCGCTGTGCTGGGCCGTCGAGCAGGACGTGGCCGAGGTCTTCGCCTTCGTCGATCAGCTCGACACGGCCGTGGACATCAACGGCGTGGCGTCGATCAAGTTCGCCAACGGCACGATGGCCTCGATCGCGATCACCGGCCAGGGGCCAAGCGGGGCGCACAGCGCGTGGATCTTCGAGTACGGCAAGGTCGAGCTGGACCCCTGGAACGCCGGCTGGATCAACATCACCGCCGGCTCGGCCGACCACCCCAAAGGCCAGAAGGTCAAGTACCCCGTGCTCGAAGGCGCCGATGGCCAACCGCTGAGCAACTTCGTCGACGCCGTCCTCGGCCGCGCCGAGCCGCGCACCACAGCACGCCACGGCGTGATCCAGAGCCAGCTCATGGACGCGATCTACCGCAGCGCCCGAACCGGCCAGCCCGCCCAACCCTCGGCGTGAGTTTCCCCATTGAGCGCCGCGGCTTGCCCCGCTTGGCACGTTCAATCATCGTCGCGCTGCGCCACCGCATTGTCGCCGCCGTAGCCCGCGTCCAGGTCCTGGAGGATCTCGTCCATCTCCGTGGGCACATGCGCCGGATCATCGGTCGGCAGCGACAGGTGTTCGTCTTCGTTGTCGAAGCTGGCCGCCGAGCCATCGACGTAAGCGGCGTTGACGGGATTGCCATTGTGGTTGGACCGCGCCCCGGCCGGGTTCGCGGAGATCGCGTTGAGATCGAACACCAGCGTCCGGGCCGGCCGGCCCAGCGCGTTTTTGCCCAGCGTGTCCAGTTGCGCACCGCCGTCGGTCTCGTCGAGCTGCCGGTAGCCGTAGGAGCAGAACACCGGATCGGCGCTGCCCGCGTCGCGCAACTGGTCGAGCTCCTCCGTGGGGTCGGCCGAGTCGTCGCCGGGGCAGAAGAACGCCGCGGCGCTGAAATCCCCCTGCCCAAAGAGCAGGCCCAGGGCCATGAACGTCGGCTCGTCGTCGATCTCGGTGCGAAGCTGATTGGTGAACATCGTCGGGGGCGTGAAGAACTCCGCGCTGGTCGGGCCGTGCGGGATCATCTCCTGCTCCATGTCGTACATTATGACCGCCTTGGCCAGTTGGCTGACGTTGGACATGCAGGTGGTCTGCACCGCCAGTTGCCGCGCCTTGCCCAGCGAGGGGATGAGAATCCCCAGCAGCAGCGCGATGATGGAAATCACCACCAACAGCTCGACCAGCGTGAAACCGGCGCGAACCGGTCGCAGCGATACTGGATTGCGATCACGCATCGGCGACTCCTGAACGTAACAGTATGACGCCTCCGGCCCGGCGGCGGTCGCCGCCTGCAAGGCGTGCAGGCGCGGCGTGCTCACCGCAGCGCGTCGGCGGCCTCGAAGGCCTGGAGGATCAGCTCGGGCGACTCCTGGATCGGGTTCTGGATCCCATCGACGGTGAATACACCGGCGGTGTTCTCGTGACCGACGACCGAGCTGTCCAGGTTCAGCACATTGACACGCTGCTGGTCGTGGTGGGTGCGGCTGTACACGCCGAACGTCGGACCCAACTGCGGGTGGGCGAGGAAATTGGTGTCCATCGCGATGGCGGTGAGCGGTTGCCCGTCGCGATTTGTGTCGTGGTTGGTGAGCTTCAGTGGCGTGGGCGTATCGCCGGGGAACGGCGCCGAGCCGTGGCGATACCAGTAGCTGGACTGCACCTGGTCGCGGCCGAAGCGGGCCAGCTCCTCGGCGGCGATGAGCGTCTGGTCCGACCCGGGGCAGAAGATCGCCTCGGGGTTCTCGCTGAGGTAGCTTTCCACGGCCAGGCCCAGACCCACGGTTCGGCCGCTGGTCATCGCCACGACGCTGGTGACCATGCCCTCGAAGAGGTAGAAGTCCGCCGGGGCGACCTGGCCGGTCGGGTCCGGGCCGTAGGGAATCGCGCCGTCGTAGTCGTGGGCGTAGGCGGTGTTGGCGATGCCGATCTGCTTGAGGTTGGACCGGCAGGCGATGTACGCGGCCTGCTCCCTGGCCCGGCCCAACGCCGGCACGATGATGCCCAGCAGCAGCCCGATCAGGGCTACCACCACCAGCAGTTCGACAAGCGTAAAACCGCGCGGGCTCAGCATGCGATCAGTGTAGGCGACGCCGCAGCAGCGCGACGCCGCCCAGCGCCACCAGCGCCAGCGACGTCGGCTCGGGCGTGATGACAACCCGGTCGATCGTGAACGACTGGCGGTCGGCCGGGTCGAATGCGTTGCCGTTGGTCGAAACAAATGCGATGCCGATCGCGTGCCCGGCCCAGAAGTCGGCGGCCTGCACCTGGCCGCTGCTGACCTGCGCGGACTTGAGCATCAGCGATTCGAGTGTGCCGGCGGTGATCGTCGCGCTGTCGACCAGGAACGCATCGTCCAGCGACCGGCTCGGGTCGCCCGCGGGCTGGTAGAACAAACGCATCTGCAACGAGGCGTTGTCCGGCGGGGGGCTGGAAAACTGCGTGTCGCTGGTCTTACCCAGAAGGGCGCTGGCGTTGTACGTGACGCCCGGCTGAAACGTGTCGGTCGAGACCTGCCAGATCGCGATGTTGTCCGACGCGGGCACCGCCGCGAGGAACGCCGCCTGACCGCCATCGACGTTGCTGATCGTGTTGATGCCGGTGAGGTTGGTGAAGATGCCGTTGAGCTGATCGCCGCCGGAGCTCGGCAGCGCGGTTTCTTCCCAGTCGGGGATTTCCGGCGTGGCGAACGCGGTGGGGTCGACAAACGGGTCTTCAAACGAGGCGTTGAGCAGCGATACGTTCGCCCAGGCCCCGGTCGCCACGGTGCCCATCACGGCGGCCCACATGCACATCCATCGGATATTGCCCATCGCGTCTCTTCCCTTATGTTTCGCGGTCAGATTGATCTCTCTCGTCGCGCCGCAACGCGCGGCGCGAACTGGATACTCTAGCCACCCGCCGGGCCGGTTCCAAGTCGGCTCGTTGAGTAATCGCGATCCATCGCGATCAGCCGTCCAGGGCCGCGAGCATCTGATCGACGGTGGTGAAGTTGTCGCGCGGCTTGCCCAGGGCCTTGCCGCGGGCGATCTCGGCCGCGTCGATCTTCTTCCAGTCGTCGAACGTCACCAGCCGCCCGGCCCGCGAGGCGATCAGCTTCTCCAACGCCTTGTGATCGCGCTGCGGCGCGGGGGTGAGTTGGTCCAGGTCGTCCAGCAACTGGGCGACGGTTTCGTTGGAGTCGGCCTTGTTGGTGCCGATCAGCCCCGTCGCGCCGCGCTTGATCCAGCCGGTGCAGTACATCCCGTCGGCGCCTTTGACCCGGCCGTGAACGTTGGGGATGGTGCTGCGCTTGTCGTCGAACGGCACGCCCGGCAGCTTCACGCCGCGGTAGCCGACGCTGCGGAAGAACACGCCGCACGGGAACTCGTATGTCTCGCCGGTGCCCTCGGCCCGCTGAGCGCCGGGCTCGCCGACCATCTGGTTCTTCTGCAGCACCACGCCTTCGACGCCGTCGTCGCCGAGGATCTCGACGGGGCTGCGGTAGAACTGGAAGACGATTCTTCGCTTGGCCCCGGTGTCGCCGCGCGCCGCCAGTTCCTTCATGATCTCAAAGTTGCGGGCGTTGGTCTTGTTCTCGGGCAGCTCGAGCTCGGCCTGGTCGGTGTCGGTCAGCTCGAGGAAGTGCGGGTCGATGATCACATCGCAGCCCTCGATCTCGCCCAGCTCGCCGATCTCCTTGGGCGTGAACTTGGCCTGCACCGGCCCGCGCCGACCGATCACGTGAATCTCTTTCACGTTGCTCTGCCGCAGCGCCTCGACGGCGGGGCTGGCCATGTCGGTCTTGGCCAGCACGTCCGCTGAGAGCGCGAGGATGCGCGTCACGTCCATCGCGACGTTGCCCTGGCCGATCACCACCGCGACCTCGTGTGACAGGTCGAATTGCAGGTCCTGGAAGTCCGGGTGGCCGTTGTACCAGGCGCAGAAGCTGGTGGCGGTGTAGCTGCGCAGCAGGTCTTCGCCGGGGATGCCCAGCTTGCGGTCGGTCGCGGCGCCGAAGGCGAAGATCACCGCGTCGAAGTATTCGCGCAGCTCCTCGACGCTGACGTGCTGGCCGATCGCCACGTTGCCCCAGAAGCTGAAGTCGCCCTGGGCGGCGGTCTTCTCGTAGATCTTGGTGACGTTGCGGATCTTGGCGTGATCGGGCGCGACGCCGAAGCGGACCAGGCCGAACGGCGTGGGCAGCTTCTCGAACATCGCCACGTGCACGTGGCGATCGCTCTTGAACAGGGCGTCGGCGGCGTAGAAGCCGCTGGGCCCCGACCCGACGATCGCGACACGAAGGGGCATTTCGGGTGAACCGAGTGCGGGTGATTTGCTCACGTCAATGTTTCTCCGAAAAATCGGGCCGTGCGGGGGTGAAGGGGATTGTAAGTCACCCCACCGTTGCCGCAACCGGATCGCCTGAGTACCTTCGGCCGGCATGACGCTCGACCAACCCATCCTGCTGGCGACGAACAACGCGCACAAGGTTGCGGAGATCCGCGCCGTGTTCGCCGAGGCGGGCGTGAGCGTGCAATCGTTGGCCGAGGCCGGCGTCGAGGGGCCCGAGCCGATCGAGGACCAGCCGACCTTCGAGGCCAACGCGCTCATCAAGGCCCAGCACTATGCGCGGCGCACCGACCGGGTGTGCCTGGCCGACGACAGCGGGCTGATGGTCGATGCGTTGCACGGCGAACCGGGCGTGCGTAGCGCCCGCTACGCCGGGGTCGAAGGCGATCGCAAGCGGGTCGACGCGGCCAACAACGCCAAGCTGCTCGGCGCCCTGGCCGCGGTGCCCGATGCGAAGCGCACCGCGCGGTTCGTGTGCGTGATGGTGCTGGCCGACGCCCAGCGTGAGCTGGCCCTGGCCCGGGGCAAGGTCGAGGGGCGCATCCTGCGTACCCCGCGCGGCGACAACGGCTTCGGCTACGACCCGCTGATGCACCTGACCGAAGCCGGCCGCACCGCCGCGGAGCTTTCACCGGCCCAGAAGAACGCGATCAGCCACCGCGGCCGCGCCGCGATCGCGATGCTCGAACAGCTCCGGCAGATGTAATCGCACGATTGCACCCGGGCGCGCCGGGCCCCGGTGGTGAGCCACGAAGCGACGGGATCAGAACGGCATGCCGGTGATCTCGCCCTCGAAGACGAGCTGGCCTTCGCAGATGCCCTGGATGGCGCAGACGAACAGCCGGTTCTTGCGGTACTTGATTTCGCGGCCGACGATGTAAAGGCGTTGGCCGGGCGCGACCTGGCCGCGGAACTTGACGTGATCGCAACCGAGGAAGCCGAGGAACCCGTCCTCGTCGCGGAAGCGTTTGATCATGAACGCCGCGAGCTGGGCGGCGACTTCGATCATCATCACGCCCGGCAGCAGGGGTCGGCCGGGGATGTGGCCGGGCACCCAGAACTCGTCGGCCGTGCAATCCTTGAACCCCACCGCGCTCAGGCCGTAGACCGGATGGTCGGCCTGGGCCCAGCAGATGCCATCGAGGTGGCGCATGTCGCCGCGCTGCGGGTTGGTCGCTTCGATGTCGGCCACGTCGTGCTGGATGTGGTCGAGGTCGATTTCATCGAGGTTGATCAGGAGGGTGGGCGGCATGGCGGGGTGTCCGAGACGGGGCGGATGGCAGGGGTGGGCCGGCAAGAGGATAGCAACTTGGCCGCGATCGTGGGGGGCCAAATCAAGCGGGTCGCCGGCGCTGCGCCGACGACCCGTGGGCGAGCGTGGCTTGCCATCGGGGCGGTGATGTCGAACCGATCGGGCGGATCAGAACCCCGAAGCCGGCGGGCTGGAGGCGCCGCCGCCGTCGTCGCGGACTTCGAGAACGGCCACGCGAACGGCCTGGGCCGCGGCCTTGATCTCCTGCATCTGCTTGCGGGCCCGCGTGCCGGCGGCCTTGTTGCCGCCCTGGGCCTTGCGGATGTCGTCCTCGGCCTCGGCGACCAGCCGCTTGAGCTGTTCATACGCGTCCATGAGCGTCTCCTTTTTGGATGGTGGTTCGCCTGAAGGGTTGGTTGGCTCTCATTACCATAATCGAGCATTAACCCCGCTGGCAAGCAAAAAAAACAGGGCCACCCCCGCCGCCGGGCCAAAAATGGGGGTTGCAGTCACTTGATGAGGCCCAGGATCGCATTGAACCGCTCGCCGCCGGCCACGCCGACCATCTCCAGCAACGCCGACTCGACCGTCGTGAGCACCGCGCCCGCCTGCTCCAGCCGCCGCAGGGCCGTGGTGTGATCGATCGCCCGTCGGCTGCCGACCGCGTCGACCGCCACGGCCGGCACATAGCCCGCCGCGGCCAGATCCAGGGCCGTGTGAAGCACACACACGTGCGTCTCGATTCCGCAGATCAGCACCGTCGACCGCCCGGCCGCGGCCAGGTCGGTCCGCACCGGGTCGATGCAGGCGGAGAACGCGACCTTGTCGTGCGGCCGAGTGCCCCGCGGCCAGCGGTCGGCGATGCCCGGCACCGTCGCGCCCAGCCCCGCGGGGTATTGCTCGGTCGCCACCACCGGCAGGCCCAGCACACCCGCCCCGGCCACCAGCTTGCCCGCCGCGGCCTCAATCGCCGCGGGCTCGGCCATCACCGGCAACAGCTTGCGCTGCAGATCGACCACCAGCAGCGTCGTGTCGTCCAACCTCAATCGCGGCATCGGCATGGCGGGCCTCCGTTCGGGTGCTGAGCGGATATCGTCTCGGGCCTACAATAGTGCATCATGCCCGCGCCATCTTCCGCCGCCGCTCGACCGTCTCGCGAACTGATCCCTGCTGACAGCCCGCTGGCGCCTTGCCTGTCGGTGGACCCGGAGCGCCTGCACGGCGAACCGTGCTTTAAGGGCACGCGCGTGCCGGTGCAGGCACTGTTCGACCTGATGCAGGATGGCGGTTCGCTGGAGGAGTTTGTGGCCGGGTTCGAGCCGGTCACTCGCGAGCAGGCCGCCGCAGTAGTCCGCCTGGCCGCCGATGGCCTGCTCCAGTGCGAATCGCCCATCGAATAGCCGGTCGCGCCGCGGTGGGTCGGGCGGGCGGCACGGAGAGGGTGTGTGGGGCTCGCCGCGTCAGGCCGCGGGGTGGGCCTGGTCGGGCCGGTCGGGGGTGCGGCGTTGGCGGTGGTCGTCGTCGCGCGGCGGGGCGGCGTGGAAGGTGCCGCGCAGATGGGCCGACCAGCGTTCGGGGCGGTCGGTCGTGCCGCAGAGATCGAGCACGCCGCTGATCGCGCCCGCGTGGCGGTAGCCGCCGCCGCCGGCCCGCTCGGGTTCGCGCCGGTCGGCCAGGCCGACGAAGCGCAGGCGGACGATGACGCTTTGGCCCAGGCACACGCGCTGGTAGTCGATCACGTGGGCCGCGAGCTTGACCCCGCCGCCGTCACGATCGACCAGACGCAAGCTGAACGCGCCGACCTCGTCGGCCGTGCCCCGCAGGTGCGCCAGGTTCATCCGGTGAGGCCGAATGATGCCCGTGTGCCGCACGCACGCCTCGGGTGCGCGGGGCGTGGCGAAGCGCACCGCTCCGCCGGCCTCGACCCGTGCGGACAGCTCGGCGGTGAGGGTGATCCGATCGTGCCGGGGCCGGCCACCGGTCGCGCGGCGCTG
This sequence comes from uncultured Planctomycetaceae bacterium, assembly GCA_964620345.1. GTDB lineage: Bacteria > Planctomycetota > Phycisphaerae > Phycisphaerales > Zrk34 > CAZUHK01. The sequence goes on from CAZUHK010000072.1 coordinate 9,712, forward strand.
GGCGCCGAGTCGGGCAAGCGTCGCGGCCGCGAGCATGGCGGAATCGTCCTGTCGAATCGCGAACTTCATGGGAGCGATCCTTGAAACCGGGGCGTCGGGCTGCACGTCATACCACCGGTCGCCTTCCAGGCGACGGTTCGGGCAACCATGCTGTCTCCTCTCCAAAACGTCAGCCCCGACTCGCACCGGCAGGCGCCGGTCACTCGGGGCGTCGGCGGTCCGCGGCGAGGTCCAACTGCTGGCCGCCGCGTGCCTTGTCATGCAAACAATGCCACAGGAATCGCCAAATGCAAGCGAAACCGGCGGAATTTGTGAGAAAAATCGCGATCGCCCGCCGCGGGGCTTACAGCGTGGTGATCTTCAGGCCGGTCGGATCGACATCGAAGTCGAAGAATCGCGCCGAACCATTGGGCGGGTGCGCGGTCAGCGTCTTGCGGATGCGCTGCGCCGCGTCGGTGTCGCGTGCGACGATGAACACGAACCCCCCGCCGCCGGCGCCCGGCAGGCACTTGCCCACACACCAGCGATCGATGCGTGCGATCAGCCGCTCGATCGGCTCGTTGGTGCTGCCCGGGTCCAGCCGCTTCTTGAGCGTCCAGTAACGCTCGATCCCCTTGCCGAACGCATCGACATCCCGCCGATCCAGATCGGCCTTCATCCGCAGCGCCGCGTCTTTGAGTTCGTCGATCGTGCGCAACGCCTCGGGGTCGCGCGCGAGGTATCGGCCGACCACGTTCTGAAGGATGTTGCGTGCCATGCGCTTCTGCCCGGTGAAGTAGAGCAGCAGGCGGTCGCGCAGGGCCTGGTCGGCGGCCATGTCGAAGCCGATCCATCGCAGCGTGGCGGCCTGATCGGCGCCGGGCTGGGTGGTGATGAGCTTGACCCCGCCGAACACCCCGCCGACCTGGTCCTGCCAGCCGCCGCCGGTGGTCATCATCTGTTCGAGCACGCTGGTGCGGGCGATCAGTTCATCGTGGGTCGCGTCGCGCCCCAGCACGCGATCCAGGCAGGCCAGCACCGCGGCGCCCAGCACGCTGGACGTGCCCAGGCCCGAGCCCTTGGGCAGGGCGGAGAAGATCGTCAGGTCCAGCCCGCCGCCGAGCTTGTCCAGCCACCTGCCCAGCGACTGCCGCCGATCGGCCGGGCCGATGCCCGCCAGCACCATCGCCGCCTTGGGCAGCGCCCCCCAGTCGCGCGGGTCGGTGTAGGCCAGCAGTTGCTCGGTGCGCGCGATGGTCTGCGTGCGGCCCAGGTCGATGCTCGACAGGCGGATCACGCGGTCTTCGTTGAGCTTGGCCATCGCCTGCACGGGGTACTGGCCGTTGAGCGTGATCGCCGCGTTGACCACCGTCCCGCCGCGCTCGGTGCAGAACGGCGGGGTGTCCGACCACCCGCCGGAAAAGTCCAGCCGCACCGGCGTGGTCACCCAGACGACCTGGTCGTGCAGGATGCCCGGCCCGCGCGGCGCGTCGGGCATCGCCACCGCTTGACTCACCGCCCGGCGGATCGCGCCGAACGCACGCTGTTCGATCTGCGCCGGGGTGTCGAACCCGGCCTGCCGCAGCTTCGCGCGCGGCACGCGGTGCCGCTCGGCGATGAGCTGCGCCAGCTTGCACGCGCGCGATTCGAACAGCGGTGAGTCGGCCTGACCGATCGCCGCGCCGATCGCCCCCAGCGCCGCCGCCGCTTCTTCGCGCGAGGCGATCTGCTCGACCACGCGCTTGGCCGGCAGGGCGTCGTCGGCCAGCAGCCGCTCGTCCAGCCGCGCCAGGTCCACACGCCGGTTGATCGACTGGCGATGATCGATCAGCCGCCGATGGTTCACCCGTTTGATGAGCTGCTTCATGCTCAGCCGCTTGGCCCGCGTCCACGCCCCCGCCGCTTGCGGCTTGGCGCCCGGCCCGGCGATCCACTTCGCCTCGCCAAGCACCTGCTCCAGCGTGCCCACCGGCCACAACCGCGCCTCCCACAAACTCTTGGCCGCGCCGCGCGGCCACAGCGTCGCGTCATCCACGCCGTGCCGCCGCTGCCACTTGCCGATCGGCTCATTGAGAAACGTACAGCCCCGCTCGCCGTCGGCCGTGCCCTTGAAGTCATCGTTCAGCCCGAAGCACACCGCCGCCCAGTCGCGCTGGCCCACCGGCAGCACGACCAGGCCCAGCCCCGCGGCCAGCTTGATCGGCACACCCCCGTCGGCCGGCAGGCCCACCAGCACGTTGCGCCCGGGCAGCTCCACCGGCACATCCACATCGCAGCCCTCGACCAGCGTGGCCGGCCCGCAACGCACCGGCGCGTGATCGAGGATCGACTGGTACACGAACGCGCCTTCCAGCGACGTGCCCGGCACGCTGGTCGATCCGTGCATGTCGGCAAAGCCGTACGCCTCGGCCGTGCGGTTGAGCGTCGCGATGTTCGCCAGGAACTCCCGGCTGGAGCCGATGTGAAAAAAGTCGCAGTCCGGCAGCACGTTCACGTGAAACTTCACCCGCCGCACCGCGTCGTACAGCGCCTCGATGCGTTGGCGCTGCGCCGCGTCGTGCTCGTCCAGCCCGACCGCCTTGGCGTAGCGCCGCCTGGTCACCTTCGGCGCCAGGGCGGTGAGGTATTCGAGGTACAGGTCGAGCCCGCGGGCCTTGCCGGTCTCCAGGTCTTTCATCAGCCCGGCCCGGGTGACGAGCTTGCCGTCGCGCAGCGTGAGGCCGGCGTGATCGAGCAGCTTGGCGGTGGTCGGCGGGTCGAGCGAGACGATGCCGGTGTCGATCAGCACGCGGCCGACCGGGTCGATCGCGTCGTGTTGCCGCGCGGTCGGTTCATCGGGCTTCTGCAGGAAGTCGCGCACGGGGGCGAAGCCGGTCTGCATCACATCCGGGTCGGTGACGTACACGCCGTGGCGGCCGGCGGTCTCGATCGAGCCGGGGTACGCCACGCCGACCACGCCGGGCCGATCGAACCGTGTGGCGGCCGGGTCGAAGGTGAGCAGCACGTCGCCGGTGTAGATCAGCACCTGCCCGGCCGGCGGCGCGGGCAGTCGCTGGACGTTGTCGAGGATCAGGTCGAACAGCGCCGCGGTCGTGCCGTCGTCGCCGGTGGGCAGTGGGGTGAAGATTTTGCCCTGCGCCGCGTAGGCCGGCAGCCGGCGTGAATCGCCGCCGGAGTGGCAGATCAGCACGCGCCGCCCGGCGAAGAGCTTGTCGAGCGAGCGGGCCTTGTCGCGCTTGAGCAGATCGCGCGCCACGGCGCGCAGCGCATGGATCGTCGCGCCCAGCGAGCCGACACGCCGCCCGCCGGGGTCGGGCACGACGTGGTAGCGGGCGGCGGTGTCGAGCCGGCCTGATCGCAGCCGCCAGTCGATCTGCGTGCGATACCCGCGCGCCTGCGCGGCGTTGGCGGCGGTCAGCACGATGTGATCGAATCGGTTCATGGGCGGTCCGCTCGTCGGCCCCGGCTCAGCCGTAGTGTACTTCGCGGACCGTCTGCTGCTGCCGGTACCAGTCGATCGTCCGCCCCAACCCCTCGCGCAGGTCCACCGCGGCGCGCCAGCCCAGCATCGCCTCGGCCCGGCTGGTGTCCAGGCACCGCCGCGGCTGGCCGTCGGGCTTGCTCGCATCCCACTGGATTCGACCGGTAAACCCCGTCAGCTCCGCGATCAGCTCGACCAGGGCCTTGATCTGAATCTCGCTGCCCGTGCCGAGGTTGATCGGCACCGGTTCGTCCATCTTCTCGGTGGCGACCAGAATCCCCTCGGCCGCGTCGTCGACGTAGAGAAACTCGCGCGACGCGCCGCCGCTGCCCCAGCAGGTGATCGATTCATCGCCGCGGTCGATCGCATCGCAGCACTTGCGGATCAACGCCGGGATGACGTGGCTGGTGTTCAGATCGAAGTTGTCGCCCGGGCCGTACAGGTTGACCGGCACCACGACGCTGCTGGCCAAGCCGTGCTCGCGCCGGTAACCATCGAGCATGACGAACAGCGCCTTCTTCGCCACGCCGTAGGGGGCGTTGGTCTCCTCGGGGTAGCCGTTCCACAGCTCTTGCTCGCCGAAGGGCACGGGCGTGTGCTTGGGGTAGGCGCACACCGTGCCGGTCTGCACGAACTTTTTGATCCCGCGCCGCCGGCCGTGCTCGATCAGGTGCAGGCCCATGGCCATGTTGGCGAAGAAGAAGCGGCCCGGGTGCTCGCGGTTGGCGCCGATGCCCCCGACCTCCGCGGCCAGATGGATCACCACGTCCGGCTGAAAATCGTCGTACATCCGCACCACGTCGGCCTCGACGGTCAGGTCGTACGCCGCCCGCCGGGGCACGTCGATGCGCCCCGCGCCCCGCGCCGCGAGCTTGTCGCACA
>CAZUHK010000073.1:0-5886 GCA_964620345.1 uncultured Planctomycetaceae bacterium
TTGCCAAACAGCGGATAGGCCGCCTCGCGCAGGAAGGCCGCGACCTCCGCCGCCGATCCGAGCCCGCGAAACGCCTGGCCGCGGCGGTACGGATCGCCGAGGCCGGCGTCGATGTGGACCTGTTCTCCCTCGTGCCGGTCAAGCGATCGCACAGCGTCTGCGCCCAGGGCGGCATCAACGCCTGCACCGAGCCGGTGCGCCAGGAGGGTTTCAGCGAGTGGGATCACTTCGACGAGACGCTCTACGGCGGCGACTTCCTCAACCACCAGCCGCCGGTGTACGAGATGGCCCACTGGGCGCCGCGCGTGATCGAGGTGATGGACCGCATGGGCGTGCCGTTCAATCGCACGGCCGAGGGCAACCTCGACCGGCGCTACTTTGGCGGGTCGCTGCACCGGCGCACGCACTTCGCCGGCGCGTCGACCGGCCAGCAGTTGCTCTACGCACTGGACGAACAGACCCGCCGCTACGAGGCCGCGGGCAAGGTCACCAAGTACGAGTTCTGGGAGTTCCTCTGGCCGGTGCTCGATGCGTCGGGCGTGTGCCGGGGCATCGTCGGCCAGGACATCCGCACGATGGAAATCCGCCCGTTCAAGGCCGACGCGGTCGTGATGGCGACCGGTGGCTGCGGGGTGATCTTCGGCAAGAGCACCATGTCGGTGATCTGCAACGGCGGCGCGGCCGCGCGCTGCTATCAGGCCGGGGCGTGGCTGGGCAACCCCGAGATGATTCAGGTCCACCCGACCGCGATTCCCGGTGAAGACAAGTGCCGGCTGATGAGCGAATCGGCCCGCGGCGAAGGCGGTCGCGTCTGGGTGCCGGCGGTCAAGGAAGACGGCCAGTGGAAGCCCCACCCCGAGCCCGGCAAAGACCCGCGCCAGATCCCCGATGACCAACGCTGGTACATCCTCGAAGAAAAATACCCCGAGTACAAGAACCTCGTCTCGCGCGACGTGGCGACGCGGGAGATTTTCTTCACCTGTCGCGACGGGTTCGGCGTGGGCGGGGGGCGCATGGCGTACCTGGACATCACCCACCTGCCGCAGAAGACCAAGGACAAGCTGCACGCGATTTTGGAGATCTACGAGAAGTTCACCGGCGACGACCCGCGCGAGGTGCCGATGAAGATCTTCCCCGCCGTGCATTACTCCATGGGCGGGCTGTACACGATCTACCAGGACGAAGACCGACCGCCGTGCCGGGAGTCCGGCGACAAGGGCGAGTTCATCGTCGGCATGGAACACGGTCATCCCAACAACATGATGACCAACGTGCCGGGCCTGTACGCCTTCGGCGAGGTCAACTACGCCTACCACGGCGCGACGCGGCTGGGGGCCAATGCGCTGCTCAACTGCATCTTCGACGGCATCTTCTGCGGGCCGAGCGTGGTGAACTACGTCCGCGACCTGGAGGCCGCCGCGGCCGAGGTCGACGACGCGGTGTTCGACGCGGTCGTCGAGCAGGAGACGGCCAAGCAGAAGCGGCTGATCGAAGCGACCGGCGGCGAGAACCCCTACGCCATCCACCAGGAGATGGGCGAGTGGATGACCGACTACTGCACGGTGATCCGCGATGAACAGGGGCTGACCAAGCTGCGGCAGCGCGTGGACCAGTGGAAGCAGCGCTACGCCAACTGCTCGCTGGCCGACACCGGCATGTGGACCAACCAGAACCTGAGCTTTACCCGGGCGCTGGGCGACATGATCAAGTATGCCGACGCGGTGGTCGAAGCGAGCATCGAGCGCAAGGAATCGCGCGGCAGCCACTACCGGCCGGACTACCCCGATCGCAACGATGAGCGGTTTATGAAGACCACGCTGGCCAAGTACGACGCGGCGAACGACAAGCCGATGCTGGAGTACGAGGACGTGCCCACGCCGATGGTCGAGCCGCGGGCGCGGACCTACGGCAAGAGCAGCAAGAAGGCCGAGCCCGCGGCGTCGAAGTGAGAAACGTTTAGCGGTCGATCGAAGATCGAAGCTCGTGAAGGAATCCGCCCATGATCGCCCCCGCCAAGCCAACATCGTTCCGCGTGTGTGTCAAGCGCCAGGACACCCCCGACGCCGCGGCGTACTGGGAGCAGTTCGAGCTGGAATACAAGCCCGGCATGAACGTCATCAGCGCGCTGCAGGCGATCGCGGCCAGCCCCGTGACCATCGACGGCAAGAAGACCACGCCCATCGTTTACATGGCCGCGTGCCTCGAAGAGGTGTGCGGCTCGTGTACCGCACTGGTCAACGGCAAGTGCTGCCAGATGTGCTCGCAACTGATCGACGATCACCTGGGCGAAGACAACACCATCACGCTGGAGCCGATGAGCAAGTTTCCGGTCGTTCGTGACCTGATGGTCGATCGCACGCGGCTGTTTGACGACCTCAAGGAAATCCAGGGCTGGGTGCCGATCGACGGCACGTACTCGCTGGGCCCGGGCCCCAAGGAGAAGCCGGCCGACGCGGCGCGGCGCTACGAGCTGAGCCGCTGCATGAGCTGCGGCTGCTGCCTGGAAGTCTGCCCGCAGTACACGAAGGACAACCACTTCGTCGGCGCCGCGGTGATCAGCCAGGTCGAATACTTCAACGCCCACGCGACCGGCGCCGAGCTGGGCGACGAACGGTTGGCCGTGATGGAGCAGGCCGGCGGCGTGAGCGACTGCGGCAACGCGCAGAACTGCGTCAAGGCCTGCCCCAAGGAAATCCCGCTGACCGAGTCCATCGCGCGCGTCGGCCGAGCCACCACGGTCCACGCGATCCGCAAGTTCTTCACGGGAAAGTGATTTGACCGGCGGCGGGTCGGCACGCCGCGCCGCGCAGCGGTCTGCAATCGCCCGCTGAACGCCACCGTCAATACGGATGGGTTCGCGGCGGAAGATCATCCTCGGCATTTATCAGTCGCGTGAGCAAGCGCTGTCGCATCGCGGCCAGGTCGTCGGCGTAGGCCGGGTCGGTCGCCTTGTCGTTCGCCGGCGACTCGGCGTGATCGAGCGCCAGGTCGGACAACCGCTCACGCCCATCGTGGTGCAGGTGATACTTGAACCGCGCGGTCCGCAGCGTCTTGATCGCATTGCCGCGGTCGACTTGGCGATGCTCGGTCAACACATCCTCGCGACAGGCCTCTGACTCGCCGCGCCAGACCGTGGCCATGTCGCGTCCCTTCACGCCGTGGGGAATGTCCACGCCGCACAAGCTCAGCAGCGTGGGCATCAGGTCGATCGCCTCGGTCAGTCCCGCGACGCGCCGCCCGCCGCCCAGCCCGCCGGGCCAGCGCGCCAGCACCGGCACGCGGGTGATCGCATCGTGGTTCCAAGGCCCTTTGCCGATGTGACCGTGGTCGCCCAGCGAGTCGCCGTGGTCGGAGGTGAACACCACGATCGTCTCGCGATCGCTGCCATCGCGCTGTAGTGCGTCGAGCAGCCGGCCCACGCACGCATCGATGTGGCTGACCATGGCGTAGAAGTGCCGGCGCACCTGCCGCCACCATTCGGGCCGGCGGTGCTCGAACATCTCCCGCTCTTGCTCGCTGTCGCCCATCGTCGGCAGGGGCATGTCGGCCTCGTCGTACAGATCGAGAAACTCCGCCGGCGGGTTCATCGGCGGGTGCGGGTTGTAAAAACCCATCGTCAGAAACAGCGGCCGGCTCCGGTCCCGCCGCTCGATGAATGCGAGCGCGTGCTTGGTGATCCAGTCGGGGTGGCTGAACTGCGTGGGCGCGCCGAACGTCCACATCTCATCATGCCCCTCGCGGTCCGGCGGGTTGCCCACACGGCTGGCGTCCACGTGCTGCGGCGCGACGGTGTTGACCCACTTGATGTACGCATCGTCGTAACAGCCCGGCTCGTCGGACAGCAGGTTCACATCGTAGCCGTAGCCGGCGTAGTCCAGGTCATTGCGGCCGTGGTCGCGGCCACTGTGCGGCTGGAAGTGCAGCTTGCCGACGTTCACCGTGCGATACCCCCCGGCGCTGAATGCGTGGGCCAGCGTCACCTCGTGCCGGCCCAGAGCCACGCCGTTGCAACGCACGCCGTGGTTCTGCGGGTACCGCCCGGTCCATATGCTCGCGCGGCTGGGCATGCAGGTCGGCGCCTGCACGTGGCACTGGTCCAGCGCCACACCCTCGGCCGCGAGGCGATCGAGGTGCGGCGTGTGCATCACATCGTTGCCGTTGGCCGCGATGTTGTCGTAGCGCAGGTGATCGGTCGTGATGAAAACAACGTTGGGCTGGCGCGAACGGCTCATGGGCATGATCTCCGTGCCGCGGTGATAGCCCGCCCGACTTTGAGTTGCAACCGTGCCCGCCGGTGGGTGGTTCAGCGATCCAAGCGGCATTCGCACACATGACCCACGCCGCCGGCCCGTACGAATCGGCCAGAGGGGTGAGGTAAACTGGTCCAACGATGGCCGGCTCATCCCCCAAGGCGCGAAGCAAACTGCGGCGGCTTTCCGCCGCCGCCGCCGCGTCGGGCGTCAGCCCCGCGCAACTGCAACACTACTGTTACATGCAGGTCATCAGGCCGCGCCACCACTCCGAAGCCGGCCAGCGGCTGTTCGACGCCGCGGACGTAAAGCGCATCCGCATGGTCAAGCTGCTCAACGACTCGGGCTACCCCCTGCGCGAAATCCGCGAGATCTTCATCGAGCGCCGCTGAACGGCGAGGTCAATCCTCACTGCCCGGCAGGGGCTTGTACTGCCCGCCGGCGGCTTCGGTGCGCCGGGCCGCGGCGATCAGTGATTCCATGCGGCCCAAGGTCCGTTCGATCTGCGCGCGAAACGCGTTGTACGGAAACAGCACGATCAACGCCACCACCAGCCCGGCGACCGTCGTCAGCAGCGCCTCGCCGATCTCCGCGCCGATCTTGTCCGGGTCGCTGGCCAGCGATGTGTCGCCCATCAGGTTGAACGCGCCGATGATGCCCGTCACCGTGCCCAGGATGCCCAGCATCGGCGCGGCGGTGATGATCGTGCCCAGCGTAGGCATGAACCGGTCCATCCGAGGCCGCTGTCGCTCGACCGCCTCGGTCGCCACCGCGTCGCTGGCGCCCTCGGTCAACAGGGCCTCGATGAGTCGGCCGTACACGCTGCGGCTGGACTCGACCAGCGCTCGCGCCGCCGGCTCGTTGCCCTCGCGCAGGTGCCGGGCGATCTGGCGAAGCTTGTCGGTGTGCCACGGGCCGTTGGTCGCGATCCAGAACCAGCACCGCTCGAAAATCATCGCGACCGACACCATGCTCAGCACCAGCAGCGGCCACATGACCCAGCCGCCGCGGTCGATCAGCTCACCGAGAGATTGATAAATCGCCTCAAGCATGCGGGCATGATAGACCGCCGCCGCGGCCCACGCATCCCGCCGGCCGCGATGCGCCCCGCGCACGCGCGGCTTGGCCTAAACTGTTGTTCATGCAGGTTCCCGCTCCCGCGAACGGTTCGAGCAGCGCCCAGCCGTGGTACCACAGCGCCTTCGATGCGCTGTACCCGCTGTTGTACGCCCACCGCGACGACGCCTCGGCGGCGCAGGAGATCGAGCAGTTGGTCGAGACGCTCGACATCCCCGCCGGCATCGCGGCGCTGGACATCGCCTGCGGGGCCGGCCGGCACCTGCGCGCGATGCTCGACGCGGGGCTCGATGCGTTCGGCATCGACCTGTCGGCGGCATTGCTCAAGCGCGCCGTTGACGAGCGCGGCCTGCGGGGCCGCCTCGCGCGGGCCGACGTGCGCACGCTGCCGGTCGCCGCGCGGTTCGATGTCGCGTTCAACCTGTTCACCAGCTTCGGCTACTTCGACAACGAGGCCGACAACCACCGCGCGATGCGTCGCATGATCGGCACGCTGCGGCCCGGCGGGCGCTTCGTGATCGACCACGCCCACGCCGACCACGTCCGCGAACACCTCGTG
>CAZUHK010000073.1:5896-7098 GCA_964620345.1 uncultured Planctomycetaceae bacterium
CACACCGAGCAATGCGTCAACGGCCTGACCGTCATCGCCGACCGCCGCATCGAAGATCGCCGCGTCGTCAAGCACATGACCATCCACCGTGACGACGGGCCGAGCGAACACCTGACCGAGCGCGTCCGTCTCTACCGGCCCGACGAGATGCGCGACTTGCTCGAAACATCGGGCGTTCGCGTCGACGGCGTGTTCGGCGATTTCGACGGCTCGCCGCTTGTCGCCCGGGCCAGTCGCATGATCTGTACCGGGGTGCGCGCATGACGACGACCGCCTCGTTCAGCGTGGACGTCATGCCCGTTGGGCAGGCCGTTGTGCCGTGGGCCACACCGCTGATGCGGGCGATGGCCGAGGGCACGCGGCCGGCGGGCTTTTCGCTGCTGGATCGCGAATCGCCCGGCGTGCCCGACGATCCGCCGCACCTGGACCGCGCGGCCCTCGCAGACGACCTGGCCGCGAGCAACCAGGCCCTGCAAAACCCGCTGGACCGCCAAACCCTCGACGCCATCCGCGGCGATGGCTGGCTGATTGTCACCGGTCAGCAGCCGGGCCTGCTCACCGGGCCGCTGTACACCGTGCTCAAGGCGATCACCGCAGTGCGGCTCGCACGCGACCTGGCCGAGCTAACCGGTCGGCCCGTGCTGCCGGCGTTCTGGATCGCGTCGGAAGACCACGACATCGAAGAGATCAACCACGCCACGATCGGCTCGCGGACGTTCACGGTCGACCACGAGGAGCTGCGCGAAGGTGGTCGCCGCCCGCCGGTGGGGCGGTTGTCGCCCGAGCCGTGGCGCGAGCAGATCATCGGGTTCGTCGAGCAGGCCCTGCCCGCCTCGCCGTGGCTCGACGAGCTGCTGGCGGTGTTGCGCGATGCCGACTGGTCGAGCTACACCAAGCTGTTCGCCTCGCTGTTCGTGTGGCTGCTCGGGCCTGGCAAGATGGTGTTGATCGATCCGATGGCCTTGCGGCCGCGGCTTGCCCCGGCGCTGGCGGCGCTGGCCGAGCGGGCCGAAGCGCTGCACGACGCCTTCGACGCCGGCACGCGCGCGATGCAGCAGGCGGGACACGAGCCGCAGGTCGAGCGGATCAACTGTTTCGAGTTCGACCAGGCGGGGCATCGCGTTCGCATCGAGTTTGATGCAACGCTTGCCGACCGCATCCGCGCGCGGTTCGGCGACTCGGCCATCATCCTCGGCCGGGCG
>CAZUHK010000073.1:7108-11737 GCA_964620345.1 uncultured Planctomycetaceae bacterium
GACCGCATCCGCGCGCGGCCCGAGCGCTATTCGCCCGGCGCGGCGTTGCGCCCGCTGGTGCAGGACGCGGCGATGCCGGTGCTCGCAACGATCGGCGGGCCCGGCGAGATGCGGTACCTCTGGCAGATCGATGCGATGTACGCGGCCGCGGGTCTGACGCGCAGCCGCCTGTGGCCGCGGATCGGCGCGACGCTGATCGACCAGCGCACCGCCGAGCGCGGCGGGCGCTTCGGCCTCGAAGGCGCCGACCTGCTGCGGGCCGCCGACCGGCTCGATCGCTTCGACCCGGCCGACTTCGCCGCCAACGACGACGACGTGATGCGCATCGACGCCGCCCGCGCCGCGCTCAACCACCAGCTCAACGCCCTCGACGCCGGCCCCAACGCCAAGCTCACCGAGAAGGCCATCGACTCGATCAACCATCAGGTCGACAAACTGCTCGATCGCGTGCGCAACGAGCGCTTGAGCCGGCGCGGCATCGGCAAGGGCGAACTCAAGCAACTCGTGCAGACCATCACGCCCCACGGCAAACCGGCCGAGCGCGTGGTCAGCACGCTCGAATGGGTCGGTCGGTTCGGCCGGCCGCTGATCGATGAACTGATCGAACGACTCGATCCCTGGTCGCTGGACCATCGGCTGATCACCGTGGCCGCGGCCGATCAAGGAGACGCCCATTGAGCGTGGACGTGCTGGCCATCGGGGCCCATCCCGACGACGTGGAGATGATCGCCGGCGGCACGCTGGCCAAGCTGGTCGATCGCGGCAAGTCGGTGGCGATCATCGACATGACCCGCGGCGAGATGGGCACGCGCGGCACGCCCGAGCAGCGCGCCGAGGAAGCCGCCGCCGCCGCGAAGGTGCTCGGCGCCGCCGAGCGGATCAACCTCGGCCTGCCCGACGGCCGACTGGAAAACACCGAGCAGGCCCGCGTCAAGGTCGTCGAGCAGATCCGCCGCCTGCGCCCCACGATCGTCATGACCCACTACTGGCAGGACCTGCACCCCGACCACTCGGCCACCGGCCACATCGTCGCCGACACGATGTACCCCTCGGGCTTCGCCAACTATCCGGCCGCAGGCACGCCGTTCCGGCCCAACGAGTACCTGTTCTTCATGGCACACTTCACGTTCGAGCCGAGCTTCATCGTCGACGTCACCGGCTACTGGGAGCAAAAGGTCGAATCGGTGAAGTGCTATCACAGCCAACTTCACGACGCGACGCGCGACGGCCTGGAAACGCTGATCAGCCAGCCCGCGTTCATCAAGCGCCTCGAAGGCCGGGCCCGCAACTACGGTGGCATGATCTACGCCGAGTTCGGCGAGCCGTTCCTCGTCCGCCGGCCGGTGCCGGTAGTCGATCCGGTCGATCTTTACGTGCCATTTCCAAAGATTCACGCGAACACGAACACTTGGCAAGTCGCAAGTCGCAAGTCGCAAGTCGCAAGTGCAGAGCAGGAGACGGGCGATGAACGATGACCTGAAGGCAAGAACATTTGCGTTCGCCAAGCGCATCGTGCGGCTGGTTCGAAGCATGCCCACTGATGTAGTCAGCCGTGAGCTCGGCCGACAGCTTGTGCGATCCGGTACGTCGGTGGGGGCCAACTACCGTGCCGCACGGCGAGCGCGTTCGCGGGCGGAGTTTCTCGCGAAGCTGGGAATTGTTGAGGAAGAAGCCGACGAAACTGTGTACTGGCTTCATCTGATTGCGGAGTCCGGCATTGTGCCGGCCACGAGGTTGGCAGATCTGATCGCCGAGGCCGACGAGCTTGTTGCCATTGTTGTAGCGTCGCTGAATACAGCAAAGGCACGCGCCAAGTGACTTTCGACTTCCCACTTCCGAGTTCTGACTTATGAAGATCGCGATTACCTGTCATCCGACGCACGGCGGGTCCGGTGTGGTCGCGACGGAGCTGGCGATGGCGCTGGCCGAGCGCGGGCATGAGTTGCACGTGGTCAGCTACGAGCGGCCGATCCGCCTGGCCGAATCGAGCAACATTCACTTCCATCGGATCAACGTCAGCGACTATCCGCTGTTCCGATATCCGCCGCACGATTTGACGCTGGCGAACGTGCTGGCCGACGTGGCGGTCGAGCACGAACTGGACATCATCCACGCGCATTACGCGGTGCCGCACGCGGTGAGCGCGATGCTCGCCCGGTCGGTGTTGTGCGAGGGCGAGTCGAACGTGAAAGTCGTGACGACGGTGCACGGCACGGACATCACGCTGGTCGGCTCGCGTCGGGACTTTTACCGCGTCTGCCGGTACGCGATGCTGCGCGATGATGGAACCACGGCCGTGTCGCATTGGCTGGCCGGGCGGACGCAATCGACCTTTAATCTGCCGACGCGGCCCGAGGTGATCCCCAACTTCGTCGACTGCGACCGGTTCACCTCGAAGGGCCGGGCCGACTATCCCAACGGCGGGCCGTTCACGATCCTGCACGCAAGCAATTTTCGGCCGGTAAAGCGCGTGTTCGACATCGTGCGGGCGTTCGTGCAGATCAGCGAGCGACTGGACGCCAACCTGGTCATGCTCGGCGACGGCCCGGACCGCGGCAGCGCCATGGAACTGGCCGCTGAACTGAATCTCGCCGATCGTGTCAGCTTCCCCGGCAACACGCAGGATATGGAACAAGCGTACCGGCAGGCGCACCTGTTCCTGTTGCTCAGCGATTATGAATCGTTCGGCCTGTCGGCGCTGGAGGCGATGGCTTGCGGCACACCGGTCGTCGCGTCGCGGGCCGGTGGCTTGATCGAAGTGATCGACGACGGCGTGAGCGGTCGCCTGGTGCCCGTGGGCCGCATCGATCAGATCGCCGACGCCGCGTGCGACATCCTGCAAAACGCCGGAACCTGGCGGCAGTATTCTCTGGCCGGCAAGACCCACGCGCGTAAGAACTTCTGCAAGGAACTGATCGTGCCGATGTACGAGGACTTCTACGAGCGCGTGCTGGGCGGTGCGGCGCCGGGGTAAGGGAGAAGAGCATTTGTCACGAAGCGGCGAAGGGCACGAAGACCAGAACCGGAGCATCCCAGTGAACAGTATCTGTTTCGCTTCTTTGATGGTTTCGTGGCTAACCGTGTTTACGGCCGTCGCGATGGGCCAGACCCATGTCTGGTGGGAAGCTGAGAGTCCGCGGAAGACCAACTTCCCTGCGCGGACATGGTTCGATCCGCAGGACGCGGGCGAACGGGACAAGCTCAGCGGGGGCGACTGGCTGACGCACATCGACAAACGGCCGGCGGGATCGGCTACGCCGTTCGCGCGGTACACGGTCGATGTGCCGGAGGACGGGGCGTACCAGTTGTGGGCGCGGAAGATGTGGAAGCACGGGCCGTTCCGCTGGCGATTCGATCGGCAGGGCTGGCGCGAATGCGGGCGGGATATCGCCCTGGCCGACTCGGTCACGCTTCGCACGCACGTGCCGGCCAACTGGGTGCATCTGGGCGAGGTGAAGCTGCCGCGCGGCAAGCGGACGTTTGAGATCGAACTGTTGGCCGGGCCCGGCGAGGCGCAGACCGCGGCGTTCGATTGCTTCGTACTGATCGATGGCGCGTTCGTGCCCAACGGTAAGCTCAAGCCGGGCCAGAAGCTCAATCGGGCCGACGATGGTTACTTCGCGTGGGAGCCGGGCGTCGATCCGTTCGACGAATCGCCGATCGACCTTCGGCACCTCAACGAATCACGGGCCGGGGTGAGCGGCCGGGTTGCGCGGCGGGACGAGCAATTCGTGCTGGGCGATGGCGCGGCGGTGCGGTTCTGGGCGGTGAACGTCGGCGCATCCAACGCCGCGCAGAGCCGTGATGCGATCGATTACCTGGCCCGCAAGCTCGCCAAGCTCGGTGTGAACATGGTCCGCTACCACTCGCCGCTTTTCGATTCCCGGAAGGTGGACCGGCTCGATAAGAAGAAGCTGGACAATCTGCACTACCTCATCGCCGCGCTGGCCGAGCAGGGCATTTATACGAAGCTCAGCTTCTACTTTCCGCTCTGGTTCGATGCGAGCAAACACGGCGATCTGGGTGGTTTCAATGAACTCAACAACAACAAGCCGTTCGCGCTACTGTTCTTCGACGAGCGGATGCAGGCCATTCACCGCGCATGGCTCACCGGCCTGCTCACCACGACCAATCCCTACACCCGGCACAAGCTCGCGGACGACCCGGCGGTGGCGATGATTGAAATCGTCAACGAAGACTCGCTGTTCTTCTGGACGTTCAGCAGGAAGAACCTTCCGCCGAAGCATTGGCGGAAGCTCGAAGCGATGTTCGCACGATCCGTCGGCAGGGGGGATGCAAAGCTGCACGAGGCCTGGCACATGACACGCGCCGGCCTTGAGCACGCCTCTGCACAACAGCGAAAGCTTATCGAGCAACAGGTGCGCTTCTTCACCGAACTACAGCGTGGCTTCTACGAAGACACCGTGAAGCATATGCGACGGCTGGGCTACAGTGGCCTGATCTCGGCGAGCAACTGGAAGACGGCCGACCCACGCACGCTGGGCGCGCTGGAGCGGTACACCTACACCGCCGGGGACGTGATCGACCGCCACGGCTACTTCGGCAGCACGCACGAGGGCGAGGGGGCGAGCTACTCGGTGCGCGTCGGCCACACCTTCAGCGACATCG
>CAZUHK010000073.1:11747-14020 GCA_964620345.1 uncultured Planctomycetaceae bacterium
CACGGTGCAGCAGGTTGCCGGCCATCCGCACATCATCAGCGAGCTGGGCTGGCCCAATCCCAACCGCTACCGCGGCGAGGCGGCGGCGCTGACCGCGGCGTACGCGGCGTTGCAGGGCATCGACGGCGTGTTCTGGTTCGCCGTGGGCAGCAACTTCCTGACCGACCGCGGCTTGAGCAAGTTCGCGGTGTCCAGCCCCGCCGTCGCCGGCACGTTCCCCGCCAACGCGCTGATCTACCGCAAGGGCTTCGTCGGCGAAGGCCCGGTGGTGATCACGGAGAAGTTGAATCTGGCCGACCTGTACGCGCTCAAGGGCTCGGCGGCGCTGAGCGACACGGCGCTCGATCCACTGCGTGCCGCGGACGTGCCGGCCGAGGTGCATCGCGTGGCCGACCTGTCGGGTCTGGACCCGCTGAGCTTCTTCGTCGGCAAGGTGTCGCGCACGATCGACATGCGCGGGGGCCGGTCGCAGATATCCGGTGAACTGCCCCGGCGCATCGCGCGTTCGAAGAAGAAGGTGACCAGCGCGACCGGCGAGCTGTCGTGGGACTACGGCCGGGGCTTGGTGACGATCGACACGCCCATGGCGAAGGGCGCGGTCGGTTTCTTTATAGGCGAGCAGATGGTGGACCTGAACGGCATCCAGATCGCGTGGGATGAAGATGCGTTCGCGACGGCGCTGTTCGTGTCGCTCGGCGGCAAGCCGCTGGAGGCCAGTGGCCGGGTGCTGCTGCAAGCGTTCACCGAAGAGCGGCCCTACGGATTCAAGGCCGATGGCGGGCGAATTGTCGACCTCGGCGCCGCGCCGTTCGGCGTAAAGCACATCAAGGCCCGGGCGGTGCTGGCGGGCGAGCAGTGGAAGGACGCGGTGGTGCAGCCGCTCGACGCCAACGGCTACCCGATCGGCGAACGGAGGCGGGTTGAAACCATGGATGACCGCCACGTGTTTCTGTTGGCTGAAGATGCGGTTTACCATCTGATTAGCCGATGAAACACGCCTCAGCGTTGCGGTCGGGCGGCAGGGCCGTACCATGGTCGGTATGAAAATCTCCATTGCTTGCTTGATTGTTCTTTGCCTGTTTCTCACGCTTGTGCTCACCGGCTGCGGCGACGGCTCGGCCGAGGGCGGGGGCACCCAGCGGATGGTGCTGGTCAGCGGCGGGCAGTCGGGCGTGTATTACCCCACGGCCGGGGCGATCGCCCGGCTGGCCAACCAGGCCGATGCAAACCTGCGTATCGATGTGCAGACGTCCGGCGGGTCGGTCGCCAACGCCCGGGCGCTGGGCATGGGCGACGCTCATCTGGCGATGATGCAAAACGACATCGCGGCATACGTGCGCAACGGCGAGCAGATGTTCGACGAGGCGATCGGCAACATCGTCGGCGTCGCGGCGCTATACCCCGAGCACATCCAGGTCGTCGCCCGGGCCGACAGCGGCATCGATTCGATCGCTGATCTCGAAGGCAAGCGCATCGCCATCGGCGCGATCGGCTCGGGGACCGAGGCCAATGCGCTGCAGATTCTCGCGGTGTATGGTTTGGGCGAGGCGGACCTGTCGCGGGTCGAGCGGCTCAAGGCCAGCGAATCGCGCGATTACCTGCAGGATAATCGGGTGGACGCGGCGTTTTTCACCTTCGGCGTGGGCACCGCGGCGATCCAGGAACTGGGCCTGATCAGCGACATCAAACTCGTGCCGATCGCCGGCGCCCAGCGCCAGCAGCTATTGAAGAAGTACCCGTTCTATCGCGCCGCGACGATCCCCGCCGGCTCGTACAAGGGCGTGCATGCCGACGTGCCGACCGTGTCGGTCATGGCCACGCTGGTGGCGCGTGATGACGTGCCGGCCGAGGCGATCGGGGCGGTGCTCGCGGGCCTGTTCGACAACCTCGATTCATTCCGCAGCACGCACGCCCGGCTGAAGCGGGTGAATGTGACTGATGCGCAGGCGAACCTGACCATGCCGATGCACTTGGGGGCGAAGGCATTTTACGAGCGGCGCGCGGCGGCCGCGGCGGAGTAAGCGCGCCCATCGCTGCGTGCCCGAGGCCCGGTGACACAGTCGCCGGCTCGCTGCGGCTATCATTCGCGTCATGGGTTTGCCCGGCACCATCGATCCGCTGGCCGATGCCCCGCTGACCGAGCGGCGGGCGCGCTCGCTGGGCCGGTGGCTGGCGTGGGCCGCGGCGGCGGCGCTGGTCGCGATGAGCGGCTTCCACCTGTTCACCGGCACGATGGGTTCGTACACCGCGATGGTGCAGCGATCGGTACACCT
>CAZUHK010000074.1:0-13957 GCA_964620345.1 uncultured Planctomycetaceae bacterium
CTGCGGCGGGCGCCGGTCGGGCCGGTCGATCGCCGGGTCGCGCGGGCCTGGGAACTGGATGCTGACATCACACTGACCTCCAACACTTGTTTGACTCAAAACACGATATCAAACAAGTGTTTCGCAAAGCAACCGGCTGTCCAATTATCCGCCGCCCTTTGAGGCAGATTGGCTTTGGGCGGATTACCAAGGTCCGCGCAGCAGCCGGGCCATTGGCTGGTATCGACTATCGCTGGAGGCGCGCTTAGTCGTCGCCGAAGTCGAAGATGTTGCCGTGACCGTGTTTACACCGCGCGCAGGTGTCGGTCTGCACATCCCAACCGGGGAAGAAGCGACGACCACAAACGGTGCAATCGACCATCGGCCGGCCGCCGGCGGCATGGGGCGTGTCCGCGTCGGGCTCGGGCTCGGACTGATCGTCGGCGACATCGCGCGGGGCGGGTTCGGGATCGGTCGGCTTGTCGCGCGGGGCGGGTTCAGAATTGACCGGCTCATCGGTCGCGTCGGGTCGATCGCGCGGCGCCGGGTCGCGCGGCCGGGGCTGGGGTTCGGGGTGATCGGGCGGCGTCGCGTCGGCCACGGCGTCGGCCGGCGGCGCGCCAAACTGGTAAGCCAACCGTTGCCGCATCGCCAGCACTTGCTGGGCGGCGGTCGTTTCCGGCATCCCCGCGGCGATCAGCAGCCGGTCGATCCACAGGGCCGGGTGTTGCTCGGCTTCGTGGCCCCGCTTGTCTGCCAGATCTCGGTACACCTTGGCGCGGATGAGCATGTTCTGCTTCTGGGCCTGGGTCTGGGTGCTGTCGGCCAGGGACACGTACCACCGCGCGACCCGATCGGCCTGCTCGCCGGTGAGCTTTGCCGGATCGCGCAGCGTCAGTTGCAGCGGCTGCTGCACATCCTCGGGCAACAGGCGGCGCACGTCGGGACGGACCAGCTCGGGCCGATCCCACTCCACGATGTACACGCTCGCCAGGTGCTGGGCGCCGATCTCGTCCGGCGACCGCTCGAATCGCACCTGGGCTCGATGCAGCCGCGAAAAGTCAGCGTGCATCGCCAGCAGTTCGCCGCGGCGTTGAGTCAGTTGCTCCACGCGCGGCTCAAACTCCTCGACGAACTCGACCAGCGATCTGGCAACGTCCGGCCGGCTGCGCGACACGCGGCGGGCGTCGGTGCGGGCACGCTTGAGCACGCGGTTGAGCGCGATCAGGGCCTGCGACATGTCGCGCTGCGCAGTGGCGAAGGCCCGGGTCGCCTCGGCGGCGCTGACCTCATCGGCGTCGAATTTCGCGGCGTAGGTCTCGGCGCGCTGCTCGGCGATCTCGCTGAGCACGTCGGCCAGGCCCGTGCCCAGCCGGAGCTTGTGGGGCCGGGCGCGGTAGGCGTTTTCGTACAACTGGCGAAGCTGGCTGAGGCACCAGATCCGCCGCTCGGGCACGGTGCGCTGCAGCAGGTCCAATGCTTCGGCGGCGGTGGCGTAGCTGCTCATCTGCCGCGCGCCCCATCTGGCTGCATGCTCGCAAAGCAGCGCCCTGTACGCGCGGTCGTCGGCCTGCTCGGCGGCGGCCAGCAGGTCCGCCGCGAGCCGGGCGCGTGAGTCATCGTCGCCAGCCGCTTGCTCGCGCTCGGTCCATTCCTGCTCGTAGCGCGGCATGAGGTCTTGGGCCGGCCCGCTCGCGACGAGCATCAGCGTGAACGCCACCGCCGCGAATATGTCGAACAATCCCCGCGACATCCGTGCGCACTCCAATCGGTGAATACCCCCAACGGCATAGCACGACCAGCCCATCATACCCATCAGACGCGGCCGGGCCGGCCGGTATGCCAATTTCGCCAATTATTCGCCCCAATCGGCCGGCTACTTGCCTTCGACCGCAGCCAGATTCGACCATGCCGGATCGCTATCTGGTTGCGGGGCAATGACGTAGTGCCGATCCCGGTCGCCCCGGGCGCCCGCGGCGCTGACCGGCATGGCGTAGGAGGGGGGGATGAGGCCGGCCTCGCGGTACGCTTGGCCACAGCCGCCGGTGACCAGGCAAACGCCCAACAGGCAGGCGACCGCGATCGTGCTGATTCGATGGGCGCAGTCGAGCATGGCAAACCACCTTCCGATTCACAGGCAATCGGAATGCCAAGGCGATTGGCTTGACGAACCGCAGCGCATAACCGCACCGGACCTTGGCGCGGTCACGGCCCCAGTCGCTGGCGGTGCCAGCCATCGCGGTCGGCGGCGCGGCGGTAGACCAGGCGGTCGTGCAGGCGGTTGGGCCGGCCCTGCCAGAACTCGATCTCCCGCAGCGCGACGACGTACCCGCCCCAGTTCGGCGGGCAGGGCACGTCGCCGCCGTCGAACCTCGCTTCGAGCTCGGCCAGGCGCGCGGCCAACTGCTCGCGGCCGATCGGTTCGCTCTGGTCGCTGACCCACGCGCCCAGTTGCGAGCCGCGGGGGCGCGTGGCGAAGTACTGCTGGCTGACGGCGCGGGGCACCGGCGCCGCCGGGCCGACGATGCGCACCTGCCGCTCCAGCCAAGGCCAGTGAAACGCCAGGGCGACCATCGGGTTGTGCGCGATCTGCCGGGCCTTGTGCGAGGCGTAGTTGGTGTAAAACGTCACGCCCGCCGCGTCGAACGACTTGAGCAGCACGATGCGATTGGCCGGCACCCCGTCGGGCCCGACGGTGGCCAGCGCCATGACGTTGGGTTCGTAAAACGCGCCGGGGTTGGTTTGGCACGCTTGATCGAACCACCGCTCAAAAAGCACCACCGGATCGTCGCCGGCCTCGGCCTCGGTCAATTCGCCTTGGGTGTATTCGCGTCGCATGGCTGCATTGAACGACACCGCTTCGCGACGGTCAATCGCGAAGGCATCGGGTAAGATCAATCTGGTTGTTTGCTGAGGCCCTCATCATGTTGGGTTGCACCACACTGCTGATCGCGCTGACGGTCGGGTCGATGACGGCCGATGACGCGGCCCGGATTTCGCCGGCACAGCGCCAAGCGCTGGATAAGAAGCTCGACGCGCTGGTGGCCGAGCACACGCACTGGGCGCTGAAGAAGCCGCTGGCCGAGCTGCTTGATGGTGTCGAGCCGGCCGTGCAGGTCGAGCTGCTGCTGCCGCACATCAGCGATCCGCACCGGCCCAACTGGACCACCGCCCCGGTCAATCCCGCGGTGACCTATCGGCTGGGGACGCTGCACGAACATTCGATCGATCCGTTGATCCAGGTGCTGCGCACCGCCAAAGACCCGGGTCATCGCGCGGCCGCGGCGTTCGCGATCGAGCGTTGCGGCCACAGCGCCGGCAACGAGCGCCGGGCGCCGCGCCATCCCTGGGGCCGCCGCGCCGTGACCGCGCTGGTCGCGGCACTCAAGGACGACCACGCCGAGGTCCGCAAGCAGGCGGCCCGAGCGCTGGGCTCGATGCGACGCGACGTCGCGGCCGCGACCGATGCGCTGACCGCGGCGCTGGATGACCCCGATGAATGGGTCGCCTTTTTCGCGATGACCGCCCTCGAGCAGGCCGAGTCCGACGCCTGGGCGGCGGTGCCCAAGCTGCGGCGACTGATCCGCGACAACCTGCACCGTCACGGCGACCGGGTCCAGCCCCACTGGAACTATCGGATTCCCGACACGCTGAAGATGATGGGCCCGGCCGCCCAGGACGCCGTGCCCGAGCTGCTGATGATTCTCGCCAGCAAGGACACCGACGCGCATACCATGGCCAACAGCGCGCTGTTCTGGATCGTCGAAGACCGGTTCGATGCACGCCACGCGCCGCTGGCGATCGAAGCGCTGGCCAAGAGCGAATACGCCAGCCCGGCTTGGATGCTGGGCAAGCTCGACACGGCCCGCGACGACGCGGCCGAGGCGCTGGTCGAGAAGCTGCGCACCGGCGAGCTGGGCTGGGCGACGGCGCGGCAGACGGCCGAAGCCCTGGGCAAGCTGGCGAAAGGCAACGACAAAATCGATTCTGCGCTGCACGCGCTGACCGACACGTCCGATCGCCGGCGTGCGATCGCGGCGGCGCTGGCGATCTACCGGCGCAGCGGGCAGGCCGACGTGCTGCTGGCGCGGCTGTCCGGCGGCTCCGGCGACGAGGCGACCCAACGCCTCTGGGCCCACGCCGTCGAGGCCCTGGGGCGCCGCGCCGCACCGCTGGCCGACCGGATCCGCATCGACGTCCACGCCCGGTCCCCTTGGCAACCGCTGAAGATGTGCCGGGCCTACCAGGCGGCGACCGGCCAGTGCGATCGAACCCTCGACTACCTCGCCCGACAGATGCAGCCGACCGACGCCAACGCCGCCCATGACGACGCGGCCGGCGCGATCCGCATGCTCGGGCCCATGGCCACCCCGGCGCTGGACAGTGTGCTGATCGCGCTTCACGCCTACGAGGGCTACAGCTCCTCCGAACGGTTCCACGCCTGCCAGTCGATCAAGGCGATCGGCCCGTCGCGCCAGACGATGGCGGCGATCAAGGGGCTGGAGGCGATGTTCGATCGGCCCAACAACGCGTACAACCGTCGCGTGGCCGCCGAGGCGCTTTGGCTGCTGACCCACGACGAAGCGCCGGTGGTTGATCGGCTGGTGGCGCTGCTCGATGAGCGCGGCCGCAACGCGTTCTGGGTCATGCGGTTCCTCGAGCACATGGGTCCGCGTGCGAAAGCGGCGCTGCCGACGCTGCGCCGATGGACCGAAGATGAGAATCCCCACTACCGTCGGGCGGCGCGGCGGGCGCTGGCGGCGGTCGAGGCGCCGGCGCCGGTCATCCCGCCGGACCGCGCGACGCTCGATCGCTGGTTCGAGCAGTTGGGCGACGCCGATCCGCTGGTCGGTGTCGAGGCGATCTGGCGGTTCGTCGAGGCCGGCGACGTGGCGCACGAATACCTGCGACGCGCGGCGAACCTGCCGCTGCCGACGACCGCGACGACGGCGCCGCGGCCGATCGCCCGTTTGATCGATCAACTCGATGACAACCGATTCGAGCGGCGCGAGGCCGCGTCATGGGCGTTGCGTCTGCGGCTCCAGGCGGACGCGACGGTGCGCGACCAGCTCCAGGCCGCGCTGCAAACCGCCACGTCCGCCGAGGTGAAGCTTCGCCTCGAAGCCCTGCTGGAGATCGACATTGACGCGGCGAACGACGACGCACCGCAGGTCAGCGCGCCGCGCTGGCCGCACGACAACCTCGCGGACAACCGCCGGCTGGGCCGCGCCGGGCAGGCGATGTGGCTGATCGAGCGCCGCGCGGCCGAGGATTAACCACACCGATTCAACGCAGCAGCAGCGCCTCGGCGACCAGGCCCGGGCCGAAGCCCAGGGCGACGATCGGCCCGCGCGCCGCGCGCTCGGCCAGCAGGCGCTGGAGGATGAACAGGATCGTGGCCGACGACATGTTGCCGTGCTCGCCGAGCACCGCGCGTGACACGGCGGCGATGCCATCGGGCAGGCCCAGCGCCTGCTCGACGCTTTCGATCACGCGCGGCCCGCCGGGGTGAATCGCCCAGCCGGCCACGTCGCCGATCCCCACGTCGCGCTCGGCCAGCCACGGCTCCAGCCACGGGCGAAGCTGGCCGTGGATGATGCCCGGCACGGCGGACGAAAGGGTCATCTCGAAGCCGTGATCGCCGATGTGCCAGGTCATCGCGTCCTCGCAATCGTCGAGCAAACAACTGCCGGCGTCGGCCAGAGTGATCGGCCGGTTGGTGTCGGCCGCGTCGCACGCCTGGCCGCGGACGACCGCCGCGGCCGCACCATCGGCGAACAGCGCGTTGGCCACCACGCGCTGGGCGTCGAAGCCGTAGGCGAAGTGCAGCGAGCACAACTCGACGCTGCAGACCAGCACGCGGGCGTCCGGCTGGCCAAGCACGATCGAGCGCGCCACCGCCAGGGCGTTGAACGCGCCGTGGCAGCCCATGAAGCCCACGTGCGTCCGCCCCACCGTCGGCCGCAGGCCCAGGGCCCGAATCAATCGGATGTCCAGTCCCGGTGCGCTGAATCCCGTGCATGAGGCGCTGACCAGGTGGGTGATCGCGCCCGGCTCGATGCCCGCCTCGGCCAGCGCGGCGCCCGACGCCTCGGCGCCCAGCGGCACGGCCAACTGCGCGTAGCGCGACATGCGCGCGCCGGTCGTCGGCCCGCGATCGTTCACATCGACGCGGTGCGGATAAAACGCATCGGCCGGCTCGACCGCGACGTGGCTGCGGCCCGCATCGTGGCCGTTGCCCGCGGCCAGTGCGACCGCGGCGCGCGTCCGAACGTGCGTCCGCCGGTACAACGCCGGCAGCACGCGCCGGTGGCGGTCGGTCGTGGCGCAGCAGTCCATCGCCATCCGCACCGCATCGGCCTGCTGGATCCGTCGCGGCGGACAGGCGACGCCCAGGCCCATCAGGTGTGCGGTCATGGCAGAGGTCTCCAGGTCGGCCCGGCCGGGCGGTGCGGCGTGCGATGCAAGCACCCTTTCAGCCCGCGGCCCAACGTCGGCCATCGGGTCGCCGCGTGAACGAACAATCGCGTCAGCCGCGGCCGACGCACCGCGCCGCTGAGCAGCCGACAGACCCGCTGCCGACGATGGATCATACCCCGATACGCCTTGGCCCATTGCCGGCCCAGCGTCGGCGACCACCGCCCCGCGGCGCCGGCCAGTTGCCCGGCCAGCAGGCCCGAGCCGATGGCCCACGCCATGCCCTCGCCGGTCAGCGGCTCGACGTAGCCCGCCGCGTCACCGGCGAACAGCACGCCCGGCGCCCAGAGCCTGCGGCGCCGGCGCGTCAGCAGCGGTGTGCCCCGCCAGTCGCCTTGATCCATGTCGGCGGGGATGGGCATGCCCGCATCGATCAGCACATCGCGTACCGCGGCCGCCACCCCCCCGGCGCGGCGCAGCGTCGCGGCGTCAAACGCACCGGCGATGTTCAGCGAGCTGTCTTCCAGCCGCACCAGCCCGACGTAGCCGCCGGCGGCGCAGGCCATGTGCACGACGCCGCGCTCGAATCGCGCATCGGCTGCAAGCACCGCGCCCACGCCCATCCGCGAGCCGCGCCGGGCTGGCGGGGCGTCGCCCATCGCCGAGGCGCCCAGGCCATCGGCCGCGATGATGATGCCCGGCTCGACCGTCACCGGCTCGCCTGCGGCGTCGAGTGGTTTGAGTCGAACCGCGCGGCCGGCCACCGTCGCCCGGATGCGCGGCACGAACGCCACGCCGCGCTCGATCGCCAGGCGGATCAGCGCCGCGTCCATCGCGCCGCGGCTGATCGCGATGCCGCTGTCCAGCGCGAGCCGCGCCCGCCGACCGCCGGCCGCCAGGTCGAGCTGTGTCAGTGCATCGGCGCCC
This sequence comes from uncultured Planctomycetaceae bacterium, assembly GCA_964620345.1. Lineage (GTDB taxonomy): Bacteria > Planctomycetota > Phycisphaerae > Phycisphaerales > Zrk34 > CAZUHK01. The sequence goes on from CAZUHK010000074.1 coordinate 7,324, forward strand.
AATCGCCGCAAAGCGCCGGCGGCGTCGAGTTGCGACAAGGCCTCGAGCGCCGCGTGGTTCAGGCAGCAGCCACAGACCTTGGTGCGTGGGAACGCGGCACGATCGACCAGCAGCACGCTCGCCCCGGCCCGCCGCGCGGCCAGCGCCGCGGCCGCGCCCGCCGGGCCGGCGCCGATGATCGCCACGTCCAAACCCATCGCCGACAGAGCCGCCGGCGCGTGCGTCGCGGCGATGGGCGCTTGGGCGGTCACGCCTTGCTCCAGGTCAGCAGGTAACGCCCCGGCCACGCCGGTCGCACTACCGCCCCGGCCAGCGACGCGCGGCCGGCCAGGTCGCTGATCTCGCCGATGGTGAACGCCGCGGTGACCGACAACATCGAATCGACGTGTACCACCCGGCTGCGCGTCATCAGCCGCGTGCCCAGCCACGTCACCGCCCGACACCACGGCCCCCGCCGAAGGTCGCTGATCGCCACGCCCCGGCGTGCGGCCTCACCCATCCGTCGCAGCAACGCCACGACCTGCTCGGACGTGAGGTGGTGCAGAAACAAGCTGTTGATGATTACGTCGAAGCCGTCCGGCAGCGGGTCGTGCAACACATCCAGCGGCACGAACCGCGGCCCGGCGTCGCCGGCCTGACGCTGCGCGTGCTCGACGGCGGTGGCGCTGACGTCGGCGCCGACAACCTCGACGCTCGCGCCCTCGCGCTGCGCCGCGCGGTGCAGCGCGCAGGCCACGTCGCCCCCGCCGCTGGCCAGGTCGAGCACGCGCAGCGTCGCACCGGCTTGCGCGAACGGTCGCACCGCGTGCCAGAGCGCGCGGCCCGCATCGCTGGCGCGATTGAGCCGACGCAGCGCGTTGAGCGCTCGTCGATGCTCGGCTGGGTCGATGGACGGATCGTCCATGAGTTCCGGTTGAAGGTCACGCGGTGCGGTGGTGAGCGGGGCCATGCCTGAGGTTCCAGGTTGGAAAAACGCCCCGGCGATTCGTCGGCGGTCAGTCGCCCGCGGCCGGCGCGCGTGTCGAGCCGCGCAGGCCCTTGGCGAACAGCGCCAGTTCGTGCATCGAGCCGACCACGTGCACGTTGTCCCGGCCGAAGCGCAGCGCGTCGGTCACCTGTCGGCCGCCGACCACCAGGTCGGCGTTCAGCGGGGCGATGCCCTTGGCGATCTGGTCGACCTGCTGCTCGAGCCGCCGCGCCTCCAGGTCGGTCGAGTAGGACACCCACACCAGCCGCGCGTCGCACTTGGACGCGGCGCGGATGAGCACATCGGCCGGCGTGTCGGGCCCGAGGTTCACCGTGCGATAGCCCAGGTCGGCCAGCACCATCGACGCCATCATCGTGGGCATGATGTACGGATCGCCGCTGGGCGCCCCGCCCATCGCGGTCGCCGCGCCCGGCTTGGCCGGCGGCAGCAGCGAACGCACGTGATTGAGCGCCTGCACGCACAGGTCGGTCGCGCGGTGTTCGATGAAGATGCCCTCGTTGCTGTGCTGCCACAGCTCGCCAAGCTTCTGCATCGTCATGCGCACCGGCCCGTCGAGCAGGGCCGGCAGTTCCGTGCCATCGAGGAACCACGAAACCATGATCCCCCGAACCCGCACGCCATCGCCGGCCTGCAGCGCTTCGAGCAACGCCGCCTCGGTCTGATCGCGCCGGCCCGAGCGCAGGTCGGCCGACAATTCGCCTAGTTCGTTGAGTCCCAGCACGTCGGGCCGAACGATCGCGTGCTTGTTCTCGCGGATGAACCGGATCGCCTCGGTCAGCAGAATCCGCCGATGCCCCCCGGCCGTGCGAGACACGCGCAACTGCCCCTCGTCCGCCCATCGCTTGAGCGACGACTCGCTCACACCAATGGCCTTGGCGACATCTTTGGGAGAAAGAACAGCTTCCAAACGGGGGCTCCTCACTGACGATTTGATCGATTGTACCCACCCAATGGGGCAAAGGACAACCAATTTATCGGTTGCATATCCCACTATACTACAAATATTTACGTCACAAGCAGCAAATTGTTGACGCTTTCGGCTTGACTCGTGTCGATTTGTCGAGTACATTTGTGGTGAACGCTATGAACGAATTGATTGTTTTAACCGATTTCGTTCGCCGCCACCATGCCCGCCGGGCTTGGGCAGGCCGGTCGGGCTGGTGTCAGCCCGAGCCGGTGCTCCGACGCGCCGCCGGGCCAGCAGGAGACCTGTCATGCGTCCGATCAGCTTCGCCTCGACCGTGGCCAGCGACCTGGCCGATCTGGAGGACTCACTGACCGTGCTACTTACCGATGAACAATGGGACGCGATCCGCAGTTTGCCGCAGGTGGGCCGGATGCACCCGGTCGGCCGCAAACCCACCGACGATCGCGAGGTGCTCGAAGCCGTGCTCTGGGTCATGCGGTACCAGGCCCGCTGGCAGGACTTGCCTTCGGAGTACCCTTCGCCGCGGACGTGCCAGCGTCGCTTGCGTCGCTGGCAGGCCTCGGGCCAGTGGGATGCGATCTGGCAGACGTACATCGATCTGCTCGACGATGAAACGCTGCGGGAATGGGGCGCGGTGTTCATGAACGTGATCCTCGCGAGCAGCGACGACCCGCGCGGCCGTCGAATCGGCAAGACCCGCATCGGCCGGCCGCCGTTCTGGGTGCCCATGGCCCACGACTTCTGGCGGCGGACGTGGTCCGATCAGCCCGCCGAGCATCGCCAGAAGCTGGCCGACCACATCGACGGCGTGCTCGACGGCCAACTGACCGCCGCGGACGGGCAAGATGTCGGCTGAGCTGCACAGCAACCTCGATGTCGAGCCGAAGTACGAGCGCATGTGGTCGCTGTTCCTGCCGCGACCGATCGAAGCGGTGTTCGACTTCTTCAGCGACGCGGGCAACCTCGAACCGATCACCCCGCCGTGGCTGCGGTTTGGCATCGTCACGCCCCGCCCGCTCGACATGGGCGTGGGCACGCTGATCGACTACCGCCTGAAGGTGCGCGGCGTGCCGACGAGATGGCGCACCCGCATCGCCGTGTGGGAGCCGCCCCACCGCTTCATCGACGAACAACTGCGCGGGCCGTATCGCCTGTGGGTCCACGAGCACGCCTTCGAGCCCCACGAAGGCGGGACGATCTGCCGCGACCGCGTGACCTACGCGGTGCCCGGCGGCCCGCTGGCGCCGGTCATCAACCGCCTGGTCGTTAAGCGCGACGTTGACCGCATCTTCGCCTACCGCGCCAAGCGCATGGGCGAGCTGTTCGGCGAGGCGCCGGCGATCACTGCATCGGCATGATCGCGAAGCCGTGCCATGATTATCCTCTGGGTTCATCTCGCCGCGACGCTGTTCATGACCGGGCTGATCTGGTTTGTCCAGGTGGTGCATTATCCGTTGATGGCTCGCGTGGGCGTGGCGGGGTTCGGCGTGTACGCGCTTGCCCACCAACGTCGCACGGGCCTGGTCGTGGGTCCGGCGATGTTGATTGAGGCGGCGACCGGGCTGTGGCTGGTGTGGCCGGGCGTCGCGACGCTGCCGCGGGGCGCGGCGTGGGCGGGGCTGGGCATGATCGCGGCGCTTTGGCTTTCCACCGCGCTGCTGCAGGTGCCGCTGCACCGCCGCCTCGAAGCGGGGTACGATGCGCCGACCGTACGCCGCCTGGTGCAGACAAACTGGCTGCGCACCACGCTGTGGTCGGCCCGCGGCGGCATGCTCATCGCCGCGGTCCTTCTTTCGCACGCCCCATGACTCCAAACCACCCCACCGCCGCGCCCCGCATCCTGCTGACCGGCGCGACCGGCTACGTCGGCGGCCGCCTGCTGGGCGAGCTCGAAGGCGCCGGCCACGCCGTCCGCTGCCTCGCCCGCCGGCCCGAGCACCTGCGCGACCGCGTCGGCCTGCACACCGATGTCGTCCGGGGCGACGTGCTCGACGCCGACTCCCTCGCTCCGGCGATGCGCGGCATCGAATCGGCCTACTACCTCGTCCACGCGCTGGGCGCCGGGCAGGGCTTCGAGGCCGAGGAACAACGCGGCGCCGAGCACTTCGCCACCGCCGCGGCCGAGGCCGGCGTCAAACGCATCGTCTACCTCGGCGGCCTCGGCGACGACCCCCAAAGCTCGCCCCACCTCGCCTCGCGACACATGGTCGGCCAGATCCTCCGCGATTCGCCCGTGCCCACGATCGAGTTTCGCGCCTCGGTCATCATCGGCTCGGGCTCGCTGAGCTTCGAGATGGTCCGCGCCCTGGCACGCAAGCTGCCGGTGATGATCGTGCCCAAGTGGGGCCGCACCCTTACCCAGCCGATCGCCATCGAAGACGTGACCGCCTACCTCCGCGCCACGCTCGAGCTGGACGTACACGAATCGCGCGTCTACGACATCGGCGGGCCCGACCGCGTGAGCTACATCGATCTGCTCAAGGAATACGCTCGCCAGCGCGGCCTGCGGCGGCTGATGATCCCCGTGCCGGTCATCACCCCGCGCCTCAGCAGCTTGTGGCTCGGGCTGGTCACGCCGGTCTACGCGCGGGTCGGGCGAAAGCTGATCGATTCGACCCGCACGCCCATGCTCGTGCGCGACGACCGGGCGCTGCGCGAATTTCCCGTGCGACCGCGCGGCGTGAGCGAGGCGATCGAGCGGGCGCTGAGCAACGAAGACCAGCAGTTCGCCCGGACGCGGTGGAACGATGCGCTGTCGGCCAGCGGGGCGCCGGCGCACTTCGGCGGCGAGCGGTTCGGCTCGCGCCTCGTCGACTCGCGCGCCGTGCATCTCGACGTGCCGCCGAGCGTCGCGTTCACGCCCATCCGCCGCATCGGCGGCCGCAGCGGCTGGTACTTCGGCGACTGGCTGTGGCAAATCCGCGGCATGATCGACGTGCTGGTCGGCGGCGTGGGCCTGCGGCGCGGCCGACGCGACGATGAGCACGTCCAGCCCGGCGAGACGCTCGACTTCTGGCGCGTCGAGGCCGTCGAACCCGATCGCCTGCTGCGCCTGCGAGCCGAGATGAAAGTGCCCGGCCGCGCGTGGCTGCAATTCGAGGTCGAGCCCGATGGCGAGGGCTCGTGCATCCGCCAGACCGCGCTGTTCGATCCGGTCGGCCTGATGGGTCTGGCGTACTGGTACGGCATCTGGCCGCTGCACCAGGCGGTGTTCAAGGGCATGCTCCGCCGCATCGCCTCCCGCGCCCGGGCGCTGCACGCCGCCGGCAACGACGCGAAGGATCGAACGTGAACGGCATCGCGTACGGTTTCGCTTCGCGCTCCAATCGCTCGCGGCCCAGCCCGATGAACCGCACACCCAATACGACCATCGCCAGGCCGCGGCTGGCTCGTCATATCACCTCGCGCATCACGTCGATGGCGCGGTCGATCTCTTCGTGCGTGTTGTAAAAGTGCGGGCTGAACCGCAGCAGGGCGTTGCCCGCGCGGTCGTGGCGGAAGCTGGTGAACACCCCCGCGGCCAGCAACCGCTCATGCACCGCCTCGATGTCCGCCGACGCATGCCCCAGCGTGAGAATCCCCGACCGCGCCTCATCCGGCATCCGCGGCAGGTACCGCTCGAAACCCAGTTCACGGGCACGCTTCAGTATGCCCGCATGCAGATCGAGCAGGCGGTGACCGATCGCGTCGATGCCGACGTCCAGCAGCAGCCCGATCGACGCGGCCATGGCGACGATGCCCGGGTGGTTGAGCATGCCCGGCTCGAAGCGGCGGCCGCCCGGCTCGAACGCGATGTCGCGCTGCGCGATGAACTTCGGGCTGGCCACGTTCCAACTGCCCAGCAGCGATGGCCGCAGCCGATCGAAGTGCTCGCGCTTCGCGTAGAAGATGCCCGCGCCGTCGGGCCCGAGCATCCACTTGTGGCTGTCGGCCGCGAGGAAGTCCACGTGCTCGACATCCATCGCGAACGCACCGACGGTCTGAATCGCATCCAGGCAGAGCATGACGCCGCGCTCGTGCAGCCGGCGGGCGATCCGGGCGTAGTCGATGCGGTAGCCGCTGATGAAGTGGCACGTCGCCAGCGACACCAGCCGCGTGCGCTCGGTCAGCAGCGGCTCGATGCGCTCCCACGTGATCGCGCCCAGCTCGCCGTCCAGGTGCGGGTCGGTTTCGATCGCGATCGGCTCCACGCCGCGCCGCCGCAGGTCCATCCACGTGTAGACATTCGCCGGGTAATCGTCGGCGTAGTACACGACCTGATCGCCCGCGGCCCAGTCCAGCCCGTGGGCGACGAGGTTCAGGCCCAGCGAGGTCGGGCCCAGCAGGGCGATCTCGTGCTGCGTCGCGCCGATCAGCCGCGCCGCGAGCTGCCGCGCCCGCTTGGTCTGCTCGGCGACCCACTGGTTCTCCTGCAGTGTCTTGCCCGCTTCCTCGGCGTAACGCCGCAGCGCATCGCCGGCCACGCGCGGCAGCGGCGCGACGCCCGCGTGCCCGAAAAACGCCTGATGCTCAACCACCGCAAACGCCCGCCGCCGGGCCTGTTCATCTTGCAGCAACGATTCGATCACGTTCGTCCTTTCATCGAGGTCCACCCGTGCATAATACCCCCACCGCGCGCCAACCTGTCGCTGTCCGCCCACCCCCCGGGCCCGCCGCGCCGCCGCACCGCAAACCATTTGTTCACAAGTGCTTGCGCGCCGACCCACCCCGTGACCGCC
>CAZUHK010000075.1:0-13867 GCA_964620345.1 uncultured Planctomycetaceae bacterium
CGATGAGATCGAAAAGGCGCACGCCGATGTGTTCAACGCGCTGCTGCAGGTGCTCGACGACGGCCGGCTCACCGACGGCCACGGCCGCACCGTCAGCTTCAAGAACACCCTCATCGTGCTGACCAGCAACATCGGCTCCCAGGCGATCCAGGAGATGGCCGAGCGCGGGGCCGAGGATTACGAGATCGAAGCGCAGGTCCGCTCGCAGCTCAAGCAGCACTTCCGCCCCGAACTGCTCAACCGCATCGACGAGACGATCATCTTCCACCAGCTTTCGCGCGAGCAGCTCAAGGCGATCGTCGAGATTCAGGTGACCGACCTGCGCCGCCGGCTGGCCGAGCGCGACATGGCGATCGAGTTGAGCGACGCGGCCAGGGCGCTGGTCGCCGAGGAGGGCTACGACCCGACGTTCGGCGCCCGCCCGCTGAAGCGCGTGATCCAGCAGCGGATCGAAAACCCCCTGGCGTCGAAGCTGCTGGCCGGCGACTTCGCCCCCGGCGACACGATCGACGTCGATGTTGAAGGCAAGAGCTTCACCTTCACCAGGGGCCGCGAAACCGTCGAGGCCGAGGCGATCGAGGAGTAAACGAACGAGGCGGCGACCGCGTCGCCGGTTGGATCGCCCCGCGCGCCCGGTCGGCTACAATCACGGCAGCCGCAGGGAGCTTGCCGTGGTGCGTTGGACGTGGGTGTTGGTCGTCGTGCTGTTTGCCGCCGCCGCTGCGCCGGGGCAGGTGCCCAGCGGGCTGGTGCTGTTCGGCGACAGCTTGACCGATGTGGGCAACGTCAACCAGGCATCGTTCGGGTTCGTGCCGGGCGGCGACTATTTCAACGGTCGATTCAGCAACGGGCCGGTGTGGGCCGAGGCGATGGCTGCCGAGCTGGGGCTGGGCGGGCTGGTGCACAGCCGCGCCGGCGGGCGGAACTACGCTCATGGTGGTGCCGAGACCGGTGGTGGTCGCAACAACGTTATCATTCCGAACGTCGGGTTGCAGATCGAGTTTTACTTCGACGACGCCGCGCCGGGGGTCGATGAACTGTTCGTCGTCTGGGGCGGGGCGAACAATCTGCTGGGCAACCTGGGTGCCGATGTGTCGGTGCCCGTCGCGGATCTCGCGGCGCACGTCACCGAGCTGGCCAATGCGGGCGCGGCGCGGTTTGTCGTGCCCAACCTGCCGCGGCTGGGCCAGACGCCGCGGTACGTCGGCGGGTCGAACGAGGCGGGCTTCGATGCGCTCACGCTCAGCTTCAACGCTCAGCTCGCGGCGCGGCTGGACACGCTGACCGCCAACCTCGGCGTTGAAATCATCCCGCTCGACATCGCGCGGATGTTCGATCAACTGCTGGCCGAGCCCGCGGCGTTCGGGCTGAGCAACGTGACCGGCCAGGCGATCGCCGGCGTGCCCAACGAAGACCAGTACCTGTTCTGGGACGACGTGCACCCGACGGGCGCGGCGCATGCCGTGCTCGGCGAGGTCGCGGCCCATGCCGTGCTGGGCACCGCCGCGCGGCGGTGGCACGCCAACGCCGCGGTCGGCCGGTTCGACATCGCCGCCAACTGGGCGCCCATGGGCCTGCCCGAACCGCACTGGCAGGCGGTGGTCGACAACGATGTCTCGCCCGCGCCGCGCACCGCGCAAGTCGCGGCTGACCAGGCGCTCGACACGCTCACGGTGCGCGGCACGACCGGCGACATGCGGTTTGCGGTGTTCGGCGGCGCGACGCTCACCGTCGCCCACGGGCTGTCGATCGAACCCGGCGGCATCGTCGGCGGCGAAGGCACGCTCGCGGCGACCACCGCCACCACCAACGCCGGCACGCTCGACCCCGGCGAGCCCGACGCCACCGGCACGCTGTCGCTGCTGGGCGATTTCGAGCAACTGCCCGCCGGTACGCTCACCGCGGATGTCGCCAACAATGGGCACGATCGACTGACGATTGATGGCTCGGCCGCGCTGGCCGGCACCCTGGCGTTGCGATTCGACGATGGCTTCGCGCCGGGCTTTGGCGCGGTGTTCGACCTGCTGACGACCACCGGCTCGCTGGCCGGTCGGTTCGATGCCATCACCGGCCTGACGCTCGAATCGATCGCCGGCCTCGACGCGGCCGCGGCGGTGACCTACGCGACCAACGCGGTGAGCATCACCATCGCGCTGGTCGGCGATGCGAACCTCGATGGCACGATCAACGGCCTGGACGCCTCGACGCTGCTGGCGAACTTCGGCTCGGCCGGCGGCTGGCGCCGCGGCGACTTCACGGGCGACGGCGTGATCGATGCGCTCGACGCGCAGGCGGTGCTGGCCAACTTCGGCCAGACCGTCGGCGCCACGTCACCGGCACTGATCGCGTCGCTCAGCGCGCTGGCCGAGCCCGAGCCGGGCGCGGCGGTGGTGTTTGGCGCGGTCGGGTTGTTCGTGTGGCTCAGGCCCCGGCGGCGGCCGCGGCGCTGAAGCCGACCATCCGCTGGGTCTTTTCATCCCACAGCTTCAGCCGGGCGCAGCGGAAGCTGGCGCGCACGGTCAGCGGGGGTACGTCGAGCAGATCGCGGTTGGCTTGGAGGCATCGCTGCAGGCGGTAATTGGGGATGCGGCTGTCGAGGTGGTGGATGTGGTGCAGGCCGATATTGCCGGTGAACCACCGCAGCACCGCGGGCAGGCGGTAGTAGCTGCTGCCCTGAAGCGAGGCGTGCACGCGGTTCCACTGCTCGTGGCGTTGCCAGTAGGTCGGGTCGAACTGGTGCTGGACGAAGAACATCCACACGCCGATCGTCGCGGCGATGATGGCCATGGGCAGGTACAGCGCGAAGAACGTTCCCGGGCCGATCAGCAGCGACCCGCCGGTGGCGATCGCCGCGAGGCCGATGTTGGTGATCCAGACGCTTCGGCGTTGGCGCGTGGCGGTGCGGGGGATGTGGCGGGTGGAGCGGAACTGCACGAAGAACAGCAGCGTGGGGAACAGCCCGAACATCACCAGCGGATGGCGGTACAGCCGATAGCCGAGCTTCCGCCGGGGCGACAGTCGGTTGTACTCATCGACGGTCAGCGTGTGCACGTCGCCATCGCCGCGGTGGTCGAGGTCGCCGGAGGAGGCGTGGTGCAGGGCGTGGTCGGCCCGCCAGTCTTCGTAAGGGGTGAGGGTGAACAAGCTCAGGGCCGTGCCGACCCATCGGTTGGCCGCGTTCGAACGGTAGAACGAGCCGTGCCCGCAATCGTGCTGGAAGATGAACAGTCGCACCATCATGCCCGCGGTCGGCAGGGCGATGAGCATCGACAGCCACCAGCCGACGTGCAGGGCGAACCACATCGCGACGCCCAGTGTGATAAACGCGGCGAATGTGGAGAGCAGTTGCCACGTCGCGGCCGCGGCCGAGGCCCGGCGAAAGGGCGCGAGGCGTTGGCGGATCTGGGCCGGCGAGAGCTCGGCCGGTGCGACGCCGGCCGGGTCGAGCGAAACGGGCGCTTGGGTCATGGCCGGGCTCCGTGGGTTTGGGGTCATTGCGCGGCGCGCTTGGCGCGGCGGGGGCCGCCGCGTGGTTTGCCGGTTCGGCCGCTGCGCGAGCCGCCGGGGTGGTTGGCCGAGGCGCCGGGGCCGCGGCGTCGGCGCTTCTTGCCGCCGCCGGGCTCGCCGGACTTCTGGGCCGCGGCCCTCGCCGGGTGTTTGGCTTTGGCCGGCCGGGTGGCGCGGGCGAAGTCCGGTTCGGCGCCGATCACTTGGATTTTCGTCCGCAGCAGCTTCTCGATCGCGCGCAGGTGCGGCAGTTCATCGGCGTCGCAGAAGCTGATCGCCGCGCCCTCGGCGCCGGCCCGGGCGGTGCGGCCGATGCGGTGCACGTGGTTCTCCGGCTCGCGCGACAGGTCGTAGTTGAACACGTGCGAGATGTCGTCCACGTCGATGCCGCGCGCCGCGATGTCCGTCGCCACCAGCACGTGTACCGCGTTGTCCTTGAACCGCCCCAGGGCGCGGCGACGGGCGTTCTGGCTCTTGTTGCCGTGGATCGCCTCGGCCACCGTCCCGCCTCGCTTGAGCTGGCGCACGACGCGGTCGGCGCCGTGCTTGGTCCGCGTGAACACGATCGCCCGGCTGACCGGCAGCGTGTCCATCAGGCGCGCCAGCAGGGCCGGCTTCTCGGTCTTGCTCACGTGGTAAACCGATTGCGCGATCCGCTCGACCGCGGGCGATTGCGGGGCGATCGTCGCCTCGACCGGCTTGTGCAGCAGCGCCGCGGCGAGCTTGCGGATCTCATCGGGCATCGTCGCGCTGAACAGCAGCGTCTGACGCTTGCCCGGCAGGTGCGAGATGATCCGCTTGATGTCGGGCATGAAGCCCATGTCGAGCATGCGGTCGGCTTCGTCGAGCACCAGGTACTCGATGCCCGACAGGTCGCAATGGCCCTGGTTGATCAGGTCGAGCAGGCGGCCGGGCGTGGCCACCACGATGTCCACGCCCTTGCGCAGCGCATCGACCTGCGGTCCCTGGCCCACGCCGCCGAACACCATCGTGCCGCGCAGCTCGAGCTTGCGGCCATAGGTCTTGAAGCTGTCGGCGATCTGCTCGGCCAGCTCGCGCGTGGGCGCCAGCACGAGCGTGCGCGCCCGGCGCCGGCCCTTGCCGTGATGCGCCTCCGCGAGCCGATGCAGCAGCGGCAGGGCGAACGCGGCGGTCTTGCCCGTGCCCGTCTGGGCGCAGCCCAGCACGTCGCGGCCGTCGAGGATGGCGGGGATGGTCTTGGCCTGAATCGGTGTGGCGGTGTGGTAGCCCTCGGCGGCGATGGTGTCCAGCAGGGCGCGGCTGAGTCGCAGGTCGGCAAACTTCATGTACAACAACTTTCCGGACCCGGCCGCGGGGCGATGCACTGATCGCGCCGTGGGCCAAAGCCCCGTGGTGGAACCGGCTTTCGAGGATCGGCTGATCCGCGGGCGACGGGTCCGAGTGCGCCCGCGATCGGCCCGGGCGATGCCGGGGCGGCGGGGGTTCGCTCGGGCCGGCCGCGATGACACCGCGGTGTTACCGGTTTGAGCGAAACAACGTTGCTCAACTGCGATTCGTGTGGGTGGGCGACGCGGGTCGGCCGCCCGACGGATCGGAGGCGAGGTCGGTTGAGTTGCAGAGTATATCGGCTGTTCGTCCGTCGTGCGCGATGGCGCGGCGGGAAAAAATCATTGAAGCCGGACCCCGGGGTGCGGTTTGGACTGATGCTACCATGCGCCCCGACGCTCACCGAGGCAACGATTAACCATGATATTTCGACAGCCCATCCTGACCGCCGCGTGCCTGGCTGTATTAGCGGGCGCTTGCGCCGCCGCGCCAGATGATGAGGGCCCGATGATCTACCTCACCTGGCAGCGCGACCCGACGACGACGATGACCGTGCACTGGCTGAGCGCCGACCCGCGGGCGGCGAGCCGGGTCGAGTACCACGAGGCCGATGTGATCGGCGTGGTCGGTCAGAAAGCCGTCGAGGGGACCAGCCGGCCGATGAAGCACAGCGATTACCTGATCCACACCGTCGAGCTGACGGGCCTTGAGCCGGACACGGCCTACACCTTTCGCGTGGCCGGCGAGGAGCGCGATAACCGCTTTCGCACCATGCCCGCCGAGCCGACGCGGCCGATCCGTTTTGTCGAGAGCGGCGATGTGCTGCGCGACAGCGAGCTGTTCGTGCGGATGAACAAGCTCGTCGCCCAGCGCGACCCGGATTTCGTGATCTTCGGCGGCGACATCGCGCACGACAACGGCGTGCCCGAGGGCGCGGGCAGTTGGGCCCACTTCTTCGCGCTGTGGCAGCAGACGATGATCACGCCCGACGGGCGAATGGTGCCGCTGGTCACCACGATCGGCAATCATGAGGTGCCCAACGGCGGGCACGGTCGGCCACCGTCGGAGGTGCTGTTCTACTACGACCTGTTCGCCTTCCCCGGCACCGACGGGCGCGGCGTGCTGGACTTCGGCGAATACCTGTCGATCGTCGCGCTCGACACCAATCACACGCACGGCCTGGAGGGCGAGCAACTCGACTGGCTTGAGAAGACGCTGGCCGTGCGGGCCGGGCAGACGCACGTATTCTGCGTGTACCATGTGCCGGCCTGGCCGGCGGCGCGCCATCCGATCAACCCGCCCAACCGCCACATCCGCGAGGTGTGGGTGCCGGTGTTCGAGAAGCACGGCGTGGACATCTGCTTCGAGCATCACGACCACACGATGAAGCGCACTCATCCGATCCGTGACGGCCGGATCGATCCGCTGGGCGTGGTGTACTTAGGCGACGGCGGCTACGCGCTGGGCGAGACCCGCCGACCCAAGGCGCCGGGAAGCTGGTGGAACGGCGGACGGTGGTACCTGGCGCACGCGGCGCAGACTAATTTTTTCTGGTGGGTCACGATCGACGGCGACACCCGTACCTTCGAGGCGATCGACCCGACCGGCAGCGTGATCGACCGCTACAGCCAGGTCGAGGGTGTCAACGCGATGGTCACGCCCGCGGCGGGGCAGGGCAAGGCGCCGCTGGGCGTGGTCATTGTGCTGTGGACGCTGGGCGTGGTGACGCTGCTGGTGGCGATCAAGCTGATCGCCGATGGCATGTTCGCGTCCAAGGCCGCCAAGCGGATTCGGGCCGCGTCATCCGACACCGCTTAGCGCGACGCGGCGGCCGCAACCAGCTCGACGAAGCGCTCGCCGCGCTGTTCGTAGTGGTCGAACTGGTCCCACGAAGCACAGCCGGGCGACAGCAGCACCACCTCGCCGCGTCGGGCCCTCGCCGCGGCGGTGTTCACCGCGCATTCGAGCGTCCCGCAGCGATGCACCTTCGCGCCGTGCCCGGCGGCGTCGGCGATCGCGTCGCCCGTCTGGCCGAGGGTGTAAATCCCCGCGCAGCGCCGCGCCGCGTGCTCGGCCAGGGCGGCCAGGTCGACGCGCTTGTCCGCGCCGCCGAGGATCGCATGCACGCAGCCGGCGGGAAAACTGTCGATCGCAAGCATCGCTGCCGCGGGCGTGGTGGCCTTCGAGTCGTTGCAGAACCCCACGCCGTCGCGCGCGGCCACCAGTTGCAGGCGATGAGGCAGGCCCGCGAAGTCGCGCAGCGCCTCGGCCGCCACCGGCCGGGGCACGCCCAGCGCATCGCACGCGGCCACGGCCAGGCGCGCGTTCAACCGATTGTGCTCGCCCGGCACGGCCAGCGGCGTGTCCAGCGGCTCGTCCTCGCACACGCACACCGCGGGCGTGACGAACCGCCAGTCGTGCACGCCCGCGCCCAGCACCGTCCGATCGTCGTGGCGCTGGTGGCGGAGGATCGTCTGCTTGGCCCGCACGTAGGCGGCCATGTGCCCGTGCCGATCCAGGTGGTTGGGCGCGATGTTGGTCACCACCGCCAGGTGCGGCGACCAGTCGTCGATCGACTCGAGCATGAAGCTCGACAGCTCCAGCACGATCCAGTCGTCGTGGCCGATCGCGTCAAGCTCGTTCAGCAGCGAGCGGCCGATGTTGCCGCCGACCCACACCCGCGGGGCGTTGGTGCGGTGGTGCCTGCGTGAGCTGTGGAGGATGTGGCCGATCATCGCGGCGGTGGTGGATTTGCCCGCGGTGCCGGTCACGCCGATGGTGCGCAGCCGCCCGGGGCCGGCACACGCCGCGTCGATGAACAGGCCGATCTCGCTGCTCAGCCGCGCGCCCGCCTGCCGGGCCGCGGCGAGGTAGGGGTTGTCGCGCGGATCGACCGCGGGATTCACCACGATCAGGTCGGCGTCGGTGAAGTGCTTCTCGACGTGCCCGCCCAGGTGCAAGTCGATCGGCAGGTCGGCCAGCTTCTCGATCGAATCGCGCAGCGCCGCTTCATCCAGCCGATCGGTCACGGTCACCTTCGCCCCGCACCGCGCGAGGTAGCGGGCGACGCCCACGCCCCCGCCGAAGCGGCCCAGGCCCATCACCACCGCGCGTTGGCCGGCCAGCTCGTGCGTCATCGCCTCATCGTAGGGTTCGTCGGTTCTGCCAGCCACGGCTGAACATCGCCCCCGCCGCTTGCCGATACTCTTTTGCGTGAGCCCGCACGAAGATTACATCGTGGACATCGACGGTCTGGCCGGTTCGCGCGACGCGCACGTCCAGCCGGTCAACGCCGCGCTGCGGGGTCGGCCGTGGCTGAGCGTGCACTGGAAATGTTGCGGGGCGTACAGCCGCATCTACCGCAACCGCGCCGGCGACGCCTACGCGGGCGCCTGCCCGCGCTGCGGCAAGCCGGTCAGGGCCGCCATCGCCGCCAACGGCACGCACACGCGGTTCTTTGAAGCGTATTGATCGAACCCGCCCGCCCGGCCGCGCGGGCGATCCGCTATCGCTCGTCGATCCAGATCGGATCGAAGCTGCGCGACGGCGAGGGCGTGGGCTGGGTGGTCGGCTTGTCCCGCTTGATCCAGCCGAACATCGCGTCCCACGCATCGTCAAGGAAGTTCTGATTATCGTTCGGTCCGCTCTGCACGTTCGAGTCCGGTGTGCGGTAATCCAAGGGCTTGGTCGAGATGCCGGTGTACGGGCTGTAGCTTTCGCGCACGACGCGCTGCTCGCACCCGGCGCCCAGGCCGATCAGCAGCGTGATCGCGATCGTGATGAGCATGAGCTTGACCATCTGTGTGATCCAGTGTGCCGGGTGATTGCTCGATTCAACCTTATCGGCCAAATCACCGAATGTCACGCCAACGGCGCGATATGATGAACCGTCCGATCGTGGCGCTGGCCTGATTAACCAAGGCGGTCGAGGCCGAAGGAGCCAGAACATGCCGATGCGAGGCATCGCGAACGCACTGAGCATCGTTTTGATCGGCGTGGCCGGCGCGGCGGCGGCCGGGTCGGAGCACGCGGTGGCGTTTGTGCAGAAGCGCGACGCGCTGGCCGCGGATGATGTGGACGGCCGCATGGCCCTGGCCGCGTGGGCCGAGCAGAGCGATCTGGAGCAACAGGCCGCGGCGTTGTACGCCCGGGTGCTCGAACTCCAGCCCGACCATCGGCGCGCCTACGAACGCTGGGTCGCGATCGCCGACACCACCGAGCTGCCGCCTGAAGACGATCGCATCGCCGCGCTCAAGCAGGACTTTCCCGCCATGCGCATGCATCTCACGCGCCACTTCATCATCCTCTTCGACACCGACGAGCGCTGGGCCCGCACGCGCGCCGGCCTGCTCGAAAAGGCGCACGATGTCTACTACGCCACTTTCCGCCGCGTCGACTTCCGTCCGCTGCCGCTGCGCCAGCGGCTGGTCTGCATCCTGTTCAACAGCCACCGGGACTACGTCGATTACGCGCTGAAGGTCGACAACGCGAAGATGGGCTGGTCCGCCGGGTATTACTCGACGCGCACCAACCGCATCGTCTACTTCGACGATCGCGATTCGCCGATCTTTCGGCAAGTCGTCGAGAAGAAGCAGCAGCTCGAACAGCGAGTGGACGAGCTGCGCGACCGCATCCGCAACGAGCGCAACCACGCGATCGTCGCCCAGCTCCGCCGCGAGCTGGACCAGACCACGCGACAGCTCACCTGGTATCGCAATCGCCACGAAGCCCTGGCCAAGCTCGGCAACGCCTCCAAGACCGTGCATGAAGCGGTGCATCAGCTCGCGTTCAACTCCCGCCTGCAGGCCCGCGGCACACGCTACCCCTTCTGGATCAGCGAGGGCCTGGCGACCAACTTCGAGACCGACAACCCGGCCAAGTCGTTCGGCCCGCTGCACCCCAACGACCTGCGCCGCGCGGCGCTGCAGCAGCACATCCGCGACGGCGGGGCGATGGTGCCGCTCGACCAGTTCGTCACGATCACCCGCGTCCCCGCCGAGGATCAGCAGCAGGCCATGCTCATTTACAACCAGGGCTGGGCGTTGTTCGGCTACCTGTTCCGCTATCACCGCGATGAGCTGCGCCAGTACCTCGACGCGGCGGTGAATCTGCCGCCGGGCGAACGCTCGGCCGAGCAACTGCACGAGGACTTTGTCGCCGCGTTCGGCCCGACCGCGCCGATCCAGAAGAAGTTCACCCGTTGGGTCAAGCGCCTCAGGTAGCTGTGCTATAGTGCCCCTCGGTCGAGGGCCGCGGGCGAGTGACCTGTACAACGGGCGGGATCGATTTGGCCGGCGAGATGCAAACCACCGCCTGGGAACTGCTGGCGGCGACGCAGGCCGACGACGCCGCGACGCGCCGCGAGGCGATCGAGACATTCGCCCGGCAGTATTGGAAGCCCATTTACGTATACCTGCGTGCCAAGGGTCACCCCGAGCACGAGGCGAGCGATTTGACGCAGGGCTTTTTCGCCGACGTGGTGTTGGAGCGCGACCTGATCGGCCGTGCCGACCGACGTCAGGGGCGGTTTCGGTCGCTCTTGTACACCGCCCTGGAAAACTTCGCGCGCGATGAACACCGCCGGTCCCAGGCGCGTCGGCGTCGCCCGGCCGCGGGGCTGGTGTCGATGGACGCGGCCGAGACCCAGTTCATCGCGATGCACCGCGAGGGTGAGCCGGCCGACCGGGCCTTCGTCCGCGCCTGGGTGGCGCAGTTGCTGGACGCGGCGCTGCAGCAGTGCCGGGCCGCGTGCGCCGCCGACGGCCTGGCGGTGCACTGGCGGCTGTTCGAGCGGCGCATCGTCGAGCCGCTGCGGGACGGGGGCGCGGCCCCGTCGTACCAGGCGTTGTGCGAGCAGCACGACTTGGCAACGATGAAGCAGGCGGCGAACATGGTGCTCACCGTGCGTCGGCGGTTCGCGGAGATCATCCGCCGCCGGCTGCGGCAGATGGTGGACGACGATTCGCAGATCGACCAGGAACTGGCGCAGCTCATGGCCGAGCTGCAGCGCGACACAACCGGCGTGAGGCGACGATGAACGAACCCAAACCCGTGACCGGCAAGACGACCGCGGCGATGAACGCCACGGCGATGGCGCGGCTGCTGAAGCTGGGCCGCGCCGATGCCGCCGACGAACACCCGCCGCAGACCAACGTGCCGCTGACGTCCGTCGCCGGGCCTTCAGCGGTCACCTTGCAACTCAAGCCGCCGGGGCCGCTGACCGTCGGCCGCGCCGCCGCCCGCGACCTGCCCCTCGAAGGCAGCGACTACGTCTCGCGCAACCACGGCCGCTTCGAGTTCGACCAGACGATCGACGGCGGCACGTGGTTCTACATCGACCAGAACAGCCGCCATGGCAGCTACCTCAACGGCGTGAAGCTCACCGGCGAGCGGCGCTACCCGCTGGCCGTCGGTGATTGCCTGGAGCTGCGGCCGTGGGCGTTCATCGTGGACAAGCAGCGCGCCGACGCCAACGCCCCGCACCCGATCGTGCAGACGGTGATGCAGTCGCCGAGCGAGTCGGCGATCCGCCCGGTGCAACTGGCGCCCGACCACGTGTTCCGCCTGCGTCAGTTGGACCTGCTGCTGAGCGGTTCGGAGCGGTTCGGCCAGGCCGAGCGGGTCGAGCAGATCGCCGAGGTGGTGGTGGAAACCACCGGCGACGGGACGGGCTTTGCGAACATCGCGTTTCTCGGGCCGCTCGAAGCCGACGGCAGCGTGAAGGTGATCGCCCAGCGCGGCGCGGCGCTGATGCCCGATGGCACGCCCCGGCTGAGCCGATCGCTGATCGAAAACGCCAGCGCCGGCAAACCGGTGTGCCTGTCGCGCCAGACCGAGCAGGCGGTGACGGCCCAAAGCGTGGTGGACCTTGGCATCACCGAGGCGGTTTGCGTGCCGCTGCTGATCGGCCAGACGGTCAGCGGCTATCTGTACCTGGACCACCGCGAAAGCGATGGCAAGCCCGGCGCCGCCGCGGCCGGCGCCGCGGAGTTCGCCGTGTCCGTGGGGCGGCTGGCGGCGCTGGCCTGGTCCAACCTGCGGCGGCAGGACATGCAGCTTCGGTACGAGCGGATCAACGCCGACCTCTCGGCCGCGGCCGTGGCCCAGCGATGGGTGCTGCCGGCCGGCGAACAGCAGTGCGGGCCGGTGCGCTGCGTCGGCGAGAACCGCCCGGGCCGGGGCCTCAGCGGCGACTTTTTCGACATCGTGCCGCTGGACGACCGCCGCGTGGCCGTGGTGCTGGGCGACGTGTGCGGCAAGGGCGTGGCCGCGTCGATCTGGACGACCGCGGCCCAGGGCTACATCCGCGCCGCGCTCCAGGCCGGCCGCTCCCTCACGCAGGTCGTCGCGGGACTCAGCCAGTACATGCAGGATCGCTCCGAGGGCGCTTTGTTCATGACGCTGTGGGTCGGCGTGATCGACAACGAAAGCCGCACGCTCGAATACGTCGACGCAGGCCACGGCTATGGCTTCCTGCTCAGCGGCCAGCCGCCGCACGTGCAGCTTAAGCGCCTGGCCGACGCCGGCGGCCCGCTGGTCGGCATCGAGATGGAAGACGCCCAATACGAAACCGCCACCGTCGAGCTGGTCGACGGCGACCGGGTGCTGGTGGTCAGCGATGGCATCGTCGAGCAGACCGCCCCGGCCGCCGAGGGCGAGGACCAGCACGCACAATTCGACCTCGAAGGCGTGCTGCGCGCCGTGGCGCGGGTCAAGCGCGTCGGCGATGAACTCAAGGCCATCTTCCGCGCGGTCAACAAGCACGCCGGCGGCAAACCGCTGAACGACGACGCGACCGCCGTGCTGGTCTGGGTCGCCCCGGCCCAGGCGAGCTAACGATTCACCGCGAGTTGCCCGAGGTGCTGGTCGACCTCGTCGATGCGCGGGTGGTCTTCACCCAGGCGCCTGGCGAGCACTTGGCGGGCCTGTTCCAAGCCCTGCCGGGCCTGGTCGTCGCGGCCGGCCGCGGCGTGGCACATCGCGACGGTCAGCAGGTGTTCGCCGAACCAGCGGTCGTCTTCCTTGAGGCGCGTGCGCGCCGCGTCGATCAGACGCCGGCTCCAGGTGTCGGCGGTCTGGGCGTCGTCCTCGGCCAGCGCCAGGCGGATGCGCAGGTTCAGGGCCTTGAGCGTTTCGGGGTGGTCGCGGCCCAGCGCGCGGTCGCGACTGATCATCGCCTCGGTGCACAGCGCCCGGGCGCGATCGATCTGGCCGACGCGGCCGTACACCCGCGCCAGGCGATACGCGGCGGTGGCGGTGTCGACGTGCTCATCGCCGAGCTGCGCGCGGCGCTGCTCGAGCACGCGGGTCAGGTGCGTGCGGGCTTCGTCGGTGCGGCCGAGCTGGAGCTTGGCCATCGCGAGGTTGCTCTCGATGGCGAGCGTGCGCGGGTGGTCGGGGCCGAACTGCTTCACGTACGCCTCGTGCGCCGGGGCGATCAGCGCGAGCGCCTGTTCGGCCCGGCCCAGGTCGCGCAGCAGCCAGCCGAGGTTGTTGCGCAGCAGGTGGGTGATCCAGTGCGCCCGGCCGTGCTCGGCGTTGGCGAACTGGATGGCGATCTGCCAGGCGTTGGCGGCCGCGGCGTACTCGCTGGTGGCGAGGTAGACCAGCGCGAGGTTGTTGATCGCCAGCAGCGTGTCGGGGTGGGCCGGGCCGAACGTCGTGCGGTAGCGTTCGACGGCGCGTTCGGCGTGGGTGCGGGCGGCGTCGAAGTTGCCGACGGTCCAGTAGACGTTGGCCAGGTTGTTTCGGGTGGCCAGCGTGTCGGGGTGGGCCTGGCCGAGCAGGCGTTGCTGGCCGGCCAGGGCCTGCTCGAGCAGCGAGAGCGCTTCGATCTGATCGCCCCGGGCGCGGCGCACGCCGGCCAGTTGCACCATCGCCGCGAGCGTGGGCTGGGCGGTATCGCCGGCCGCGGCGCGGCGCTCGGTCAGCACCTGTTCGCACAGTCGCTGGGCCTGGTCGTACCGACCGGCGGCCAGG
Source organism: uncultured Planctomycetaceae bacterium (assembly GCA_964620345.1). Taxonomy (GTDB): domain Bacteria; phylum Planctomycetota; class Phycisphaerae; order Phycisphaerales; family Zrk34; genus CAZUHK01. The sequence continues at coordinate 13,795 of CAZUHK010000075.1, forward strand.
TGTACCGCGGCCAGGTCGGCTCGGGCGGTCACGGTGTCGCGATGGGTCTTGCCCAGCACCGTCTCGCGCCGGG